>NZ_JBAOJM010000012.1:0-155923 GCF_037083425.1 Agrobacterium sp. CCNWLW32
CGCATCAGGAAGATGGCGACGATATTGGCGAGCACGACGGCGATGATGCCACCGGCCGATGCGCCGCCGACGTCGTAGCCCAGAAGCGCCGTGCGATAGATGAGGAAGGCAAGGTTGGTCGAGGCATAACCCGGGCCGCCATTGGTGGTGACGAGGATTTCCGCGTAAACGCCGAGCAGGAAGATCGTCTGGATGAGGATGACGACGGTGATGGCGCGGGCAAGATGCGGCAGCGTCAGGTAGATGAAGCGGTTGATGAAGTTGGCGCCATCCATCTCGGCCGCTTCCTTCTGCTCGCCATCGAGCGACTGGAGGGCGGTGAGCAGGATCAGCGTGGCAAAGGGCAGCCATTGCCAGGCGACGATGATGATGATGGAGAGCAGCGGAAACTGCGCGAACCAGTCGACCGGCTGCAGGCCGAAGAAGCGCGACAGATCGGCAAGCACGCCGTAACCGGGATGCATGATCATGTTCTTCCACACCAGTGCTGCGACAGGCGGCATGACGAAGAAGGGCGAGATGATCATGATGCGCACGATGCCCTGACCGAAGATGTCATTGTCGAGTAGCAGCGCAATGGCGATGCCGCCGATGACGGTGATCAAAAGCACGCCGCCGACGATCAGCAGCGTGTTCCAGATCGACTGGAAGAAGGCCGGATCGGTATAGAAATACTGGTAATTGAACAGGCCGGCGAAGCTGACATTGGCAGGGTTGAGCAGATTGTAGTTCTGGAACGAGAACCACAGGGTCATCGCCAAAGGCACGATCATCCATACCAGCAAAAGCAGGACCGACGGCGCTAGCATCACCCGCGCAAGGCCGCTCGTGTTCCGTGTTGCCATGATAGTCCCCTCCCAGAAAGACACCCGCTGGGGCATCCAAACTCAATGATTGTCTCAGTGGCGACCTTCGCCCGTTGCTGCGTGGTAGGTCGCCAGTACCTGATCCACCGCCGCGACCAGAACCTCCTCCATATCCTTGCCCGCAACCGTCGCGAGCGGTAGCTCGCCGAGATACTGCCGCAGCAGGGTCTCGGGAATTGTCTTCCCATCCAGTGCCTTGTGCAAGGCGGAAACGGCCGCAAGCGCCTCCGGCCGCGTCCAGTAATAGCGGATACGGTCGCTGTAGCTGTAGTGGCGCTGCAATCGGAGCGTGATGTCATCGCCATGATAATGTCCGCGCCAGTCACCGGGCGAGGAGAGCATCAGCTCTTCCATGGTCCGCGCCAGGGGACGATCGCCATAGTCGCTGACCATCTCGGATGCGATCATGTCGAGAGCGTAAAGCGCCTCGCGATAGGCGAAGGTCAGGCCGGGACCCACTTTCAGGATGGGATATCCATCGCATACCAGTGTCGTGAGAGCGGCCTGTGTCTGGTAATCGGTGGAATGGGCCTCGAAAACCAGTTGTGGTTCGGCATCCAGCACGGCGCTCAAGGCAATGGCTGCCTGTGGATTATAAGCGACGACATTGTCGCTGCCGAATTCCACGCCGGGCTGTACGACGAAGGCGATGACCCGTTCGAACGCATCGGAAAGACCATGCCGTGCGAAGATTTCGCGGTGAAGCTCGATTGTCTGGCGCGCTGCCTGCGGCTCCGTTGGTGCAACCGTGTCGAGCACATGATCGGCGCCGCCCGGCACCGGCACTTCGGTACCGAGAATATAAAGCGGTTTTGGCAAGCCGGACTCGATGGCTGCCTTTTCGGCGACGGCCGCGAGTTTCGCGGCCCGGTTGGCAATCGTGACGTCGTCCAGCGCTGCCGGCTCACCGTCGCAGCCCATCGATGCATCAAGATGGATCTTGCGAAAACCCGCCGCCACATAGGCCTCGACCATCGCGGCGGCTTTTGTCAGCGCATCTTCGGCCTTTTCCCTGCGCCAGGGATTGGGGCCGAGATGATCGCCGCCAAAGATCACTAGTTCGCGGGGCAATCCTTCTTCCTCGGCAATGCTGTTGACGAAGGTGACGAAGTCCCGCGGTGTCATGCCGGTATAACCGCCGAGGTGATTGACCTGGTTGCAGGTGGCCTCGATCAGCACCGGTGTTTTGCCGGCGGCGGCGCGGCGAATTGCGGCGCGCAAAACCACGGGATGGGCGGAGCAGACTGAGGTGATGCCAGCGGGCCTGCCGGAGCGGCGCGCGGCGGCGAGATTTTCGAGTATGCCGGTCACAGGATTTCCTCCGACAGTTGCGCGGCCAGAAAGGCGTCGAGTTCGGAAAGGCTGACGGCGCCCTCCATCGGGCCGCGGCGAGTGACATTGTGCGCGCCGGCGGCATTGGCGTAGGCGAGCGCCTTTTGTGGATGCATGCCGAGGCGGCGGCAGGTGAGATAGGTTGCGCCGAAACAGTCGCCGGCACCGGTCGGGTCGACTTCGCGAACCCTCAGGCCGGGGGCATCGATACGTCCATGGGTACGGCTGAAATGGCTTGCGCCATCCGCACCGCGTTTCAGCACGATCTCGCCGATCCCGGAGGCGAGGAGCTTTTCGATCGCTGCGTCCTCGTCATCCAGACCTGAGGCGGCCTGAAGCTCTTCGCCGGAAGGCAGCAGAAGATCGGTGACACCAAGGAGATCATCGATCAGCCTGCGGCCGGCATCGTCCTGCGCCAGTTCCTTGCGGATGTTCGGATCAAAGGACACCGAGCCGCCGCGCGCCTTGACGCTTTTGATCGCTTCCAGAATGATCTCGCCAATACCGGCAATCGCGAAGGCCGATCCCATGACATGCACATGCCCGGCTTTTTCAATGAGGGCCTGCGCTTCATCCGTCATATGCGTTTCGCGCGCCGCCGAATGGGCTATGTTGAAAACGAAGTCCCGTGCGCCATTTTCCCGGTAACGCACGAAGGCGCTGCCCGTCGGCCGGTCGGCTATTGTGGCGATGGCCGAGACATCAACGCCGTCGCGGCGAAGCCTTTCGACATTGAGACGGCCGAAATCATCGTCACCAACTGCGGCAATGATGCCGGCGCTTCCGCCGCAACGCGCCACCTGATCGGTGAAGATGGCCGGTGCGCCGCTCGGGAAGGGGCCGATCAGCGATTGCGGTTCGAGAAACCCGTCGCCCACCGTCGTCGCCATGATTTCCACGAGGATTTCACCTGCCGTGATGGTCGGACCTTTCGTGTGCGGCGCCAGTGCGGATGTCTGCCTCATCGTCTACTCCTCATGCATTCGGTCCCGGCCTTTCGGGCGAGGAAAATCCCGCCATTTCGCGGACTCTTGCTTTCGGATATCATTCAAAAATTTACGCGCGTCAATATATGTGGTGATAAAAATTTTGCTGCATCGCAGCGGGATGGCTGCTCGATGAAATAATTTTTGAAGATGTTATTCGCGGTAAAACAATCATTTATGGTATTTTCGGCGACGTGGCCGTGATTGGTTTTATTTTCGTATGTTGACAAAGGAGTGAGTTTTGAAGGATAAAAAATTTACGCATGTATTGTTGTGCGTGGACATCCGTAAAGGAGGAGCGGGTATCATGAACAAATTTATGGGAATTCTGTCATCGTCCGTGGTCGGCATCGGCCTTTTCGCCGGTCTTGCGCAGGCGGAAGAAATCAACATCGCCACCGTCAACAATGGCGACATGATCATTATGCAGAAGCTTTCCAGCGCCTGGGAGAAGGAAACGGGCAACAAGATCAACTGGATCGTGCTGGAAGAGAATGTCCTGCGCGAGCGTGTCACCACCGATATCGCCACCAATGGCGGCCAGTTCGACATCATGACCATCGGCGGTTATGAAGCGCCGATCTGGGGTAAGCAGGGCTGGCTGGCGCCGGTCGATGATCTCGGCGACGATTACGATTACGCCGATCTGCTCGATCCGATCAAAAAAGGCCTGACGGTGGACGGTAAGCTTTACGCGGTGCCGTTTTATACCGAAAGCTCGTTTACCCTTTACCGTAAGGACCTGTTCGACGCGGCCGGTCTGAAGATGCCTGATAATCCGAGCTACGACCAGATCAAGGATTTTGCCGCCAAGCTGACCGACAAGTCGAAGCAGCAATATGGCATCTGCCTGCGCGGCAAGCCGGGCTGGGGCGAGAACATGGCTTTCCTCGGGACCATGATCAACACCTATGGCGGACGCTGGTTCGATATGGACTGGAAGCCGCAGCTGACGAGCGAGCCGTGGAAAAAGGCGATCTCGGATTACGTCGCGCTGATGACCTCTTACGGCCCGCCCGGTGCGGCAGCCAACGGCTTCAACGAGAACCAGACGCTGTTTTCATCCGGCCGCTGCGCCATGTGGATCGACGCCACCTCGGCGGCAGGCCGGGTCTATGATCCCAAACAGAGCCAGGTCGCCGACAAGACCGCCTTCACGCGGGCTCCGGTCGAGGCGACGCCGAACGGGTCGAGCTGGTCCTGGTCGTGGAACCTTGCAATTCCGAACAGCACGAAGAAGCTCGAAACCGCCAAGTCCTTCGTCAAATGGGCGACCTCGAAGTCCTATGTGAAGACGGTCGGTGAAAGCGAAGGCTGGGTAGCCGTGCCGCCGGGCACGCGCAAATCCACCTATGAGCTGCCGGAATACAAGAAGGCGGCGCCCTTTGCGGATACGGTGCTGAAGGCCATCATGTCGGCCGATCCGTCGAAACCGACCAAGGATCCGGTTCCCTATACCGGCGTGCAGTTCGTCGCCATACCGGAATTCCAGTCCATCGGCACGGTTGTCGGCCAGCAGATCGCGGCAGCCCTTTCCGGCCAGCAGACCGTCGATGCGGCGCTTGAGGGCGCACAGAAACAGGTCGAGCGTGACATGACCCGCGCGGGCTACATCAAGTAGCCGCGTCCTCCCGGCGTGCCGCCCGTTCGTCACTTTGGCGGCGGGCGGCATGGGTGGCCCCACACCCGCCGCCATCATTCCTGTGCTTGTCACAGGAATCCAGCCAGCCCAAGCCCTTGGGCTGAAAGAACTCTCTCCGCCGCATGAGAGTCACGTCGACTGGATTCCCGTGACAAGCACAGGGATGAGGGGGTGAGAAAATTGCATCTAACAACAAGCGAGCATGGCCGAGTTGTCCGCCATGCATCACGGAGATCGACATGAGATTGAACAACAAGGTCGCGCTGATTACCGGCGCCGCCCGCGGTATCGGCCTTGGTTTCGCACAGGCTTTTGCCGATGAAGGCGCAAAGGTCATCATCGCTGACATCGATATCGCCCGTGCGACGGCGTCTGCCGCCGCCATCGGCCCTTCTGCCAAGGCCGTAAAGCTGGATGTGACTGACCTTGGTCAGATCGATGCGGTGGTGAAGGCGGTGGATGAGGAATTCGGCGGCATCGATATCCTTGTCAACAATGCCGCTATCTTCGATATGGCGCCGATCAACGGTATTACCGAAGAGAGCTATGAGCGGGTTTTCGACATCAATCTCAAGGGACCGCTTTTCATGATGAAGGCCGTCTCCAATGTCATGATTGCCCGTGCACGCGGCGGCAAGATCATCAATATGGCGAGCCAGGCCGGCCGTCGCGGTGAGGCGCTCGTCACGCTTTATTGCGCTTCCAAGGCCGCGATCATTTCCGCCACGCAGTCGGCGGCGCTGGCGCTCGTCAAGCACGGCATCAATGTCAACGCCATCGCGCCCGGTGTCGTGGATGGTGAGCACTGGGAAGTGGTCGATGCACATTTTGCCAAATGGGAAGGCCTGAGGCCGGGGGAGAAGAAGGCGGCGGTAGCTAAATCCGTGCCGATCGGCCGTTTCGCCACGCCCGATGACATCAAGGGGCTGGCGGTTTTCCTCGCCTCTTCCGACAGCGATTATATTCTCGCCCAGACATACAATGTCGATGGCGGCAACTGGATGAGCTGAAAAGCCGGAGATGACCATGCATGCCATTCAATTCGTCGAGAAGGGACGCGTCGTGCTGGCGGAGGTTCCGGTCGCGGATCTACCGCCGGGCCACGCCCTCGTGCGGGTCAAGGCTTCGGGGCTTTGCCACACCGACATCGATGTACTCCATGCACGTTATGGCGACGGTGCCTTTCCCGTTATCCCGGGCCATGAATATGCCGGTGAAGTCGCGGCCGTGGCCGCTGATGTGACTGGCATCAAGGTTGGCGAACGGGTGGTGGTCGATCCCAATCTGCCCTGTGGCGTCTGCGCGAGTTGCAGGAAGGGGCTTACCAACCTCTGCAGCACACTGAAGGCCTATGGCGTCTCCCATAATGGCGGCTTTGCGGAATTCAGCGTGGTGCATGCCGATCACCTGCACCGCATCGGTTCCATGCCCTATCATGTCGCGGCATTGGCAGAACCGCTCGCCTGCGTCGTCAATGGCATGCAGAGCGCGGGCATCGGCGAAAGTGGTATCGTACCGGAAAACGCGCTGGTTTTTGGTGCCGGCCCTATCGGCCTGCTGCTTGCCTTGTCGCTGAAATCGCGCGGCATCAGGACGGTGACGATTGCCGACATCAATGAAAGCAGGCTGGCCTTCGCCGAAGATCTCGGGCTTGAGGTGGCGGTTTCCGGCTCGGAAGCGCTCCTGCGGCAACAGAAATCGTTCGATTTCGTGGCCGATGCGACCGGCATCGCCGCTGTTGCGGAAGCGATGATCCCGCTGGTTGCCGATGGCGGTACGGCGCTGTTCTTTGGCGTCTGCGCGCCGGATGCCCGCATTGCTGTCTCGCCCTTCGAAATCTTCAGGCGTCAGTTGAAGCTTGTCGGTTCACATTCGCTGAACCGTAACATTCCGCAGGCGTTAGCTATTCTGGAGACGGATGGTGATGTCATGGCGCGGCTGGTGTCGCACCGACTGCCGCTTTCGGAGATGCTGCCGTTCTTTACGAAAAAGCCGTCCGATCCGGCTACAATGAAAGTGCAATTTGCGGCCGAATGATCTTTTGGCCGTTGATAACCACATTCGACCGGCTTTTCGTGCGAAGGCCGGTCGATATAGAATACCACATGTAATATTTCATGGGGGCAAGCACTTTGGCCAAATCTATCAGGACGATGGAAGAGTTTTCGGAATTCGTCGGCCTTTCCCGCCCGACCGTTTCGAAATACTTCAATGATCCGGCCTCGGTCCGCAAGAAGACCCGGGATGCCATTGAGGACGCGCTGAAGAAATCGGGCTTCAGGCCCAATATCTTTGCCGTGAACCTCAACCGCCGCCGCTCCAATATCATCGGCATCATCATCCCGAACTCGACGGACCCGTTCTATATGGCGCTGACGAGCCGTATCGAACTCATCGCCAATGAGGCGGGGTTCCTTGCCTTCGTGCTGTCATCTGACGGCAAGGCGGAGATTGAAGACCGCGCCATCCGCACCTTCAAGTCGATGAATGTCGCGGGCGCCATCATCGCCCCGCTCGGTGTCAAATCCCACCGCGCCACGCTGGAGCAGCTCGCGGCCAGTATTCCGATCGTTTATGTGGATTCGCCTCTCGATGAGACCTCGGCCTTTGTCGGCACCGACAACCGCCAGAGTGTCGGGCTGATGGTGGATTATCTCTGCCGTTCGGGCGAGCCGCCCTGTTTCTTCGACATGCCGCAGGTCAACACCAATGCTGCGACGCGCCGCACGGCTTACGTGGAGGCCATGCAGCGTCTCGGTTTCGAGCCGCATGTGATCGATGTCCCTGATATCGTCACCTGGGATTTCGAACGTTTCGCCTTTGATGAAGCCTCCCGGCTGCTTGATGGGGCAGGGCTTTTGCCATCGCGCACCATTCTGTGCGCCAACGACCGTATCGCCTTCGGCGTCATCGCCGCCGCCTTCCAGAAAGGGATCAAGGTTGGTCACGGTGCGGATTACGATCTCCGGGTCGCCGGCCATGATGATCATCCGCTGTCGCGTTACGCCTGCCCGCCGATTACCACGGTGGCGCAGAACTATAACGAGATCGGCAGGCTCTCGATCGAGCTTCTGTTGCAGAAGCTGGATGAAGAGGCGGATGACGCAACCCGGATGCGCGAGCGCATTCTCCTCAGCGCCGATCTGATGTTGCGTAAATCGGCCTGACGGTTTTTGGCGCAGAGTGCGGTCTTCGCTTAACGGATCACGGCGATCACCTGAGTATCACAGGTGACCGCCGTGATGAAAAGCGTTGAACGCAAGGCTTTTAGCGGTGGCTTGGCAGCTTCGGCAGGAACACCGTCAAAAGGCCGAGCAGCGGCATGTAGGAGCAGATGCGATAGACGAATTCAATGCCTTCCTTGTCCGCATAGACGCCCAGAACCGCCGCCCCGATACCGCCGAAACCGAAGGCGAAACCGAAGAACATGCCGGCGATGAGGCCGACGCGACCCGGCACCAGTTCCTGTGCGAACACCACGATGGCCGAGAAGGCCGACGAGAAGACGAAGCCGATCACGACGACCAGAACCGCCGTCCAGAACAGGTTGGCATAGGGCAGCATCAGCGCGAAGGGAATGACGCCGAGGATCGAGAACCAGATGACCACGCGGGAGCCGAAACGGTCACCGATCGGGCCGCCGAAGAACACGCCGAGTGCTGAAGCCCCGAGGAAGAGGAACAGCAGAACCTGCGCGTCCTGCACGCCAAGACCGAACCGGTCGATCGTGTAGAAGGTGAAGTAGCTGGACAGGCTGGCGAGATAGGCGTTCTTGGTTGCGGTCAGGACCACCAGAACGAGAAGCGTCATCATAACCGTGCCGCGTGCCAGCGGCAGGGCGCGGCTGACAGGGGCCTTGCCGACGGTGGCGCGGCGATGGCGGGTATACCAGACGCCGACCCACGAAAGCACGCCAAAACCGACGAGCGCAATCAGCGAGAACCAGCTGAGGCTCGACTGGCCGAGCGGTATGACGATGAAAGCGGCGAGCAGCGGGCCGATGGCCGTTCCGGTATTGCCGCCGACCTGGAAGAAGGACTGTGCAAGGCCGTGACGGCCGCCGGATGCCAGGCGCGCAACGCGCGAGGCTTCCGGATGGAAGATCGCCGAGCCGATGCCGATGAGGCAGGCGCCGATCACCAGAACCTCGAAACTGTGGGCGAAGGCGAGCGTGATGAGGCCGGCGCAGGTGGACAGCATGGCGACGGGCAGGGAGAAGGGCATGGGCCAGCGATCGGTCACCATGCCGACGACCGGCTGCAACAGCGATGCGGTGACCTGAAAGGCGAAGGTCAGCAGCCCGATCTGCATGAAATCGAGCGCGTAATTGGCCTTCAGCAGCGGGTAAAGCGACGTCAGCAGCGATTGCATGATGTCGTTGAGCATATGGCAGAAGCTCGCGGCAGCGATGATTGAAAACGCCGTGCGTTGCGGGTTGAACCCGGCGCTGGTGACGGTGGCCATGGTGTATCCTCTCCAGATTCCCGATGGAAGGGCGGGAAACGTGTCTTTATTTCTTCCCGCTTTTATTCATATTGTTTCTGGCCTGCATTTTTGTTCTGGACGAGTTTCTTTGTGAGTGGGCCAAATGGCAAAAATCAAATCGCGGCCGCCTGCAGGGCTGACGCAGGACGAGCATGAACGCAGTCTGAAATTGATCGACGGCACCAATGAACCGGTGCTGGCGCTTTGCCGCGTCTATCCCACGGGGCACCGAACCCCGCCCCACAGCCACAGCCGGGTGCAGATCTGGTGTGCCCGTCAGGGTGTGGTGCTGGTCAGCACCGCCGATGGGCGCTGGATGATACCGCCCGGTCACGGGCTCCTCATTCCTGCCGGGCTGCAGCACGAGGCCGAGACCATTTCCACGGTGGAGATGCACTCGATCTACGTTCATCCCGATCTCTTCCATGCCGGCGCGCCGCGGGTGGTGGAAATAACCGATCTCGCCTCCAGCCTGATTTCGGAACTGCTGGCTGAGGAACACCAGCCGTCGGCATTTCATCGGCAGGGCCTCGTGCGCGCGCTTTTGCTGGACGAGGTCAACCGCCTGCCGGAAAGGCCGCTCGGATTGCCTTTTCCCGATAATCAGCGTCTGGCTGCGCTCTGCCGCGATTTCCTCAAGAAGCCCGTAGCACGGGTGGAGATCGACGACTGGGCGGCAGCCATGGGAATCAGCCGCCGCTCTTTCACGCGCCTGTTCCGCCGGGAACTCGGGGTGAGTTTCGTCACCTGGCGCCAGCAGGCCTGCATTTTCGCTTCACTGCCGAGGCTGGCGGCCGGCGAGGCGGTGACCAATGTGGCGTTGGATGCCGGTTATGAAAACATTCCCGCCTTCACCACCATGTTCCGGCGGATGCTCGGCAGTTCGCCCCGGGCTTATCGGCAGGCGGCGCGGCAGCGCGGCGGAGCTTTTCCGAAACCGGAAGAAATTGGGGACTAGGCTTCAGGCTCCTCCTCATCCCTGTGATTGTCACAGGGATACAGCCCGCCAAAGTCTTGAGCTGAAAAGAGTCCTCTCGCCGCGTAGACGCGCGTCGACTGGATTCCGGTGACAAGCACAGGAATGAGGGAGGTGCCCTAAGCCGCCGTCGCCCGCATGTCGCGGCGGAAATCGGAAGGTGACATGCCGGCGATCTGGCGAAACGCCTTGTTGAAGGCGCTGACGGAGCCGAAGCCGCTTTCCATGGCGATCTGCAGAATATTGTCCTTGCCGGTCATCAGCATTGCCTGTGCACGCGAAAGGCGTAGCAGGGTCAGATATTTGATCAGCGTCATGCCTGTGGATTTCCGGAACAGGTTCATCGCGTATTTCGGATGCAATGATGCGGCGCGGGCAATATCGGTCGCGTCGATATCGTCGAGGAAATTGGCGGCGATGAAATCGCACATGCGCACCACGCCGATGGATGGCGCCATGCCTTCCTCATCCTCTCTGTGTTTTGCATCGGCGGCGGACGATACGACGGAATAGGGTTCGAGAAACATCCGTTCCACCCGCAGCAGCAATTCCTCCACCGCATGTTGCGCTCTGGCCGGATCACCCGAGGCGACATAGCGGAACCAGCGGCCGAAATTCTCCTTATCCGCCAGGTCAGTTTCGGCGCTCACCATTGTGGCGCCACCCATCAACTGGCTGGAGACGGCGGCAGGCAGGCGCATACGGAAGAAATGCACGAGCGGCAGATGCGCGCCCGCATAAAAGGAATCGTCGGAGGAGCGGTCCATCTGGTGCGGCTGGCCACCCCAGAAAATGCACATCTGGCCGGCCTCGAGCGAGAGTTCATGATCGCCCATGCGGTAATGCACCGATCCCGACATCACATAATTCACCTCGACCTGCGCGTGCCAGTGGGGGCGGAGCATGATGGGCGGGTGATTATGAAAGAGCTGAAGCGTTGTCGGCATGCCTTCGATGCTGCTCGCACCCGGTTGGTAGAAGGCTCTTTCGGCAATCTTACTTTCCGCCAAATCGGTGTTCCCTTTTTACGAGACAGATTTCCTGCCGCCGCTAATGTGCCCATGTTCGCTTAAGAACGGCAATTGAAAAAGGGAGGTTTTCAATGTGCTTGAAATTTCTAGGCGCGTCTACCGCTATGCTGCTTCTTGCAGCCCCGGCTTTCGCGCAAACCGAGACCGTCACCATCTGGAGCTGGAATGTCGCGGCTTCCGCGCTGAAATCCACGGTGGAAGGTTTCAATAAACAGAATCCGGATATCAAGATCGTCGTTGAAGACCTTGGAAACAATCAGGTTTTTGACAAGACGCTTGCCGCCTGCGCAGCCGGTGGTGATGGTCTTCCGGACATTGTCACCATAGAGAATTTCGAGGCGGAGCTGTTCTGGAGCCGCTTCCCCGATTGTTTCGCCAATCTGACCGAGCTTGGCTACACGCCTGAGAAACAGGCGCTTTTCCCTGATTTCAAGCGCACGGAACTAGAGGTTGACGGCGTCGCCTATGCGGTTCCGTGGGACTCGGGTCCAGTGGCGGTGTTCTATCGCCGCGACTTCTATGAAAAGGCGGGTGTAGATCCCGCCACCATCAAAAGCTGGGATGATTTCATCGCTGCGGGCAAAAAGGTCATGGCTGCCAATCCCGGCACGGTGATGGCGCAAGCCGATTTCAACGGCGACAGCGAATGGTTCCGCATGATCGCCAATGAACAGGGATGCGGTTACTTTTCGACCGATGGCCAGAGCATCACCATCAACAAGCCCGCCTGTGTCGCGACCCTTGAAAAGGTCAAGGAGATGAAAGACGCCGGCATCATCACGGCCGCGATCTGGGATGAAAAGATCCAGGCCAATACGGCAGGAAAGGCCGCAAGCCAGATGTATGGCGCCTGGTATGAAGGCACGGTGCGTTCCAGCTCTCCTGATCTTTCCGGCAAATGGGGCGTCTATCTGATGCCGAGCCTGACGCCGGATGGCCCGCATGCGGCCAATCTCGGCGGTTCGTCACTCGCAATCAGCTCGACATCCCAGCACAAGGAGGCCGCTTGGAAATATATCGATTACGCGCTGACCACCAATGAAGGGCAGGTGACGATGTTGAAATCCTTCGGCCTCGTTCCCTCGCTGCTGTCAGCCATTGACGATCCTTTCGTCAAGGAAAAGCAGGCCTATTGGGGCGGGCAGGCTGTGTGGACCGATATTCTCGCCACCCTGCCGAAGATTGTGCCAAGCCGCGGCACGGCGTTCCAGTCGGATGCCGATGCGATCTACAAGGCGACGCAGACGAAGTACTTTGCGGGCGGGTACCCCGATGCGAAGGCCGCGCTGGATGATGCGGCCAAGCAGATCGAAACGGCAACAGGTTTGCCGGCCGCGGAGTAAACAGTCGGTAGCTGATGGACCGAGCGGGTGCCGCGCGTTTCTTCTCCCCGAGGGGGAGAAGTCCGCGGCAGCGGGATGAGGGGCGAGGCCAGCGATAGACCGCGAGCTAGCCCCCTCATCCGGCCCTTCGGGCCACCTCCTCCCCCACTGGGAGAAGAAACGCGCGGTACCGCCTTGCCATGGCCTCGCCCTCAAACGGGGGCAGGCCTCTTTCAAACTTTTCCATTTACCCGGCAAAACCGCCGGCATCTGGAGGTCGTCATGCCGTCAAGGAACAGGATCGCTTATGCGTTCCTTGCGCCCTATCTCCTGATTTTCGCCACCTTCTGGGTCTGGCCGATCATCAGCTCGTTCATGCTGTCGTTCCAGAATACACGCATCAATCCGTGGCGGTTCGCCCCCTCCATGAACTGGGGGCGGCTCGTCTCCGACCCGGCTTTTTATAATGCGCTCTACAATACGCTGATCATTCTGGTCATTCAGGTGCCCGTCATGATCGCGCTCGCCACCGTCATGGCGGTGCTCCTGAATTCGCCGCTCCTAAAGGCGCGGCCACTCTACCGCTTTGCCTTTTTCGCGCCTGTTGTTGTCGGCGAGGTTGCCTATGCCGCCGTTTTCCGGCTGATGTTCAGCGCCGATTTCGGCATCATCAACAAGCTCATCACCTCCGTCGGCCTTTCGCCCATTTCGTGGTTCGACAATGCCAATGCCGCCATGGCGCTCGTCATCATCGCGGTTACCTGGCGCTGGGCGGGGTATAACGCCATCATCATTCTGGCCGGGCTGCAATCCATCCCGGGTGATGTCTATGAGGCGGCGACGCTGGACAAGGTGAGCAAACGGCAGCAGTTCTTCTACATAACCCTGCCGCTCCTCAAACCCATCATCCTCTTCTGCGTCGTCCTGTCGGTCATCGGCACCATGCAGCTTTTCGCTGAACCCTTCCTCATCACCAACAGGGGCGGGCCAGGCGGCGGCACGGAGACGCTGGGGCTGTTCCTTTACCGGCAGGGCTTCACCTCGCTCAATTTCGGTTATGCCTCGGCCATTGCCTACACCATGGCGGCGCTCGCCATCGCCATTTCGCTGCTCAATCTATGGGTCGGGAGGGAGCCGAAATGAGATCGAAATCGAGATCGCTTTTCTGGCAGAAGATCGCGCTGCATGCGGCGCTGACGCCGCTCGCCATCATCTGGCTGTTTCCGCTGTGGATGATGTTCGTGTTCTCGACGATGCCGGATTACGGCATTTTCAGCCCGGACATTGTGCTGGTGCCGTCCACCAACTTCATCGATAATTTCGAGAACCTTCAGGCGGATACGAATTTCCTGCGGGCCATGTTCATCTCGATCACCGTCGCTGTCATCTACACTGTCCTTTCGGTGTTCCTGACCTCGATGGCGGGCTGGGCGCTGGCGCGGTACCGCTTTGCGGGACGCGGGGTGGTGATCGCCATCATTCTCGGCACCATCACCCTGCCTTTTGCGGTCGTCGTCATCCCGCAGTTCATCATGGTGGCGCGCGAATTCAAGCTCGCCAATACCTGGGTGGCGCTGATCGTGCCGCCGCTGTTCAATTCGCTCGGCGTGCTGTTCATGCGGCAATCCTTCTCGATGATGCCGACGGAACTCTTCGATGCGGCACGGGTGGAGGGCGTCAAGGAGTGGCAGATATTTCTGCGCATCGCCCTGCCGCTGGCGCGTCCCACCATGGCGGCGCTGTCGATCATCCTCTTCCTGGCCTCGTGGAACAACTACCTCTGGCCGCTTCTCATCAATTCCCGCCCAGGAATGATGACCGCACCCGTGGCGCTTGGCACCCTCATCGGGCTCACCAAAGTGTCATGGGGCGGCATCATGGCCGGCGCGGTGCTGCTCACCGCACCCATCCTCGTGGTTTTCGTGGCCTTGCAGCGTCACTTCATCGCCGGCATTTCCGCCGGGGCAGTCAAGTAAGGGGAGGCCGCATGGCGGAACTTTCGCTCAAGAACGTGGTCAAGCGTTACGGCGCGCTCGAAGTCATCCACGGTGCCGATCTGGATATTGCCGACGGCGAATTCGTCGTCTTCGTTGGCCCCTCCGGATGCGGCAAATCCACGCTGCTGCGCATGATTGCCGGGCTGGAAGACATATCGGATGGTGATGTCAGCATCGGCGGCAGGACGGTCAATGATGCCGATCCGGCGGATCGCGGCATCGCCATGGTGTTCCAGTCCTATGCGCTTTATCCGCATATGACGGTTGCCGAAAACCTGTCCTTCGGCCTTCGAATGAATGGCAATCCCAAGGCCGATACGCAAAAGCGGGTCAACCGCGCCGCCGAAATCCTGCAGATCAACGAGTTGATGGAGCGCCGGCCGAAGCAACTTTCCGGCGGCCAGAGGCAGCGTGTCGCCATCGGCCGCGCCATCGTGCGTGAACCGCAGGTTTTCCTGTTCGACGAGCCGCTCTCCAACCTCGATGCGGAGCTGCGGGTGCAGATGCGCGTCGAGATATCGCGGCTGCACAAGCAGCTGGGGACAACGATGATCTATGTGACCCATGACCAGACCGAGGCGATGACGCTGGCCGACAAGATCGTCGTCCTGCGCGCGGGCAATATCGAACAGGTCGGCGCGCCGCTCGATCTTTACGATGATCCCGCCAACCGTTTCGTTGCCGGTTTCGTCGGTTCGCCGAAGATGAATTTTCTCGACGCCACCATCATCGGCAGCGGCGCGGAGAGCGTGACGCTCTCGCTCGACAGCGATCCTGCGGTGCGGCTGACCCTGCCGACAAAGGCCCGCTTGAACGACGGAGCCCGTGTTTCGCTCGGCATCCGGCCCGAACATTTTTCCGATGCGGGGCAGGGCGATGCCGATCTCACCGTGCATGTCGATGTCGCCGAACATCTCGGCAATACCAGCTACGTTTATGCCCGTACCGAAGGCGGCGAGCAGCTCATCATCGAGAGGCCGGAATCGCGCGACGTCGGCAATCGCGACCGGCTGACGGTCGGTCTTTCCGCCCGCCGGGCCTTCCTTTTCGACAGCAAGGGCGAACGCCTGCGCTGAACCTTTTCCCAAGCACCTACATAAGACGAGGATTTCATGACGACCGAACAACCGATCCGCTGGGGCATCATCGGCCCGGGTACTATCGCGAAAACATTCGCTGACGGCATCGCCCATTCCCGTACCGGCAGGTTAGAGGCCATCGCCACCCGCAATCCGGACAAGCCCGGCCTGGCCGAGGCCTTCGCCGGTGCGCGCATCATCCATGGGTACGATGCGCTGCTTTCCGATCCCGATATCGATGCCGTCTATATCGCCACACCCCATACCGGCCATGCCGAATGGGCGATCAAGGCCATCCGCGCCGGCAAGAATGTATTGGTGGAGAAACCGATTGCGCTTTCCGCCTACGATGCCGACGCCATTTTCCACGAGGCGAGAAAGGCAGGCGTCTTTGCCGGCGAGGCCTATATGTATCGCCTGCACCCGCAGACGGCTAAATTGCTCGAACTGGTCAAGAGCCGCGCGGTTGGCGATATCCGGATCATCCGTTCCAGCTTCGGTTTCAACATGGGTTCGTTCCGGGCCGATCACCGGCTCTTCGCCAATGAGATGGCGGGCGGCGGCATTCTCGATGTCGGCGGTTATCCGGTCTCGATGGTGCGGCTGATTGCCGGCGCGGTGGATGGCAAACCCTTTGCCGAGCCGGAAAAGGTGGCGGGCGCTGCCCATCTCGGCCAGTCGGGTGTCGACGAATGGGCCTCGGCCGTGCTGAAATTTTCCAACGGCATCGTCGCCGAAGTGTCCTGCTCGATCATGGCGGGGCAGGACAATGTGCTGCGCATCATCGGTTCGGAGGGCCGGATCGAGGTCAAGGATTTCTGGTACGCTTCCGGCCATAAGGGCGGCACCGGCCGGATTGATATCTTCAGGGGCGACAAGGTGGAAACCATCGAGCTGCCGGAGGATCGTTGGCTTTATTCCTTTGAGGTCGATGCAGCGGGTGAGGCGATCCGTGAGGGCAAAAAGGAATTCGATGCACCGGGCATGGGCTGGGCCGACAGCCTCGGCAATCTGCGTGTCATGGATCAATGGCGCGCCTCGGTCGGCCTTGAATACAGCGTCGAAAAGGCAACCTCGCGCGTTGCCAACATTACCGGCGGCAAGGTCGTGGCTGGAAACGCGGTTCCGAAGCGGCAGATTCCGGGCCTTGCCAAGCCCGCCTCCGTGGTCGCGCTCGGTTTCGAATTTTTCCCCAATTTTGCCTCCGCGTCCCTGACGCTCGATGCCTTCTACGAGGCGGGCGGCAATCTGTTCGATACGGCTTATGTCTATGGCGCAGGCAGGACCGAGGCGATTTTCGGTGACTGGCACACCAGCCGCAATGTGCCGCGCGAGGAGATCGTGCTGATCGGCAAGGGTGCGCATTCGCCGCTCTGCTATCCTGATATGATCGCCAAGCAACTCGACCAGTCGCTGGAACGTCTGAAGACGGATTATGTCGATGCCTATTTCATGCATCGCGATAATCTGGATATTCCGGTCGGTGAGTTCGTCGATGCCATGGATGCCGAGGTTCGGCGCGGCCGCATTCGCGGCATTTTCGGTGGTTCGAACTGGACGCGCGAGCGCATGGACGAGGCGGCCGCCTATGCTCAGAAGAACGGCAAACAGGCCCCGGGCGCGCTTTCAAACAATTTCTCGCTCGCCGAAATGCTCGATCCGATCTGGGCGGGATGCGTGGCGGCATCGGATGACGAGTGGAAGGAATGGCTGAAATCCCGCCAGATCCCCAATTTTGCCTGGTCCAGCCAGGGGCGCGGTTTCTTCACCGACCGGGCAGGGCGCGACAAGCAGGATGATGAGGAAATCGTCCGCGTCTGGTATTCCGACCGCAATTTCGTCCGCCGCGACAGGGCGATCGAGCTTGCGCAGAAACTTGAGCGGCACCCGATCCATATCGCGCTCGCTTATGTCATCGCCCAGCCTTTCCCGGTCATCCCGCTGATCGGACCGCGCACGATTGCGGAGCTGGAGGATAGTCTTTCGGCGCTGGATATCAGGCTGACGGCCGAGCAGGTGAAGTGGCTGGAGGCGTGAAAGACAACGAGCGGTGGATTTATCCGCCGCTCGTTCGGATAGGGCAAGGCATTGCGGCATATTTCTTCTCCCCGCCGGGGAGAAGGTGGCCCGAAGGGTCGGATGAGGGGGCAAGCTCTCCGCATATCTCGACGCTTGCCCCCTCATCCCGCTGCCGCGGACTTCTCCCCGGTGGGGAGAAGAAACAAGGGGCATCCGCTCGCTCCAACTGACGATCTTCGGGGTGGAGACATCATCTTCCACCTTCTTTCCTCTCACGGTGACTGCTAAAGCGTAGGTTCATAAACCTGCAGCGAAACACCGCAGCTAAACAGTCACCGGGGTTCCCATGAGCGATATCGACCGAAGCCGTGCCCAGCAGTTGATGCGAGAAGCGGGCATGGATGCGCTGGTGCTTTTCCAGCCCGAAGCCTTTCGATATGCGGTCGGCGCGCATGCCGGTGTGGCAACCATGTGGGGCAGGGCGGGTTCGGCGATTGCGCTGGTGCCGGCCGATACGGGGGCGGGGATTGCCGCCGTCGTCAGCGATCACGCCGCCCCGACCATCAAAAAACTCGCGCCTGATGTCGATCTGCGCTGCCATCGCATCTGGATCGATATGGTCGATCTGTCGGGTGTGGGAACCATCGCGCAGGTGGACGATGCCTATCGCCGCAATAATTGCGGCGGGCCGAGGCCGGAGACATTCGACCGCGCCGCCTGTTTCGGCCTGCTCTCCGATCTGCTGCGAGAGCGCGGGCTGTCTGCGGCGCGCATCGGTGCGGACCTTGAATTCATGCCCGCCGCCGATTTTTCAGCGCTAAGGCAGGCGCTGCCCGACGTGAAATGGATTGATGGTTCGACGGCGCTGAAACGTCTGAGGGCAGTGAAATCCGAACGCGAGATAAAACTTCTCAGGAAGGCCGCCGCCGCCGCCGAGGCAGGCTTGGTCGAGATGGCAGCCGCCGTTCGACCGGGCGCGATGCTTGGCCAACTCTCCGACGCCTGGAAATCCGGCGTGCAGGCATATGCCGCGAAATCCGGTTTTTCGCTGAGCGGGCATTGGGATTACATATCCGTGGGGCCTGCCTTGTCGGATATGGCGGCGGCTGTGACGCCGGGTGCGCTGATCAAGGCCGATGTCGGCACGCTGGTCGACGGTTATTCATCGGATGGCGCGCGGAGTTTCTCGTGGGGACCGGTCTCGCCTTTGGCGTCCGATATCTTCAAAGCGCTTGAAGCGGCCTTCGCCTGCGGGCTGGAAGCGCTTCGCCCCGGTAACAGCTTCGGTGCGGTGCACGCCGCCATGCTCGCCTCGATGCGCAAGGACGGTTTCAGCGAATATTATCGCGGCCATTTCGGCCATTCCGTCGGCGGCGGTGTGGGTATCGAGGAATGGCCATTCTTTTCCCACGACAACCCGGAAATCATTCTTCCGGGCATGGTGGTCGCGCTCGAAGCACCTTTTTATGGCGAAGGGCTGGGGGCTTTGATGATCGAGGACCAGTTTCTGGTCACACCTTCAGGGGTGGAGTGCATGAACAGCCTGCCACGCACCCTGCGGGATTTGTCACTGGAGTGACGACCTGCCGCCGCGCTCTGCCTCAGAGAAAATCGTCGCGGCGCGGGGTGAAGCAGTCGATCAGCTCGCCCTCTTCCAGGCACAGGCAACCATGCTCGATATGGCCGGGCACAATAAGGCTGTCGCCCTTCTGCAGGTCATAGGCTTCACCATCGCGGTAAAAACGGAAACTGCCGCTGGCGACATAGGTGGATTGCACATGCGGATGGCTGTGCAGCTTGCCTTCGGCACCGGTTTTGAAACGGAACGAAACCACCATCAGCTCCGGCGCTTCGGAAAGCACGGTGCGTTCGACACCATCGTCGGGTGAAATGGTGGGGAATGTCGGTAGCTGCTGCATGTCGTTCTCCTCAATCATGTAATGCGGTTTAGGCAGTTTCAGCGTGGTGCGCGCAGCATGGCGCGATACCGCGTCTGGCTGCTTTTCAGGTGGTTGCGCATGGCGCTTCGCGCCGCATCCTCGTTGCCGTCCTGTATGGCGATCAGGATCGCTTCGTGTTCGCCGACGAGACGGCTGAGATCGGCAGGTGAAAGCACGGTTTCCGAGCCGTTTTCGGCCACGGCGCGGCGTGGAATGACGGTCGGCCCCAGCACCTGCAGGAACTCGCTGAAGCGGGGATTGTTGGTCGCCTCGGCCACGGCGAGATGAAAGGCGAAATCGGCTTCGGCCGTCGGGCTGCCCTTGGCGGCGCTGGCGCGGAAGGCATCGAAGGCCTCGATGATCTTTTCTTCCTGCGCCGGTGAACGGCGAATGGCGGCAAGGCCGGCGGCATCGCCTTCCACGGCCGTGCGTAGCTCCAGCATCTCGATCAGCGAGGAGACGCGTGCGAGATCAACATTGTGGAAGGGCCGCCGCTCCGCAGGTGCGGGCTCCAGCACGAAGACGCCGGCGCCCTGACGGGGTTCGACCAGACCGTCGGATCGCAGCGAAGCGATAGCCTCGCGCACCACCGTGCGGCTGACGCCGAATTCCTGCGTCATCTGCGCTTCGGAGGGCAGGCGGTCGCCCGTCTTGTAACGGCCCTTGGCGATCTGGCTGCGGAGTTCCTCCGAAACCTTCACCACAAGCGTTCTGCCCTGTGGAGCGCCCGGTTCGGAGGTTGTCGCTTTTGTCATCTTGGTCGCCGTTCTAAAAAATGTCGGTTGCGTGCACCGGTCCTCGATACGTCATTCGCTGCCCGGCTTGCAATCCCGCCGCTTGCGCCGGGAATGTTTCATGCGGCATCTCAGCTTTCCTTGAAGATCGGATTGTCGACGAACACACCGCCCTGAAACCGCACCAGCGCATCCTCAGGGGCAGGCTTCGGCGTTGTCGCTGATATATGCTGCCGGAAGGTCTCGGCATTGTCCTTCGGTTTCCAGCCGAGATAACCGAGATGCGAATTGTCCCACCAACCGGCATCATTGGCCGATGCGCCCCAGACGACCGGGCAGCCGAGCACCGGCGCGCGAAACACCGCTTCGATCAGCGATACGAAATCATCGTATGAGAACCAGGTGGACAACATACGGTAATTGGTCGGTTCCGGCGTGCAGGAGCCGATGCGCACCAGCGCCGTCTCCTGCCCGAACTTCTCGAAATACATGCGGGCAAGGCTTTCGCCGAAACATTTGGAAACGCCGTAAAGCCCGTCCGGCCGGACGGGCACGTCGGGACCGAGCCTCTCGGTCTGGGAATAATAGCCAATTGTATGGTTTGAGCTGGCAAAGACGATGCGCGGCCGGCCATGGGCGCGGGCGGCCTCGTAGAGATTGTAAAGCCCGATGATATTGCCCTGAAGGATTTGTTCGAAGGGCTTCTCCACCGAAATGCCGCCCAGATGAACAATGCCGTCGCAACCGGCGACCATGGCATCCACGGCATTCGCATCCGCAAGGTCGCATTGCACGCATTCCTCGTTCGGCCCTGCCGGGTTGAGCGGGGCGAGATCGGCAAGACGCAATATCTCGGCCATCGGTGCAAGGCGTTCACGCATCACGCGGCCAAGCTGGCCCGCCGCACCGGTAACAAGAAGCCGTTTCATTGCAATTCTCCCAAGCCTGTTCCACGTCCGCAGCGTGGTCGAGATATGCCGGCACCTCTTGACCTTGTCATACAGATCGTACAAAAAGCGGATAACATATATTATGTGCCATACGCAACAATCATGAAGGATGAGTTTGATGCTGACCGTCGAGACAAGGCAGGCCGTGAACCCGGAATATGCAAAAACGCTGGATACCGAAGGGCTCCGCCGGCATTTCCTCGCCAACGACATGTTCCGTTCCGGTGAAATCAGGCTGATCTATACCCATTACGACCGTTTCGTCATGGGCGGCGCGGTGCCAAATGGTGCGCCGCTGACGCTGGACAAGGTGGAAGAAACCAAGACGCCGTCCTTCCTCGACCGGCGTGAAATGGGCATCGTCAATATCGGCGAGGCGGGCACCGTCAGCGCCGGCGGCGAGACCTACACACTCAATCGCGGTGACGTGCTTTATCTCGGTGCGGGCAGCGGCGCGGTAACGTTTGATGGTGCCGGCCGATTCTACATCACGTCTTGCCCGGCGCATCGCAGCCTGCCGGCAAAGCTCGTCAGCCTTGCCGACAGCAAGGAGGTCAAGCTCGGCGCGACCGAAACCTCCAACAAGCGCACCATCAACCAGTTCATCCATCCGCTTGTCATGGAAAGCTGCCAGCTGGTGCTGGGTTATACGATGCTTGAGGACGGCTCCGTCTGGAACACCATTCCCTCGCATATTCATGACCGCCGCATGGAAGCCTATCTCTATTTCGGCATGGATGAAAAGTCGCGCGTCCTGCATCTGATGGGCGAGCCGCAGGAGACCCGCCATCTGTTCATTTCGAACGAAGAAGGCGCGATTTCGCCGCCCTGGTCCATCCATTCCGGTGCCGGCATCGGTTCTTACACCTTCATCTGGGCCATGGCGGGCGACAATGTCGACTATACCGACATGGACTTCATCCAGCCGGGGGATCTGAAATGAGAAATCCCTTTTCGCTTCAGGGGCGTAAGGCGCTCGTGACAGGCGCGAATACCGGTCTTGGTCAGGCGATTGCGGTGGGGCTCGCCGCAGCCGGTGCGGAGGTGGTCTGCGCCGCGCGCCGCGCACCGGATGAAACGCTTGATATCATCGCGAAGGATGGCGGCAAGGCGAGCGCCCTGTCGATCGATTTCGCCGATCCGCTGGCGGCGAAGGACAGTTTTGTCGATGCCGGCTTCGATATTCTCGTCAACAATGCCGGCATCATCCGCCGTGCCGATTCAGTCGAGTTTTCCGAACTCGACTGGGACGAGGTTATGGATGTCAATCTCAAGGCGCTGTTTTTTACCACGCAGGCCTTTGCGAAAGAGCTGTTGGCAAAAGGTCGGCCCGGCAAGGTGGTCAATATCGCCTCGCTCCTGTCGTTTCAGGGCGGCATTCGCGTCCCGTCCTACACGGCGGCGAAACATGGCGTTGCCGGTCTCACCAAGCTTCTGGCGAATGAGTGGGCTGCGAAGGGCATCAATGTGAATGCCATCGCGCCCGGTTACATCGAAACCAACAATACCGAGGCGTTGCGCGCGGATGCCGCCCGCAACAAAGCCATTCTCGAGCGTATTCCGGCCGGCCGTTGGGGTCATTCCGAAGATATCGCCGGTGCAGCGGTCTTTCTGGCTTCGCCGGCGGCGGATTACGTGCATGGCGCCATTCTCAATGTTGATGGCGGCTGGCTGGCGCGTTGATCTGTGACAGATTTTCGAAATTCATCATACAAGATGTATGATGAGTTGTTGACAAAGATGCGGCAAGCGGCTTAGGTGGCTTTCAGTCAGTGAACTTGCAGAGGAATTTCGATGATGAACCCTGAACAAATCAAGACGGCGCTTGGCTCCGGTCTGTTGTCTTTCCCGGTCACCCATTTCGATGCCGAGGGTCGTTTTGCGGCCGATAGCTACAGGGCGCATGTCGAATGGCTCGCCGGATACAAGGCGCCGGTGCTGTTTGCCGCCGGCGGCACGGGTGAGTTCTTTTCGCTGAAGCCGGATGAGATCCCCACCATCGTCTCCGCCGCCAAGGAAGTTGCCGGCGAAACCGCCATTGTTTCCGGCTGCGGTTACGGCACCGAGATCGCCGTTGATATTGCCCGCTCTGTCGAAAAG
Source organism: Agrobacterium sp. CCNWLW32 (assembly GCF_037083425.1). Taxonomy (NCBI): domain Bacteria; kingdom Pseudomonadati; phylum Pseudomonadota; class Alphaproteobacteria; order Hyphomicrobiales; family Rhizobiaceae; genus Agrobacterium; species Agrobacterium sp. CCNWLW32. The sequence goes on from NZ_JBAOJM010000012.1 coordinate 23,460, forward strand.
GTCGGTGCTGACGGTATCCTGCTTCTGCCGCATTACCTCATCGATGCGCCGCAGGAAGGGCTTTACGCCCATATCAAGAAGGTGTGTCAGTCGGTCGGCATCGGCGTCATGGTCTATAACCGTGACAATTCCGTGCTGCAGGCCGATACGCTGGCGCGTCTCTGCGACGAATGCCCGAACCTCGTCGGTTTCAAGGACGGCACCGGCGATATCGGCCTTGTGCGCCAGATCACCGCCAAGATGGGTGACCGCCTGATGTATCTCGGCGGCATGCCGACGGCGGAACTGTTTGCCGAAGCCTATCTCGGCGCCGGTTTCACCACCTATTCCTCGGCGGTCTTCAACTTCGTGCCGGGCCTTGCCAATGAGTTCTATGCGGCGCTGCGTGCCGGTGAGCGCGCCACCTGCGAGCGCATCCTGACGGAGTTCTTCTATCCGTTCATGGCGATCCGCAACCGCGCCAAGGGTTACGCCGTCTCCGCCGTCAAGGCCGGCGTGCGCCTGCAGGGCTTCAACGCCGGTCCGGTGCGTGCGCCGCTGAAGGACCTGACGAATGAGGAAATCGGCATGCTCGATGCCCTGATCGGCACGCATAAGCGCAAAGCCTGATTAGGGGGCCTGATCGAGACAAGCGGGAGGGGAGCCATGAAAATCACGGCGGTGCGCACGCATCTGCTCGAGCACCGGCTGGACACGCCGTTTGAAAGTGCATCCATGCGCTTTGATCGACGCGCCCATATTCTGGTTGAGATCGAATGTGACGACGGGACCGTCGGCTGGGGTGAATGCCTCGGCCCGGCACGGCCGAATGCCGCCGTGGTTCAGGCTTATGCGGGCTGGCTTATCGGCCAGGACCCGCGCCAGACCGAAAAAATCTGGGCCGTGCTTTATAATGCCCTGCGCGATCAGGGCCAGCGCGGCCTCAGCCTCACTGCCTTGTCCGGCATCGACATTGCGCTCTGGGACATCAAGGGCAAGCACTACGGTGCTTCCATCTCGATGCTGCTCGGCGGGCGCTGGCGCGAAAGCGTTCGCGCCTATGCGACTGGCAGTTTCAAGCGCGATGGCGTTGACCGCGTCTCCGACAATGCCTTGGAGATGGCGGAACGCCGGGCAGAGGGTTTTCACGCCTGCAAGATCAAGATCGGTTTCGGTATCGAGGAAGACCTCAGGGTCATCGCTGCGGTGCGGGAGGCCATCGGGCCGGATATGCGGCTGATGATCGACGCCAATCACGGTTATACCGTCACCGAAGCCATCACGCTCGGCAAGCGCGCTGCCGATTATGGTATCGACTGGTTTGAGGAACCGGTGGTTCCGGAACAGCTTGATGCCTATGCCCGGGTGCGGGCGGGCCAGCCAATCCCGGTTGCGGGCGGCGAGACCTGGCATGGACGTTATGGCATGTGGCAGGCGCTTTCCGCCGGTGCTGTGGATATTCTCCAGCCCGATCTATGCGGCTGCGGCGGCTTTTCCGAAACACAGAAGATTGCGACGCTTGCCACGCTGCACGGCGTGCGCATCGTGCCGCATGTCTGGGGGACCGGCGTGCAGATCGCCGCCGCGCTGCAATTCATGGCGGCGATGACGCCAGATCCGGTGCGGGTCAATCCGATAGAGCCGATCATGGAATTCGACCGCACCTATAATCCGTTCCGCCAGGCCGTGCTTAGCAAGCCGATCGAGGCGGTAAACGGCATTGTCGCCATTCCCGATGGTCCCGGTCTTGGAATTGAGATCAACCGCGACGCATTGCTTGAATTCAGGATGCCAGACCCGTGAGCGAACTCGTCAGAAAACTGAGCGGCACAGCACCTCGGCCCGCCTTCCCGAAAGGGGCCGTCGACACGCAGATGCATATGTATCTGCCCGGTTATCCGGCCTTGCCGGGCGGGCCGGGCCTGCCGCCGGGCGCCCTGCCGGGACCGGAGGACTATCGCAAGCTCATGCAATGGCTCGGCATCGACCGGGTCATCATCACTCAGGGAAACGCCCATCAGCGCGATAATGGCAACACGCTCGCCTGTGTTGCTGAGATGGGCGAAGCGGCCCGCGCCGTGGTCATTATCGATGCGAGTACGACCGAGAAGGACATGGAAAAGCTTGCCGCCGCCGGTGCCGTTGGCGCGCGCATCATGGATCTGCCTGGCGGTGCGGTGAACCTTTCCGAGCTTGAGGCGGTGGATGAGAGGGCGCACGCGGCTGACTGGATGGTGGCGGTGCAATTCGACGGCAATGGTCTTCTCGACCACCTGCCACGTCTTCAGAAAATCCGCTCACGCTGGGTGTTCGATCACCACGGCAAGTTCTTCAAGGGCATCAAAACGGACGGTCCGGAAATGACTGTTCTTCTGAAGCTGATGGATCGCGGCAATCTCTGGTTCAAGTTCGCCGGCGTCTATGAAAGTTCGCGGGAGAAGTGGCCCTATGAGGATGTCGCCGCCTTTTCGCGGGTGATCGCCGCCCATGCGCCGGAGCGCATCGTCTGGGGCACCAACTGGCCGCATAATTCGGTGCGCGAAACGGCTGCCTATCCGGACGATGCTCGCCTTGCTGAACTGACGCTCGGCTGGCTACCAGATGAGGCGGCCCGTCATCGTGCACTGGTGGAAAACCCTGAGGCCCTGTTCAAGCTGCGGCCATTTACGACGGCATAGTTCACACCGGGATGGCCGATAGCTTCCAGGCCCCGTCGCAATAAGGCCCCGCTATGCCGGGGCCGTTTCCGTTTCGGCGGCAAGCAGCCTCTGCTGTTCGTGCTCGTCAAACGCCATCAGGTTGCCATGCCGGCTGCGGCGTATGCGGTTCATATGCTCGCGCGGACTTAGCCCCAGCGTGCGTTTGAACATGCGCGAGAAATAATAGGGGTCGCCATACCCCACCTCGGCGGCGGCCGCCGAGACTGAAAGCCCTGCCTCGAGAAAATGCATGGCGCGTTCCATGCGCTTGAATTCCTGATATTTCCGCGGCGTCCGGCCAACCCGTTTCTGGAATTCGCGCAGGAAATAATCGCGATTATAGGGGGCTGCATCGGTCGCCCTGCCGGCAATATCAGGGTCCAGCGGATTGGCCGAAATCATGGTGATCGCCTTCATCACCGCAAGGTCGAGGCCTTCCGTGCCTTCCGGCTGGAAACTCGGGCGGTCAACCCATCCGAGGAAGGCATCGTCGATGAAGGCGATCAGAAGCACCATGAAAAGATGGTGCTGGCCGAGTGTCACGGAAGAGGGCGGGGCGCTCTGCCGGTAGTGACGCACGAGCGGCTCCAAAAGCGCCCAGCGGCTCAGCCGTAGTTTCGGCTTCAGGTCCATCTGCGCGATCAGGTTGTGGCGGCCATAAATATCGAGCGTGAAATGCTGCGCCACGCCGCGATAGGTCACGGCCTGCTCGTTCCAGCCAACAAAGCGCTGCCCCTCCAAAATCAGCATCGCATCACCGGGCTCCAGCACCCGTGATTCGCCATCGACGAGATAATGCCCTCGCCCTTCCAGGCAGATGATGAGGTCGTCTACCTGGTTGGATTTGTCGATCTGCCAGGTGCGCGAATGTTCCATCTTGATCGTCGCGCGCGTCAGGTTGAGGTTCAGCGCCGCAGGTGGAACGGACGACAGAATACCACCTTCGATTTCGTCCATCTTTTTCCTCGTCTTTGTTAATTCACCTTGGCGCGGAAATTTGGTTTTGTCATCGGATAAATAGCTTTTACGCGCCGTATCAATGAGGGAGGAGATCGGCCGCGGTGAGAAATTGCGCCATCATACGCCCGCCGCCGGCCGTTCCGGGAGATTCACTTGTACGAAATTGTATTCTGTCATTCGCGTTCCATCGGGGCGCGGGGAGGAGCATCATGAAATCTCAGCGCTTCCTCGGGCTGGGATATCTGACGCCTTACATCATCGGGCTGCTGGTCTTCACGGCAATCCCGTTTCTCGGCTCGCTCTATCTCAGCTTCACCCGTTACGACCTGATGAGCGATCCCAGCTGGGCGGGGCTGGCCAATTACGAGCGGCTCTTCACCCGCGACCGCACCTTCATGAAATCGCTGAACGTTACCCTGTTTTACGTGTTTCTGACGGTGCCGCTGAAGCTTGCCTTCGCCCTCTTCATTGCGGCTATACTCAATTACAAGCTGCAATTCATCAACTTCTTCCGCACGGCCTTTTACGTGCCGTCCATCCTCGGCGGCTCGATCGCGATTGCGGTGCTGTGGCGCTACATCTTTGCAAGCGAGGGGCTCGCCAATATGGCGCTTGCCGCCATCGGCCTGTCGCCGGTGGACTGGTTCGGCGATCCCGGCAACGCGCTTTTCACCATCACGCTGCTGCGCTGCTGGCAGTTCGGTTCGGCGATGGTGATCTTTCTCGCCGCCCTGCAATCCATCGACAAATCGCTTTACGAGGCGGCCGCCATCGATGGCGCGGGCAAGGTCAGGACCTTCTTCTTCATCACGCTGCCGCTTTTGACACCCGTGATCTTCTTCAACCTCATCATGCAGATGGTGCAGGCATTCCAGGAGTTCAACGGACCTTACATCATCACCCAGGGCGGGCCGCTGAAGTCCACTTACCTCCTGCCACTTTATATCTACGACGAGGCCTTCAAGAAGTTCAACATGGGCTATGCCTCCGCCATCGCCTGGGTGCTTTTCACCATCATCACCGTGCTGACCCTCGTGGCCTTCTGGTCCTCGAAGAAGTGGGTCTATTACGCCGGCGACAAGCGGAATTGATGCCATGACCGATATCGCAACCCTAAACGACATGCAGGCGGCCCGCCGGGCACGGCTCAGGCTGCTCTCCACCTCCGTCCGCTACGTGCTGCTGTTCGCCGTCGGCCTTGTCATGCTTTACCCGCTGATCTGGCTGGTGGGCGCAAGCTTCAAGACCAATTCGGAAATCTTCTCCGGCGCCGGCTTCATCCCGGAAAACCCGACGCTGGATGGCTATATCCGCGGCTGGGAAACCTCGACGCCCTATACGTTCGGCCGGTTCTTCTGGAATTCCTTCCTGATCATCCTGCCGAAGGTCATCGGCACGGCGATTTCCTGCACCATGGCGGCCTATGCCTTTGCCCGCTTCGATTTTCCGCTGAAGAAAATCCTGTTCGGCTCGGTCATCGCCATCTTGCTCCTGCCGAATGTCGTCACCCGCATTCCGCAATATATTCTGTTCCGTGATCTCGGCTGGCTGGATAGTTTCCTGCCGCTCTGGGTTCCTTCGGCGTTCGCCGGTGATGCGTTTTTCGTCTTCATGCTGGTGCAGTTCCTGCGCTCGCTGCCATCGGACATGGAAGAGGCCGCCCGCGTGGATGGCGCCAACAGCCTGCAGACGCTCATCTATATCGTCGTGCCGATGCTGGCGCCGGCGCTGATCTCGGTCTGCCTGTTCCAGTTCATGTGGACGATGAACGATTTCCTCGGGCCGCTGATCTACCTGTCCTCGGTCGACAAATATCCGGTGAGCCTTGCGCTCAAACTCTCCATCGACACCACCGAAGCCTTTGAATGGAACCGCATCCTGGCGATGTCGGTGCTGACGATCGCACCTGCGCTGATCGTGTTCTTTGCGGCGCAACGGTATTTCATTGAAGGGATCTCGTCTGGCGGGGTCAAGGGCTGACAATGGCAAGCGTTCAACTTAAAAATCTCGAAAAAATCTATGGCGGCAGCTTCAAGGCCGTGCATGGCATCAATCTCGACGTCGAGGATGGTGAGTTCATGGTGTTTGTCGGCCCCTCCGGCTGCGCCAAATCCACGACGCTGCGCATGGTGGCGGGGCTGGAGGAAATCACCGGCGGCGAAATCCTCATCGGTGACCAGCGTGTCAACGACCTGCCGCCCGGCAAGCGCTCCATCGCCATGGTATTCCAGAATTATGCGCTTTATCCGCATATGAAGGTGCGCGGCAATCTCGCCTTCGGCCTGAAGATCGCCGGTGTCGCCAAGCCTGAGATCGAAAAGGCGATCGACAATGTCGCGCGCATTCTCGAAATCGAGCCGCTGCTCGACCGGTTGCCGAAGCAGCTTTCCGGCGGACAGGCGCAGCGTGTGGCGCTGGGTCGCGCGCTCATCAAGAAACCTGGCGTGTTCCTGTTCGATGAGCCGCTGTCCAATCTCGATGCCAAGCTGCGCGCCTCCATGCGGGTACGCATCACCGATCTGCACCGCCAGCTGAAGGCGGAAGGTCTGTCCTCCACGGTCATTTACGTTACGCATGACCAGACGGAAGCCATGACCATGGGGGACCGCATCTGCGTGATGCAGGCCGGGCGCATCATGCAGGTCGCGACGCCAAAGGAGCTCTACAACCATCCCGCCAATCTGTTCGTGGCCGGTTTTATCGGTATGCCGGAAATGAACCTCGTGGATGTGACCATCGACGGTGCGGAATTCGTCATTGGCGGGCAGCGCCTGCCGATCGGCGCGCATCTTGAAAGGCGTCTTTCAGCAAAGCCGGTAGATGCCGTCATCGGCATTCGCCCGCAGCATCTCTCGCTGGCAGGCGAGGCTGATGGTCCGGTCTTGCAGGCGAAGCTGACCAACGCGGAATTCATGGGTCATGAGGTCTATCTGCACGCCGATCTCGGCGGCCAGAAGCTGGTGAGCGTGGTGGGGGCGGCGGAGTTCGAAGCGCTCGGACGCGACGGTATCCTACGGCTGAAGCCGGACCCGGAGAAGCTGCATATTTTCGACAAGGCCGATGGCCGCAACGTCTCGCTGTGAGGAGGGGACGCGCGTGCCTGATTTTTCGAGGAGGAGAAGAACAATGAAGACGATGACAAGAATGATGGCGATGCTCGCCGGTGCCGCCTATGTCGCCATGGCGGCGGCCCCCGCGGCGAATGCTGCGGAACTGCGCATGTCGTGGTGGGGCGGTGAAAGCCGCCATGTCGCCACCCAGAAGGCCATTGCCGCCTGCGGCGAGAAATACGGCCACACGGTGAAGGGGGAATTCACCGGCTTCGATGGCTATCTGGAAAAGCTGACCACGCAGATGGCCGGCAAGACGGAAGCCGATATCGTTCAGGTCAACTGGCCATGGCTGCCGCTGTTTTCCAAGAACGGTGAAGGTTTTGCCGATCTGCGCCAGCTGAAACCGCTCGATCTTTCGCAATGGGCAGAGAGCGATCTGGACGCTGGTTCGATGAACGGCGTGTTGCAGGGGCTTTCCGTCTCCACCACCGGCCGCGTCTTTTTCTTCAATGCCACCACCTTCGAAAAGGCGGGTGTTGAAATCCCCAAGACCTGGGATGAGTTCTTTGCGGCAACCAAGACCATCAAGGAAAAGCTCGGCAAGGACTATTACACCTTCAATGCCGTGAAAGAGACCGCCCAGCTGCTCGTAACGCTGGCCATCGTGCAGAAGACCGGCAAGGATCTGGTCGACCCCAAGACCAACCGCGTGGCCTGGACGCCGGAGGAGCTGGCAGAGGGGATCTCCTTCGTCGGCAAGCTGGTCGAAACCGGCTCCATCCGCTCCCAGAAAGAGGAAGCGGCCGATGGCAACGTCAATCTCTATGAAAAGCCGTCCTGGTCCGAAGGCCGCATCGCCGGCTCCTATGAATGGGATTCGACCTATTCGAAATATGCCGATCCGCTCAAGGAGGGGCAGGTTCTGAAACCGGTGCCGATGCTGAAGCTTGCTGATGCCGCGACTGAAGGCGTTTATCGCAAGCCCTCCATGGTGTTTTCGATCTCGAAAAACTCCAAAAATCCAGAAGCGGCTGCGCAGATTCTGAATTGCCTGCTTAACGAGCCGGAGGGCGTCGACGCGCTTGGCACCTCGCGCGGTCTGCCGGCGTCGAAGGCTGCGGCGGCGCGTCTGGGTGACAAGGGCGAGCCGGAAGTGCGCGCCGCCAACGCCATCGTCATGGCGGCATCGGGACCGGTGGTTTCCCCCTTCAACGAACATCCGGAAATCCGCTCGGGCTTTATCGATACGCTTGAAGAATATGCCTATGGCCAGCTGACGGCGGAACAGGCAGCCGAGCAGATCATCGATACGACCAACGATGTTCTTGCCAAGTTCGATTGACGACAATGGCCCGCCGCCTCTGGATAGTGGCGGGCCCTTTATCCGGCCGCCGGATGATATGAAGCATGTCCGCCAAGGGTTTGGCCGGCCATTCACGAAAGACGAGAAGAGAGCATGAACGAACCCCTTGTCATCGCGTCTTCGGCGCGAACGGCAGCGCTTTGCCTTGCCGCGCCCGGCGCTCGATATTTCCTTCCGTCCAGAACGGAATGGCGTCTGACGTCGCCGGATGGCGACGAACGGAGCGGCGAAACCGCGACCGTCGTGACGCTGCTGCATGATCTATCCCCGGATACGCGCTATATCTTTAAAGCGGAAGGGTTCGGAAGGCTGGAGTTCAGAACTTCTCCCTGTGCCGGGCTTGTGGAGGCTGCGGCATTTCCCCTGACGCCGGATGTCGCGCTCGATGATGAAGAGGGTGTGCGCGCCAATGCGCAGGTGCTGGAAAGGGCGATTGCCGCCGTGCCGCAGGGCGGCGCGTTGCGGCTTGCAGCCGGTGTCTGGACCGCCTTTCCCGTGCGCCTCAAAAGCAACATGACCTTTCACCTTGCGCAGGGAGCCGTGCTGCGCGCACCCTCCACCCGCAAGGGTTGGCCGATATTGCCCGCACACGATGAGGCCGGCCGCATGCTGGGCAGCTGGGAAGGATTACCGGATGCCTGTTTTGCCGCGCCGGTTCATGCCATCGGGGCAGATAAACTCGTCATCGAGGGCAGGGGCATTCTCGATGGCTCCGGCGACGCGGGCGACTGGTGGAGCTGGCCGAAAGAAACCCGCGATGGCGCGCGCCGACCGCGCGGCCTTCACCTCGTCTCCTGCCGGAAGACAAATCTGCTCGGTTTCACCATCCGAAACGCCGCCTCATGGACGATCCATCCGCAGGGCTGTGAAGAGATGATCGCCGCCGGTCTCAGCATCGTCGCGCCGCATGACAGCCCGAACACCGATGGTTTCAATCCAGAAAGCTGCCGCAACGTCACGATATCAGGCGTGCGCTTCTCCGTCGGAGACGATTGCATCGCGGTGAAGGCGGGAAAGCGAGGCCCTGACGGCGAGGACGATCATCTTGCGGAAACACGCGGCGTGCGTGTAGGTCATTGCCTGATGGAGCACGGCCATGGCGGGCTGGTGATCGGTTCGGAAATGTCCGGCGGCGTGCATGACGTGGCGGTTGAGGATTGCGACATGATCGGCACGGATCGCGGCCTGCGCCTCAAGACACGGCGCGGGCGGGGCGGCACCGTCAGCAACATCGCCATGCGCCGGGTGCTGCTGGATGGCGTGAAGACCGCGCTTTCCGCCAATGCTCACTACCATTGCGACGCCGACGGACATGATGACTGGGTGCAGTCGCGAAACCCGGCGCCGGTCGATAGCGGTACTCCCTTTATCGACGGCATTACCGTGGAGGACGTGGAAATCCGCAATCTCTCCCATGCTGCCGGCGCTTTTCTCGGTCTTGCCGAAGCGCCCATCCGCAACGTCACCATCCGCAACGTCACCATCGTCTCGCGCGATCTGTCGGCCATCGCAACGCCGCCGATCATGGCCGACCGGGTGCGCCCCATGCGCCATGAGGCGATTGTTTTCGAGCAGGCGCATATAGTCTGCGATAATCCCGCCCTGCTGAGCGACGCTTCCGTTTCCATTGTGTCAGATTTCGATTGAGAAACTCCATGAAAGCCAATGAATATTTTGATCAATTCTCGAGCCGCTATCGTTACTACAAGGGCGGAAGCTGGTGTTATGAGGATGGATGTGTCTATCGCGGCTTGCAGCAGCTGTTCGAGGCGACCGGAGAGGCGCGCTGGAATGACCATCTGCACCGTCTGGCCGATGCACAGATAGCGGCTGACGGAACGCTCGCCGGTTACGATCCGCAGGAATATAATATCGACCATATTCTCGCCGGCCGCATTCTCTTTCCCCTTGCGGTGGAAACGGATGATCCGCGTTACCTCGCTGCGGCGGAACATCTGGCGGGACAACTCCGCAGCCATCCGCGTATTGCCTCCGGGAATTACTGGCACAAGAAGCGTTACCCGCACCAGGTCTGGCTGGACGGGCTTTATATGGGGCTCCCTTTCCAGATCGAATATGCGCAGGCGACGGGCCGAACAGAACTGATCGACGATGCGCTGCGGCAGTTTTCAGCGGCGCTCGCGGCCACGGCGGATAGTGGCGGGCTTTATGCCCATGGTTACGACGAGAGCCGCAGCCAGCGCTGGGCCGATCCTCAGAGCGGCAAGTCTCCCGCCATCTGGGCGCGCGCGGTGGGCTGGCTCGCCATGGCGCTGGTGGACGCACTGACCATCCTGCCTGAGGATGGAGCGACGGCGGAGCTTCGGGAGAGCACACGGCGTCTTCTGGCGGGCATCATCGCACGGCAGACTAAGACGGGCCTCTGGATGCAGGTTCTCGACAATCCGGGCCTTGCGGGCAATTATGAGGAAACATCCGCCTCGGCGATGTTTGCCTATGCCTTGCTGCACGCAGTGCGACTGAAGCTTGTGCAGGGCGAAGAGGCGAATGCCGCCGTTTCGGCGGGTCGACGCGCGCTTGAGGCGCTTCTGGAAACCCGGCTGAAAGCCGATGAAGAGGGCGTGATGCGCCTCACCGGCATCGTGCATGTCGCGGGCCTTGGCGGCTTCGAGGGCAATTATCGCGATGGAACGCCGGAATATTATCTGACCGAACCGGTGGTGTCCGATGATGCCAAGGGTGTCGGGCCGTTGATGATGGCCTATGCCGAAAGCCTGCTTCTGGCCAAGCCGCAGGCGCAGGCTGTTTCAGCGGCGTCATCTGCGGGGTAAATTCCCCCGTCGGTCACGCCTTGTTTTTTTCGATGAAACGGATGGCGTCGCCGACGGTCAGGATCGTGCTTGCGGCGGAATCTGGAATTTCCACTCCGAATTCCTCCTCGATTTCCATGACGATCTGAACCGTCTCCAGGGAATCCGCACCGAGATCGTCAGCAAAATTGGCATCGTCCACCACATTGGCGGGGTCGGCGCCAAGCTGGTCCACGATGATTTTTCTGATACGTTCTGCAATGGTGGACATGGTGAGACTCCGAGAAAGTTGTTTGCCGCCGAACCCGCCCGATCTGAATTTGCGCCGAAGATATCCAAGTGAAATCAAGCTGAATTCAAAAGGACAGGCCGCAGAGTCAAAGGGTCAAAAGATCGATGACATCCGGACGTAGCACGCCTTTCGCAGCCGCGAAAGGGTGTCGATCACCCTTTAGTACCCTATAATAATACGGGATGTTTGCCACGTTAACCAGTTTGTGACTGGCAGCGGCAAACCGCTACGCGCTAAAGCTCGTTGCTTGTGAACTTTTAAATCCACCAGCCACACCGAGCCTCACGCCATGGTCCAGTCGTCCCCGGAACGCTTCATATTACTCGACGGCATAAGGGGAGTGGCTGCCCTTTTCATCGTCCACCGCCATGCCGAGGATCTGTTCGGGAAAAGCACGGCTTCGAGCTATCTCGCCGTGGATTTGTTCTTTGCGCTCAGCGGTTTCGTGTTGGCGCATGCCTATAGCCGGAAGCTGAGCGAAGGGGCGATTACACCGGGCTTTTTTTTGAAGGCGCGCTTTGCGCGTCTTTACCCTCTTTATGCGCTGGCGCTGGCGTTGATGGCGGCTTATTTCATCTGCCTCTACGTGCTGGGCGTGCCGACGCCGATCGACGATCTGCATCGTCTGGTCGATCCCGGCGAGCTCGCTTTTGCCCTTTTCACGGGGCTGCTGTTTTTGCCGGCGCCCTTCACGTTGACCCTGAACGGCGCGTTGTTTCTCGTCAGCCCTGCATGGTCGCTTTTCAACGAACTGGTGGTGAATGCGTTTTATGCCCGCTGGGGTGTTCGGGCCACGATGAGACAGACCGCTGTGGTGCTCACCGTCAGCGCGCTTGTGCTGATGGTGGCGGCCGCCGAGTTCGGCCGTTTGCATGCGGGGTTTCGCTGGCACGAAATGTATGCAGGCATGGGCCGGGTGTTCTTCTCGTTTTTTGCCGGCGTGCTGATTTACCGTTTCCGCAATCGCGTACCGCAGTTGAAACCCTTTCAGGCGGCGCTTTGCCTTCTGCTGGTCTGTTTCATTCTGGCTGTGCCCATGTCGCGCGAGCTTCGGCCGTTCTTCGATCTTGCGGTTGTCCTGTTTGTCTGGCCGCTGCTGCTATTCGTGGCCAGCAAGACGGTTCCGGGGCGCGGGGTGGGAATGGTGTCGGTGTTTCTCGGCACGGCGTCCTATGCGGTCTATGTGCTGCATATTCCGCTTCTGGCCTGGACGGAGTTTCTGATCCCGGCGGGGCACAGGGAAAATCTCGCTCTGCCGGCGGGCATTGTTTTTCTCATCGCCACGACGTGCCTGTCATGGTGGCTGACGGTTTATTATGACCAGCCCGTTCAGAAATGGTTGAAGAACCGGTTGAGAAAGCGGAGTGAAATCCGCCAGCCGGTATGATCCTGCCTTGCGGCTGCGAACCTCAATAATGGGCGAAAATCGGGGCTGTCAGCACGAAAGCTGCGACGAGGCTGATGATCGTCAGTTTCGCCGCTCGCATGCGGCGCATTTTGCGGCCGCTCCAGTCATACGTCATACTCACCTCCACGCAGACGCAAAACTTACCGGCATGGGGACAGTCGGGACCCGGCGCAGGCCGGTCATGGTCCCGCAACTCACCTGATGCACATTCCATACCCAAGCTTCCCGGATGCGCCTGATCGCGCGCGGGACGCTCAATTTCAGTGTTGCCTGATATATGGCTTTTGCCAAGCCGTTATTTTCATCGGTGATTTTGAAGGCCGATTCGCGTGGTTGCCACGAAAAGGGCGGCAACAGCATCACCGGTAAAGAGGCGGCAGACCCTGGATGGCATAACGCGGCAGCGGTCTCCACGGTCTTACGCGTTCATGTTTGTGAACCCCGAACAGAAACAGCATTTCCTCCGAGATATCGGCGGGGTCGGTCAAGCCATCCTGAAAGAGCTGGATCACCTTGCGGGCGGCATTGTTGTAGAGAATGATTTCGTCATCCATGGTGTGGCGATCATAACCGAGACCTTCCAGCACGGACTGGAGCATTTTGAGGTCCTGCGATGTGATGATGCAATTTTCATATGCGGAAGACATGGCGTCCTCCTTTCTTGTGAGGTTCACAAAAGCCGGAGCGTCGCGCTGCCATCCGGAGATGGTGCGAGGACGCTTCAACGCCTTGAGACGCGGGCAGCGCCAGGGAAACCGTTGCCGGCCCGTGGCGTCATGCATGTCGCGTGAATTCCGAATCGCTTCCCTGGTGGTCAGCAGGCGGGACAGGGCTGGAAATGCAGCAGGCCTGACGGTGGCAACGCCCTTTAATTACCGATGAAGAAGCGTGCGCCGTTTATGGGGAATAGGCAAGTTAATTCCGTTACCGCAGGGAAGATGCAGCATTCGCTGCCGCAGGCAACAAAAAAGGCCGGGGCAATATTGCACCGACCTTCCTCATATCGCTCTCAACACCAGTGCCAGTACATCCGTGGTCAAAAGTCTGAAGCGACTAAAACAACTGCGAACATCGATTTCATTCGCGCTCACCAGCAGTTGCCATGAGAGCTATTTAAACTGGCAATGTGGCCAAAACAAGTCCGGCGCCTATCGCGATGTTTTTATTCGTCGTGGCTTGCCGGCTGCGCGTCGCACTACTTCTTTTTGCCGTCCGCTGTCGTGGCATTTGCGAACTTGACCTGCGAACCGGCTGGCGGCGCTGCAGCCACTTTCGCCGTCTTGTCCTTCTTCGGTTTTCGGACTTCCTTGTTACTGCGCAATTGACCCTTGGCCATGGTGTCCTCCTCCTGTTGGATTGATGGGGCCTTGAGCGGGTATGAGATAATCCGTTCAAGACCCGTTCGATCGTCGATGCTGGAAATCCCGTCCGGCTATTTCTTGCCGGATCGTTTTTTTGCGGAAACGGGCGTGTCGGTTATGATCGTCGCTTCCTGGGCTTCGCGAAGCTGGCGAAGGCGTTCCGTTTTGCGGGCGCGCTGAGCGGCCTCGGCGTTTATGATCTGCTTTGCGGCGCTATCCGTCAGTGACGCCTTGTCCTGCGCGGATAGTTTGCCGGGTTTGAAAAAAGCTTCTTTTGTCGCAGCCATGGCATTCTCCTTTACGGAAGAGCAGTATCGAACGGCTAGCGGGGGCGGGCAACCTTTTTGGGGGCGGGCAACAGCCCTTCGCGCTGCATTTTTTTCTTCGCCAGCTTGCGGTGGCGGCGCACGGCCTCTGCTTCTTCGCGGACGCGCTTTTCCGAGGGCTTTTCATAGGACTGCCGGGCCCGCATCTCGCGGAAAATGCCCTCACGCTGCATTCTCTTTTTCAGAACGCGAAGGGCCTGCTCTATATTATTGTCTCGAACGAGTACCTGCACGAATATCTCCTTTATGCAGCCGCAGCTGCTATTTTCTGATTTTAATCCTGTCCGGATTGATCCAGCTCGATCCCGTTTCGCGCGCCGATGGGCTTTCGCTGTTGCGCGACGGCGATGGCGCCGAGGTGGGCGCACTTATTTCATCGAGTGCGATGTTGCGCTCGAAATTTTCATGCTGGAAACGCACCCTGTAGCGTACAGTTCCCTGCGCTTCGGGCAGGATCGATACGACCCTGCCAGGACCGTCGGGCTGGTTGTTGCCCAGCACGCCTGGCTTCAAGAATATGGCATCGCCGCATCGGTAGGGATTTTTACGCATGAGGACCTCCATGGCCCAAAAACAAAAGGCCGGGCTTTGACCCGACCTCTCACAATCACTTAAACCTGCAGCCAGTACATCCGTGGTCTGCGTGGTCAAATGACGAATATCAAGCTGCCTGAAGGTTGTCAGCCGAGCTCTTGCCGGACCGACGGTCCTGGACGATCTCGTAGCTGATCTTCTGGCCGTCGTTCAGCGAACGCATGCCAGCGCGCTCAACAGCGGAAATGTGAACGAAAACGTCCGTGCCGCCGTTGTCAGGCTGAATGAAGCCGAAGCCCTTGGTGGCGTTGAACCACTTTACAGTACCAGTGTTCATAACGATTTCCTTTCGTAGAATCGTTGTGGTTCCCGCGATACCTTGCGGGATAAGATCGATTATTTGAGAGGAAATCCGACGGGGAACAGTCTGTTCCAGAACGACGTCACAAGCAATGGTCGATATCCAAAATATAGGCTCAATTTTTGATTTTGCAATGGGCGGAGAACAAAAAAGCACCGGCGAGCCACTGCCCAGCGGGTAAGTATCTGGTTCAGGACACTATTTCCCGATCGCCGCAGAGTCCTTCGGGCTTGGCGCGGCCCTCCGTCCCGTGCGCATCAACCCGCGCCTGGAGACACGTCTTTCTCACGGTCATCCGGCAGGCTGCCCGCGCCCGGCGTCTTGTCATAGTCGGTGAGGGAGGGTTTGGCATGCGGGCCGGCGGGGGGAATGTCGTTCGGGCTGGAAGGCCCTTTTTCAACGGTTTTCGATTTCTTTTTCTTCGTCATATTGCGTCCTCCTTCTTGCAGGGAAAACGCCGGAGAAAAGGTACTGGTTCCGCCTCCACGCCGCGCGGGCGCGTTTTTCCGCCATCAGCGGCGGGAACGCGGTTTTTTCTCTTCCCGGTTCATATCTCGCCCCACCCATTTGAAGAATACGACGAGGCTGACGCCGATGATGATGAGCGGAACGAAGGATTCAAAACTGGACATGACTCACTCTTTCTTCCCCCGGCGATCATTTTATCGGCAGGGAAGAAGCGCGTAATCTGCGGAATATCGTCCGTTCTTTTTTGGTAATTGCCGTCTGCGGCCCATCTGTCGACGAGGCCGCAGGCTGTCGCGGCTAAACTGGCAGCGATTTCACCGCCGCTGTGCCGCCCTCACGGGCGCTTTTCAGCGCGGCCACGCCTGTCAGAACGGACATCGCGCCGGCGCGTGAACCCGCCCGCTGCCGCAGCCGGTCGTTCGAGCCCGGCTTGAAGATCATGTCTCGCATGCGGTTGTCGCCGCCATAGTGGCCGCCTGGCTCATGCGGCACCCATATGCGTTCAACACCGCCGCCGAAGCTTTTCACCAGCAGGATTTCGTCGGCCGGCGGCTCCGTCCAGGGCTGCTTTTCATATTGGCGCATTTCGATACGGCCTTTATGGCCGTTGAAGGCAATATGGTGGCCCTCGATCGGCATATAGGTGTTGAGCGAATAGGAGACCTGCACGCCGCTGGCATAGCGGATCGAGGCGCTCATGGTGTCGGGAATGTCGATTTCCTCGCGGAAGACGCAGGCATCGCGCATATAGCCGTCCACCGCCGAAGGGTCCTCATAGAGAGCATCGAGGAAAGGATCGGCGCCCAGATCCATGAAATAATCGCACTCGTTTTTGTGTGGACAGGTGCGACAGCGCGTTCCCCGGAACGGGCCGTTCTTGCCATAATGCAGCAACTGTCCGAACCCCTTTACCTCCACGGGGTCGGAATCGAGATACCAGTTCAGAAGATCGAAATGGTGCGTGGCCTTGTGCACGAACAGGCTGCCGGAATGTTCGGTGAAGGCGTGCCAGCGGCGGAAATAATCCGCGCCGTGCTGGTTATCGAGATACCAGTGAAAATCGACCGAGGTGACGGTGCCGATTGCACCCTCATCGATCAGCTCCTTGATGCGTGCGGCGGTGGGAGAAAAACGATAGTTGAAGGAGACATCCACACGGCGGCCGCTTTTCGCCTCCGCGGCGCGAATACGGTCAATCTTTTCCGGGGTGGTGGTCATGGGCTTTTCGCTGATGACATCGGCCCCGCCTTCCAGCGCGCGGATGATGATGTCGTCGTGAGTATCGTCAGGCGTGCAGACGATGACGAGTTCCGGGCGCTGCTCTTCCATCATCCGGTCGAAATCGTCGTAAAGCGGCGCGCTTGATCCCATCATGGCGCGGGCGCGTTCGGCGCGCATCAGGTTCAGGTCGCAAATGCCGACCAGTTCGACATAGTCGCTCCAGCCGGCCAGCAATTCGCGGCCCCACATGGTGGTGCCGCGATTGCCGGTGCCGACCAGCGCATAGCGTTTGCGTTTCACCTTTTCAGGCATTTGCTCTCTCCCGGATATATCAACAAACAGTCTTGAAACGCTCCACCACGGTGGCGAGGACCTCGTCCACCGGCCGCGCCTGCCAGCGATGCGAAAAGATTTCCACTTCCTGCGGGCCATGGAAGCCGGCGGCCTCGATCATGGCGCGAAATGCCTTAAGGTCAATCACGCCGTCGCCCATCATGCCGCGATCATTGAGCGGATCGGTGGTAGGCACCAGCCAGTCGCAGATGTGATGCGCCAGAATTTGCCCGTTCCTTCCCGCACGCGCCACTTGCTCCTCCAGTTCAGGGTCCCACCAGACGTGGTAGACATCGATCGCAACGCCTGTTCCCGACCCTAACCTGTCGCAGAGATCGAGCGACTGTTTCAGCGTGTTGAAGCAGGCGCGGTCGGCGGCATAGAAGGGATGCAGCGGTTCGATGGCCAGCGGGACGCCGGCGGCGCGGGCATAGGGGAGCAGTTCGGCCATGCCGTCTTCCACCATCTGCCGCGCACCTTTCAGATCGCGCGAGCCGGCGGGCAGGCCGCCCACGACAAGCACAAGGCAATCGGCTTTCATCGCGGCGGCTTCATCGACGGCGCGTTTATTGTCTTCGATGGCGATGCGGCGGCCTTCGGCATCGTGGGCGGGGAAAAAGCCGCCACGGCAATGGCCGCTGAGACGCAGCCCGTTCCGTTCGACGATGCGGGCGGCTTCGGCAAGCCCGACACCGTGCACCTGCTCGCGCCAGGGCGAGATGGCGGTGATGCCGTGCGCAAGGCAGGCATCGACAATAGCGCCGAAATCGCCACCCTGCCGCACGGTGGCGAAATTGATGGAAAGGCCTTCAAGGCTCATGTCGGTATCTCCCCTCATTCTGTTTCAGCTGATACCCCGGACGGCGAGAAACGCGTTCATGCGCTGCGTCGCCAGATCCGGCTCTGCAAGCACATTGGCCTTGTCCGCCAGCCGGAAAAGCTCGGTGAAATGCTGCGTGGAGCGGGTGCTTTCCTGGCCGCCAACCATGGTGAAATGGTCCTGTAACCCGTTGAGGTAGGCGAGAAACACTACACCGGTCTTGTAGAAGCGGGTCGGGGCCTTGAAGATATGACGCGAAAGCGCCACCGTCGGCTCCAGAATGTCGAAGAATTCATTGTCCGCGCCACGCTTCAGGCTGGCCAGCGCTTTGGAGGCGGCCGGCGCAATGGCGTCGAAAATGCCGAGCAGCGCATCCGAATGGCCCTGTTCGTCGCCGGCGATCAGTTCGGCATAGTTGAAATCGTCGCCGGTATACATGCGCACGCCAGCCGGCAGGCGACGGCGCATGACGATTTCCTTTTCCTTGGAAAGAAGCGAAATCTTGATGCCGTCGATCTTGTCGGCATTCTCCTCGATCATGGCAAGGCAGGTTTCCATGGCCGTCATATGGTCGCCCGAACCCCAATAGCCCTCCAGCGCCGGGTCGAACATTTCGCCCAGCCAGTGGATCACCACTTTTCCTTCCACACGGGAGAGAACCCTGGCATAAGCCCTCAGATAATCATCCGGCGAGCGGGCGGCAGCGGCCAGCGCACGGCTGGCCATCAGGATCACGCGTCCACCTTCTCCCTGAACAAAATCAAGCTGTTCGAGGTAAGAGTCGACAATCTTGTTGAGGTCGTAACCACTGCCATTGAGATGGTCGGTGCCCACCCCGCAGGCAATCAGCGCATCCTTGCGGCTGGCGGCTTCCTTCAGCGAACGGGAGATGAGTTCCTGCGCCTGCGGCCACGCCAGCCCCATGCCGCGCTGCGCCGTATCCATCGCCTCGGCGACACCGAGACCGAGGTCCCACAGGCGGTGACGGAAGCGCAGCGTGGCGTCCCAGTCGATGGCGGGCGTGAGCCACGGATCATTATCGGCAAGCGGATCGGCCACCACATGGGCGGCGGCGAAAGCGACGCGGTTGAAATCCGCAGCACTTCGTTTTTCAACGGCGAACGGCGTGCCTGAGAGTTTGTAGACCTCGATGCTGCGGTCGTCTTTCGGAAGCTTGAGCTCGCTCACATCAGCCTCCTCAGGAAAGGGCGGGAACGTCGAGCCAGCGGCGTTCCTTCCACGATCTCAGCCCAAGTTCGGCAAGCTGCACGCCCTTCACTCCTTCCATGAGGCCATAGGGCCACGGATCATTGTCGACGAGGTGGCGCACGAACATTTCCCACTGCGCCTTAAAGCCGTTATCGTAGACGACATTGTCCGGCACCTCCTGCCAGGTCTTGTAGAAATCGATGGTCTGCGGCTGGTCCGGGTTCCACACCGGCTTCGGCGTATTGGTGCGGTGCTGGGTAAAGCATTTGGTCAGGCCCGCCACCGCCGAACCATGGGTGCCGTCCACCTGGAAGGTGACGAGGTCGTCGCGGCGCACCCGCACCGCCCATGAGGAGTTGATATGGGCAATGGCGCCGCCTTCCAACTCGAAGGTCGCATAAGCGGCGTCGTCAGCATCCGCCACATAAGCGCGGCCCTGCTCATCGAAACGTTCCGGAATATGGGTGGCGCCGAGGCAGCTTACGGATTTCACCGGTCCGAACAGATTGTCGAGCACATAACGCCAGTGGCACAGCATATCGAGAATGATGCCGCCGCCATCTTTCAGGCGGTAATTCCAGGAGGGCCGCTGCGCCGGTTGCCAGTCGCCTTCAAAAACCCAGTAGCCGAATTCGCCGCGCACGGAGAGGATTTTGCCGAAAAAGCCGCTGTCGCGCAGCATGGCGAGCTTGCGCAGGCCCGGCAGGAACAGCTTGTCCTGCACCACGCCATGTTTGATGCCGGCGCTTTCGGCGAGCCGGGCGATGGCCAATGCCTCTTCCATCGTGTCAGAAATGGGTTTTTCGCAATAGACGTTCTTGCCGGCCTTGATGGCTTTCTCCAGCAGGCTGCCGCGCATCTGCGTCGTGCCGGCATCGAAGAACAGTGTGTCATCGGGGTTTGCGAGGGCAGCGTCGATGTCGGTCGTCCAGCGCGCGACATTGTGCTTTTTGGCGATTTCCTCGATCTTCGCGCCATTGCGGCCGACCAGAATGGGGTCGAGCATGACCCTTTCACCGTTCTTCAAAAGCACACCGCCCTGATCTCGAATGGCGAGAACGGAGCGCACGAGATGCTGGTTGTAACCCATGCGGCCGGTGATGCCGTGCATGATGACGCCGATACGTTTCATGAATTTCCTCCCAAGGCGGCCTTTTCCCGAAAGCCGCTTCTGTCAAACATGGAAATTTGTAACCATTTGGTTATTTGTGGTCGTGAAGGATGCGATCTGTCAAGGTGTTTTCGACAGGAAAAATTCGTCTTGTGCGAACTGTCGCGTTTACGTATCGCCACCGCGCCGCAAAAGAAAACGACGCGCTTCGCGGATGCGAATGGCGCGTCGTCGCTGTTGTTAAAGAGGAATTCGGTTCGGCCGGCTCAGACCGGCCGCACTGCAGCAAGCAGGGTATCGACGATGTGCTGGCCCCAGCGTTCCAGCTCGGCCGGATCGGTGAGGTCGCGCTGGAAGATCGTCGACAGCGTGAACCGGTTCGAAAGATAAAAAGCGCCGAGCGAAGCGATGGTCAGATAGACGTCGATCGGATCGAGGCCATCACGAAATTCGCCCGCGTCGCTGCCTCGCCGCAGCACGTCCTCGAGTTCTGAAATAAAATTCGAATGCATCGCCGCAATCGTCGGAGATTGCCTGAGATATCGGGCTTTATTGAGGTTTTCCGTGGCGAGGATACTCAGGAATTCGGGATGGTCGAGGAAGTAGTGCCAGGTGAAAAGCGCAAGCTCGCGCAAGCCCTCCGACGGGGCCTTGCGGGTCAGGTCAAGCCGTCTTTCGGTGTGGCGGATATGGCGATAGGCATCCTCCAGAACGGCGAGATAAAGCGCATCCTTGTCGCCGAAATAATGGTAGATCATCCGCTTGTTGGTGCCGGCGCGCCGGGCGACGACATCGATTCGAGCCCCCGCCAGCCCCTTGGCGGCCACCTCGCGACGGGCGGCTTCGAGAATGGCGGCGCGCGTTCTTTCCGGGTTTCGCACCTGTGTCGTCGCGCGTTTGCGCTTGGGCGACGGTGTATTCTCCATGGCCGGATCGGGGGCCGGATCGGACGGCTGGTTTTTTGTCGTTTCTTCCATTTCAGCACCCGCTTGACAATGTTTGCGATCAGTGTTCCCATGTAACCAATTAGTTATAAAACGGCAAGTGTCGTTTACGTTCATCATCAATTGGCAGTCAATAGGGAGGAGTTGCCAATGCCCATGATGCTTCACAGGAGAGGCGTGCTTTCAGCAGGGCTTGCGGCCCTGTCGCTTGCAACATTGGGAGGGGGTTCGGCGCAGGCTCAGGCCGCGCGCCTTCGCATGTTGTGGTGGGGTTCGCAGGAGCGCGCCGATCGCACCAACAAGGCGATAGCAGCTTATAAGCAGGTCAAGCCGGATCTCGACATTGCCGGTGAATTCGCGGGCTGGAGCGATTACTGGCCGCGCCTTGCAACGCAGGTTGCCGGCCGCAATGCGCCTGACCTGATCCAGATGGATTATCGCTACATCTTCGAATATGGCCGCCGCGGCGCGCTGGCGCCGCTGGATGACTATATCGGCAAGGGCCTGAAGATCGAAGATTTCGGCAAGATGAACATCGATTCCGGCCGGGTCGATGGCAAGCTCTACGGCATCAATCTCGGTGTCAATTCCAGCGCTGTCTTCTTCGATAAGGCAGCCTGGGAGAAATCAGGCGCAACGCCGCCAGCGATCGGCCAGACCTGGGAAGAGTTTGCCGAAAACGCCGCCAAGCTCAGCAAGAACAAGCCGAAGCCCGGTTATTACGCGACGGCCGACGCCAGCGGCGTGGAGCCGAGCTTTGAAAACTGGCTGCGCCAGAACGGCAAGTCGCTCTACACGCAGGATGGCGGCATTGGCTTTGATCCGACCGATGCGACCAAGTGGTTCACCCTGTGGGCGGATCTGCGCAAGAGCGGCGCCTGTGTGCCCGCCGATGTGCAGGCACTTGACCAGCTCAACATCGAAACGAACCCGCTGACGACGGGCAAGGCGGCAACCGCATTTGCCCATTCCAACCAGTTCGTCGGTTATCAGAAGCTCAACAAGTCCAAGCTTGCCATAAGCTCCTATCCGAAGAGCACGAAGGATGGCCCTTCCGGCCATTACCTCAAACCTTCCATGCTCATCAGTGTCGCAAACGGCAGCGCCGGCATCGAGCAGGCGGTCGGCTTCATCAATTTTCTCGTTGCCGAACCGCAGGGTATCGACATTCTCGGTGTCGAGCGCGGCGTTCCGGCATCGGAATCCATGCGCAACCAGCTGAGCAGCAAGCTCGACGAGGTCAGCAAGATCATGGTGGACTATATCGCCGAGATTACCCCCGGTGTCGGCGAACTGCCGCCGGCACCGCCTCCGGGCGCGGGCGAATTCGCCTTCGTCCTCAAACGCACGGCGGAGGAAATCGGTTTCGGCAAGGTCACGCCGGAAGAGGGCGGCGACCGCCTCGTCAAGGAATCCGAAACCGTTATCAAACGGAAGTGATGGTTTATGGCCTTTCGATCTGAAACTCTTGTAGAGGAGAGCCGTGGCGCGGCTCTCCCGAAACGGGGCGGTGTGAAGCGGATTTTCGACCGCAACATTCACGCCTACCTGTTTCTCCTGCCCTGGCTGATTGGCTTCTTCGGCCTCACCCTCGGTCCGGCGCTCGCGTCGCTTTATCTGTCTTTCACCAATTACGACCTGTTGCAGTCGCCGGACTGGGTGGGGGCGGCAAATTACGTGCGCATCGCCACGGCCGACCCCAAATTCGCCGCCGCCATGCAGGTCACCTTTACCTATGTGCTGCTGTCGGTGCCGCTGAAGCTGATCTTCGCGCTTCTGGTGGCGCTCGCCTTCAATCGCGGCATCAAGGGCCTGACGCTTTATCGGGCGATCTTCTATCTGCCGTCGCTGCTCGGTTCCAGCGTCGCTATTGCCGTGCTCTGGCGCCAGCTTTTCGCCTCTGACGGTCTCGTCAACATGATCCTGTGGCAGGCTTTCGGTTATGAAGGGCCGAGCTGGATTTCCAATCCGGATTACTCGATCTACACGCTGGTCATCCTGTCCGTCTGGCAGTTCGGTTCTCCGATGATCATCTTCCTCGCGGGTCTGAGACAAATCCCGCAGGATATGTACGAGGCCGCCGAAATCGACGGTGCGAGCAAGGTGCGGCAATTCTTCCGCATTACGCTGCCGCTTTTGACGCCTGTCATCTTCTTTAACGCGGTCATCCAGACGATCGACGCCTTCAAGGCCTTCACCCCCGCCTTCATCATTTCCGAAGGCACCGGCGGGCCGATCAACTCGACGCTGTTTTATACGCTTTATCTCTACCAGGAAGCCTTCGGTTTCTTCCGCATGGGTTATGCCTCGGCGCTTGCCTGGATTTTGGTGATCATCATCTCGCTGTTCACGGCCTTCTCGTTCCTCAGCGCGAAATACTGGGTGCACTACGATGACTGATGCTGTTACCGCCCCCCGGCCGGGACAAGGCCCGCAACGTTCACCGCTGAAATCGGTGATGCTCCACACGGCTCTGATCATCGCGTCCTTCGCGATGCTCTATCCGATCCTGTGGATGATATCAGGTTCCTTCCGGCCGCAGGACGAGCTGTTCGGCTCTTCCTCGCTCATCCCCTCGGCGGTCGATTTCGGCGGTTATATTCGCGGCTGGACGGGGCTGCAGGTGAGCTTCGGGCAGTTCTTCTGGAACTCCTTCTTCATATCGATACTCGCCACCATCGGTAATGTCGTCGGCTGCTCGCTTGCCGCCTTCGCTTTCGCCCGCCTCCGCTTCGGCGGGCGCAATTTCTGGTTCGCGCTTATGCTCGGCACGCTTATGCTGCCCTATCACGTCGTGCTCATCCCGCAATATATCCTGTTTCTGGAAATGGGCTGGGTGAACACCTCGCTGCCGCTGATCGTGCCGAAATATCTGGCGACGGATGCCTTCTTCATTTTCCTGATGGTGCAGTTCTTCCGTGGCATCCCGCGTGAGCTGGATGAGGCGGCTGTCATGGACGGTTGCTCACCCTTCCGCATCTACTGGAAGATCATGCTGCCTTTGTCGCTGCCGGTGCTGGCCACCGCCGCCATCTTTTCCTTCATCTGGACCTGGGACGATTTCTTCGGGCCGCTGATCTATCTGAACGACATCAATACCTACACCGTGCAGCTCGGTCTCCGATCCTTCGTGGATTCCACCGGCAGCTCGGATTGGACCTCGCTTTTCGCCATGTCCAACCTGTCACTGGTGCCGGTCTTCCTGTTCTTCCTGTTCTTCCAGAGGCTGCTCATCGAAGGCATCGCCACCACGGGCATGAAACGCTGAACGGAACCGAGATCGGGAACGCATTTTAAGACAATCAACACTGTCGCTGCCGCCCTGAATGCGGCGCGGCAGTCGGGAGAAACAGCATGGCAAGCAGCATTACTCTGGAAAAAATCGTCAAGCGGTTCGGCGCCTTTCCGGTCGTTCACGGCATCGACCTCAAGATCGAGCCGGGTGAGTTCACCGTCTTCGTCGGCCCCTCGGGCTGCGGCAAGTCCACGCTTCTGCGCATGATCGCCGGTCTGGAGGAAATCTCGGAAGGTGATCTTCGTATCGACGGCGAAAGGGTCAACGAAACAGCCGCCTCCAAGCGCGGCATCGCCATGGTCTTCCAGTCCTATGCGCTCTATCCGCATATGAGCGTCTACAAGAACCTCGCCTTCGGTCTCGAAACGGCAGGCTACAAGAAACCGGAAGTCGAGGCGCGGGTGCAGAAGGCCGCCGATATCCTGCAGATCGGCCCGCTGTTGCAGCGCAAGCCGAAGGCACTTTCGGGCGGTCAGCGCCAGCGTGTGGCCATCGGCCGCGCCATCGTGCGCGAGCCGAAAATCTTCCTCTTCGACGAGCCTTTGTCCAACCTCGATGCCGAACTGCGCGTGCAGATGCGCGTCGAAATCGCCAAGCTGCACCAGACGCTGGGCAGTACCATGATCTATGTGACGCATGACCAGGTGGAGGCCATGACCATGGCCGACAAGATCGTGGTGCTGCGTGACGGCCGCATCATGCAGGTGGGCCGCCCGCTCGATCTCTACAACAATCCGGCCAACCAGTTCGTGGCAGGCTTCATCGGTTCGCCGAAAATGAATTTCCTCTCCGCAAAAGTGGCTGCAGGGGACAGTTCCAACCGCACCATCGAGGTGGCCGGCCAGCGCATCGTGCTGGAAAAGCCCGTCGCGGCTGCGCAGGGCGAGCCGCTCACCTTCGGCGTGCGTCCCGAACATGTGAACCCGCAGGCGCAATCCTCGCTCGGCGAAGCTTCTATCCAGCTCGTGGAACATCTCGGCGGCTCGACGGTGGTTTACACCAACACCCCCGACGGCCAGCCCGCCACTGTGCTGCTGGACGGCCAGCGCCAAATCCGCATCGGCGAAACAATTCCCTTTGCCTTTGATCTTTCGAAGACGCATCTGTTCGGGGCGGATGGGCGGCGGATATAAGGTGCAGAACCGGATGGGGGAGGCAAACCCTCCCCTCATTCCTGTGACGGGCACAGGGATGAGGGCCGCAGGACGCTCTGTGACGGACAGCGAGTTTTTAGTTCGCCGCATTGGTTTTCGATAAGGGAAAAAGCGGTTCTACGAACCGGCAAGAATTCGCCGCAGCATCACCGCATCTGCCGAAAACTGCCCGACGTCGTCACCTTTGACGAATTCCAGCATCGCATAGCCCGTCTTTTCCCAAGCGCTTTCCGGCAGCGCATCAATGCAGGCCCGCCAGTAGTCCGTGCGCTCGGCAAGCGGCAGGCGGCTGGCGTCGGCAAGCCAGGCGAAGACGTGAAGATGGCAGATGCGCGAGCCGAGTGCGGATATTTCCGCAAGTGCATCGTCCAGCGGCAGGCCGGGTGCGGGTTGCCAGTAAAAGAAGAGGTTGGGTGCGGCCAGATCCTGCGCCAGCTGCAGGGCCGAGGGCAGGGTGTCGGTCAGCGAATTGGGGTGATATTCGAGGCCGATCGTCATGCCATAGTCTTCCGCCCGGCGGGCGATTGACGCCAGCGCCTCAGTTGCCGCGCGGCGCTCCGAGGGCGAATAATCCGCTGAGGGGCGTTTGCGCTGGCCCGGCCAGATGCGGATATGGCCGGCGCCGAGCGCCTTTGCTGTTTCCAGCACGGCGGTCATGTCCTCGGGCGAAAAATCGGGTGCGAAAATGTAGGAGCCGTAGGAAGAGACGACGAGGCCCGCTTTCGCCGTCCGCGCCGCCACATTCCTTGCATTGGCAAGGTCGCCTGACGGCACATGGATATCCGCGCCCCATTCGATTGCCCTGATGCCATTTGCGGCGGCAAGGTCGATGACGGCCTGCACCGACAGGGAGCGGAAGGTGACGGAGCAGAGGCCCGGCTCAAACATTCTCATGCGATCAGTTCCAGATGTTCCGGCCGCACCTGCTGTTGCAATGGCGCTGCGCGGCAGAAGCGTTCGATTTCGGCAATCGCCATGTCGCCGAGCCTTGCACGTTCAAGGCCGGTGGCGCCGGCGATATGCGGCGTCAGAAAGACGTTCGGCAGGCTGTAAAAGGGTGACCCCGGTGGCGGCACTTCCGGGTCGGTGACGTCGATGACGGCTTCGATGCGTCCGGTTTTCAGTTCGGCCAGAAGCGCGTCTTCATCCACCAGCGCGCCGCGCGCCGTGTTGATCAGGGTTGCGCCGTCCTTCATGCGGGCAAGCGCTGCCGCGCCGATCATATGCCGTGTCTGCGGCAGGGAGGGCGCATGCAGGGAAATGACATCACTCATCGCCATCAGTTCCTCGAGCGAGACAAGACGCACACCGAGCTTTTCCGCCTCCGCTACGCTCAGGAGCGGATCGAAAAGGATGAGGTTGAGCTCGAACGGTTGCAACAGATTGATGACGCGGCGTCCGATGCGCGATGCGCCGACGATGCCGACCGTCAGGCCGAGATTGCCGATGGCCTGCGCCTGCAATCGCTCGACAGGCGCGCGGTCGCGATGCTCCAGATAAAGACGTCGGAAGCCGAAAGTGCGCTTGCCGGCCAGCAGGATCATTGCCAGCGAAAATTCGGCGACCGGCTGCGCATTCGCCTCCGCCGCGCTGCATACGGTAATGCCGCGATCAAACACCGCTTGCGACAGGAAATATTTGACCGTGCCGGCGGCATGGGAGATCAGCCTGAGACGCGGCATCAGCGCCAGTTCCCGCGCGCCGATATCCGGACAGCCCCAGCCGGTCAGAAGAATATCCGTCCGCGCCAGCTGCTCCTTTACTGAAGCGGCGTGGAAATCGCAGATCCGCCCTGCATCGAGAATCTCGACGCTCTGTGACAGCCTTTCGAACGCCTGCGGTGTCAGCACATGCTGGGTTCGCTCCGGGTCCATGGCGAGGCTGAGACGCGGAAGCGGGCTCGTCATTGCGGCTCTCCCGTGGCCGCCATGCTGCTGACCGGAACACCCTGTTCCGCAAACAGGCGGTCGAGCGCCTCCATATCCGGAAGTGCCGGAACTGTCGCCAGCGCTTTTTCGCTTTCTGGCCCGGCCACCCCCGCAAAGACCGCGCAGGCAAGCAGGGTTTCGCCCGCCGGAATCTCGCCCCGCAATTGCGGCACCGTGGTCTTGGCGTTGATGAGATTGGTGTTGGGCAGCGCCTTCAGCGCCACGCCGTGACGGATTATGCTGGAGCCGAGATCGATGATGGCGGATATGTCGGCGCCGCAATCGGCTGTCGCCCGGCCCGCCTCTTCGCTCACGGCATCACGGTCGCCGTCGTTGCGGCTGATGGCGAAGCCGCCTTCGGTCACCGAAAGGAGGCCGGTCGACCTGATCCGGTGCAGCCTGACATGCCAGTCACCGGCCGCAACCAGCGTGGTTTCAACGTCGACATCGGGGAACGGCTTCCATGTCGCCCGCAGGCTTTCTCCCGCCAGCAGAACCTTTTCGTTGGTCTCACGCACGCGGTAATGCAGGCCGTCTTCGGAAAAGGCCAGCATATTGTCGAAACCATTGGTGCGGAAGCCGCGCTCATCCACTTCCACGCCGAAACCATAACGCGAGGAATAGGCGAATTTGGCATATTTTTCCGGCCCACCGCGCATGGAAAGGTTTTCCTGGCCGCTGGAAAGCGCCGTGACATTGCCTGTCGCCCGCATCATCACCATGCCGGGATGCGCGAGCGGCTTTGGGTTTGCGGATGTTTCAGGCTGCTTTTCCTCCGCCAGCCAGAAGGGGTGGTTTTCCGGCAGGGCCAGCGGCAGAAAGGCCTTGAAGGCCCAGTAGGGCGAGCCCGCCGAATTATAGCTCTCAGACATGGTGAGCTGCGGATAGGCATAGCCGATGGAGAGCACGCCGTCGCGGTCGGCAATCGGCTTTTTCGCCCACCAGCGCAGATGCTGCAGATAAAGCCCCTTGATCTCGCCCCAGGGCAGCGCCTCCTCATCGGCAAAGGCCAGACCTGCCCAGAAGCCGCCGCAGGCGAAACGATAGGTCATGGAGCGCCCGAAGGCGAGTGTGCCGCCATCCTCATCGAACCAGCTGGCGAAATCGCCAGCGAAGAGGCGAGCGCGCTCGCGGTAGCGTTCGGCATAGGCATCATCAGGCTTGCTGAGCTTCGCGTAGATCAGGCCGTAAAAATGCATGGCGAAGGCGATGTAGTGATCGATGCGGCGGTAGTTGCCATCGCGATACCAGCCGTCAGCGATATAAAACTCGTCCAGTTCCTTCTGGAATGTCTCGGTCAGGCTGCGGTCGAAATCGATGCCGAGATGATCAAGGGCCATATCGACCATCACCCGGAAAAACTTCCAGTTATTATCGGCGTAATTGCGTTCGCGCGCCGTCAGCAGATAACGGCGCACATTGTCTTTCTGCACCTCGGACAGCGGTTCCCACAGGTGTTGAGGCGCAAGCCGCAGCGCAAACCCGATTGCGGCAAGCTCCACCAACCGCTGGTCCTTCTGGCGCACGTCACCCCAATATTCGGGATGGGAGGGATCGGTGCCGTTGGCTATTCCCTGCGCCAGAAGCGGCCAATGGTCGAAATGATCGCCGCTGAGCGCAAGCGGGGCGATGCCCCAGAGCGGCCGGGCGAAACCTTCCAGATCCGCCGCCGCCCGGTCGAAATGCGCGGCGGCCCCGCTGAGCGTCACTCTCGCGCCGCCCGGCGAAAAATAGGCAAGAAGCGGCGCGAAACTGTCATCCAGCGCCCGCCGGACATCGGCGCGGCTTTTGAGCGGATTGCCGTGCAGCGGATTAAACCTGGCCATATTTACCTTGGTCATGGTGTCATGCATCGCGTGTCGCCTTTCCCGTCTTTTTCGCCTTGCCGGCCGTCTGTCCTTCCACGAGCTGCACGCCAAGCTGCACCTGGCGGGCATTGGCGGAAGGTTCCGTCAGCCGGCGGCGCATCAGTTCCACCGCCTCACGGGCGATTTCGCGACGATCGACCCGGATTGTGCTGAGACGGGGCGTGGAGAGTTCGGCAAAGGGCAGGTCGTCGAAGCCGATGATGGAAAGATCATCCGGCACGCCGAGCCCAAGCTCCTGCGCCGCCCCAAGCGCACCCAGCGCAATCGCGTCATTCATGCAGAAAATGCCGGTGAGTTCAGGGTTTTTGGCCAATAGCTGACGAACCGCATCGCCTGCCTGTCCGAAACCGCTATCCGCCGTCGAAAGCAGAAACTCCTCATAGGTCGCGCCCTCTTCCTCGAGGATCGTATGGCGAAAGCCGCGCATACGCTCCCTTATGGTGTGGCGATGATGCGGGCCGATATAGGCGACCTTGCGATGGCCGAGTTCCAGAAGCCGCCGCGCCGCCAGCGCGCCGCCGTAAAAATTGGAAGGCGAGACGCAATCCAGCATCATCGAGGGATCGGCGCTGTTGACCAGAACCGGTTGCAGCACACCCTGCGTGATGCGGTGGATGATTTCGTCCTCGGGATCGAGACCGATGGCGAGAAGACCGTCCACCTCGCAGACCCGCTGGGTCAGGGCGTCGTCGATCTGCTTCTGATGCAGAAGCCTGATATCAAGTTCGAAGCCATCCGTCTGGGCAAGGCTGCGCAGCATGTCGAAAATATCGTGATAAAAAGCGCCGATATCGCCGGTCGCCCTTTCGGCGGACATGAGCGCAAGGATTTTCTTGCCCTCCAGCGGCACGCCCCCGGTCTGGGTCGTGACCGGCCGCAATGGATAACCAAGCTCCGCCGCCACCCCCAGAACCTTGGTCTGGATGGATGCGCTGATACCCTTTTCCCCTGCGAGAACCCGCGAAACGGTGCTGATGGAAACGCCGGCGCGCTGGGCGATATCCGACTGGCGCGGGCGGCTGATGTCGGGCGTATCGTTCATATCGTCTCCTGCGCTTGCAAAAAAATCTAATATGATGCAAATATTGCAAACTAAGAAAATTTGCAAGAATTTAAGTGTTCAGTGAAAAACTTGCAAAACGCGGGAGGAGCAGATGCAAACTATCGACAGACGTGGATTTTTGGTGACGGCGGCGCTGGCCGGTCTCGGCGTGGCGGCGGGCGGTTTTCGCGCGGCCGCGGCCGAAACCCGGCTTCGCTGCGTATGGTGGGGATCTGCCGACCGCAGCAAGCGCACCAACGACGTGATCGCCCTTTACCAGAAGGCGAACCCGCAGACGGAGATCAGCGGTGAGATGATCGCCGGTTCCGATTACTGGACCAAGCTCGCGACATCGATGGCGGGACGGAACGTCGCCGACATCTTCCAGCTAGAACCTTCCACCATTGCCGATTATTCCGGCCGTGGCGCCTGCATGGAGCTGGACCAGTTCGTCGGCAAGTCGCTTGATCTTTCCACCTTCGGCAAAAGCGAAGTCGATCTCTGCCGTATCGATGGCAAGCTTTACGGCGTCGGCCTCGGGCTGAATTCCTTCTGCATGATGTATGACGCCGATACGCTGAAGGAAGCCGGCGTTTCCGTGCCGCAGGACCAGATCACCTGGAAGGCGCTGGCGGAACTGGCGCGTGATTTCAAGAAGAACGGCCCGGCAAAACGGAACTATTGGGCGGTGCCTTATGGTGCGCGTTATCACTATGTTTTCGATGTCTGGCTGCGCCAGCGCGGCAAGCTTCTGTTTCAGGACGGCACCATCGGCTTCAACAAGGAAGATGCGAAGGAATGGTTCGCCTATTGGGAGGACCTGCGCGAGAACAAGCTCTGCGTTTCCGCCGATATCCAGACGCGTGACGACAATACCATCGAATCCAACGCCCTGACGCTTGGCAATTCGGCCATTGGTTTTGCCTATTCCAACCAGCTGGTCGGTTATCAGAAGCTCAATAAACAGACGCTGTCCATCGGCATGCTGCCGGGTGAGGGGGCGGGCAAGCCGACCGGGCACTATTACCGGCCGGGCCTTATCTGGTCCATTTCGTCCACCTCGACCAATGCGGAGGCGGCGGCGAAATTCATCAACTTCTTCGTCAATGATCTCGAGGCGGGCAAGGTGCTCGGCGTCGAGCGTGGCGTGCCGCCGGCCAAGGTCGTGCGGGAAGCATTGTTGCCGAGCCTCAACGAGACCGAGCGCAAGACGGTGGATTATATCGAAAGCCTGTCGGGCAAGCTCGATTCCTATCCGGAACCCGCCCCGATCGGCGCCAACGAGTTTGACCGTGGCGTGATGCGTCCCATCGCCGATTCGCTCGCCTTCGGCCGCGCCAGCGTGGACGAAGCGGCGCAAAACCTCGTCGACACCGGCACGCGGACCCTGCGCAAGCGCGGCTGACGACGAAACGGGCGCCGCCACACGGAATCGAAGCCGTGTGGCGGTGCTTTTTATGGCATGCCTAGGGTGAATGGCGCTTCACACCTTTGAAAATTGTTTGTCAGACAAACAGTGCTGGACAAGTGCATGGCATTTAAGCCAGAAATTCTGATCTGGATCGATAAATCTGAAGATTAGAATATGGCGCCCAATTTCCTTCTCGTTGATGCTGAAAAAGAGTTCGATGTCCTGAAAGCGGCGGCGTCGCTGATCCGCGTGCAGATATTGAAGCTGCTGCACGAGGCGAGCGGCCTCAATGTCAACGAAATTGCGCAGAGGTTGGATTTGCCGCAGTCCACAGTTTCCGCCGGCGTTGCCGTTCTCGAGGAGGCGGGGCTGCTGCGAACCGAGACGCGCAAGGCGCGCAAGGGCAATCAGAAAATCTGCTTCGCCACCTGTGACGAACTCATCGTTTCCTTCCGCAAACCCGAGGCGCCGGCAGCATCAAATTACATCGCGGTCGCCATGCCGCTCGGCCTTTATACCCAGAGTTCGGTCACCGCGCCCTGCGGTATCTGCTCGCCGGAGGGCATTATCGGCCTTCTTGATGTGCCCGATACTTTCATGGATCCAGACCGGATGAAGACGGCGCTGTTGTGGCTGACATCGGGCTTCGTGGAGTATCAATTCCCCAACAATGCCAAGATTCAGGGGCGTAGCGTCGAGGAAATAGAGTTTTCGATGGAGGTCAGTTCCGAGGTGCCGGGAACGCACAGCGACTGGCCGTCCGATATCACGCTGTCCGTCAACGGCAGGGAAATCGGTGTGTGGACCTCGCCCGGGGACTTCGGCGACAAGCGGGGCGTGTTTACGCCAGACTGGTGGAAACTCTCCGGTTCCCAATACGGCATGCTCAAGACCTGGCGCATCACCGCGCAGGGAACCTATGTTGACGGAACCCGGATTTCGGATGTGACGCTGGCAGATATCGATCTGGCCAGCCACCGCTCCATCCGGTTGCGCATCGAGGTCAAGGCTGATGCAAAACATCCGGGCGGGCTGAATATCTTTGGCCGCGGCTTCGGAAATTACGATCAGGACATCGTCCTGCGCCTGCGCACCGCTGACTGATCCAGTCAATTTTTAAAAGTATGATTTTCGCGGTTGACAGGCGCGGATTCCCTCGGCAACTATATTATTAAATATGGTTCATATCATATTTTAAGATATAAATGCGCAGGGAGGAGAGCCTATGAAAGCGCGGGTTTCAGTCCACCGGGACTTCCGGATTGGGCGTATCGACGATCGTCTGTATTCCGCCTTCATCGAGCATATGGGGCGTGCGATCTATGGCGGGATTTATGAGCCCGGCCATCCGCAGGCGGACGCGAACGGCTTCCGCAAGGACGTCCTGAAATTTGTTCAGGACCTGAAAATTCCGGCCATCCGTTATCCCGGCGGCAACTTCGTTTCGGCCTATCGCTGGGAAGACGGCATCGGGCCGCGCGACCAGCGCCCCATCCGCCTCGACCTCGCATGGCGCTCCAAGGAAAGCAACCAGATCGGCATTAACGAGTTCGCCGACTGGGCGCAGATGGCCGGTATCGAGATGATGCTTGCCGTCAATCTCGGCTCCCGTGGTCTGGATGACGCCCGCAACTTCCTCGAATATGTGAATTTTCCGGGCGGCACTGCGCTTAGCGATCTGCGCCGCAGCCACGGCACGGAAAAACCCCACGGCGTGAAAATGTGGTGCCTTGGCAACGAGATGGACGGCCCCTGGCAGATCGGCCACAAGACCGCGGTGGAATATGGCCGTCTGGCGAACGAAACCGCCAAGGCTTTCAAGGGCTTCGATCCGACGATTGAAGCCATCGTCTGCGGTAGTTCCAATGACGGCATGCCGACCTATCCCGAATGGGAACGCGAGGTGCTGGAGGAATGCTACGAGAATGTCGATCACATCTCGCTGCACAAATATTTCGGCAATAACAGCCGCGACACGCTGAATTATTTCGGCAAGATCGAGGAAACCGGGCGTTACATCCAGACCATCGCCGGTGTCATCGATTATGTGAAGGCGAAGAAGCGCGCCAAGAACGATGTTTCCATCTGCTTCGATGAATGGAACGTCTGGTATCACATCCGCGAAGAAGACGGCAAACGCATCAAGAGCTGGGACTGGCCGGAAGCGCCGGCACTTCTGGAAGAGACATACAACTTCGAAGATGCGCTGTTTGTCGCCGGCCTGCTCAATGAATTCATTCGCCGTTCGGACCGCGTGCGCATCGCCTGCATCGCCCAGCTCGTCAACGTCATCGCCCCCATCCGCGCGGAAAAGAACGGGCCGGCCTGGCGTCAGACGATCTATTATCCCTATCAGTTCGCCTCGCTTTATGGCCGTGGCGTTGCGCTGAACGTTGCGGTCGATTGCCCGACTTATGATTGCAACGCGGCCGATGACGTCAAATATCTCGATGTCGCCGGTGTCTATGACGAGGCGGAAGGCATGGTGACGCTGTTCGTGCTCAATCGTCATCTGACCGAGGCGGCAGAGATCAATGTCAGCCTCACCGGGTTCTCCTCGGCGACGCTCGATCTGCATCTGGCCATGGCGGGCTATGACCTGCGTGTCGGCAACGGTCCGGATCAGCCGGATCGCGTCGTGCCGGTGCCGGGCAGCGGCGTCGGCGTCGAGGACGGGGCGCTGAAAGGTTCCGTGCCGGCGCTGTCATACCATGTGCTGCGGCTGAAGGTTCAGTGAGGCGGCCATGGGTGTCCGTCTCAACAATATCGCCAAGTCCTTCGGCTCCTTCGCTGCGATCCGGGATGTCTCGATGGAAATCCCGACCGGCAGTTTTGCGGTCTTCGTCGGGCCTTCCGGCTGCGGCAAATCCACATTGCTGCGCATGATCGCTGGTCTTGAGGAGACCAGCGGCGGCCATATCGCCATCGACGACCGTGATGTCACGGCCGTCGAACCGGCCGATCGCGGTGTCGCG
The DNA here is from genome assembly GCF_037083425.1 of Agrobacterium sp. CCNWLW32. Lineage (NCBI taxonomy): Bacteria > Pseudomonadati > Pseudomonadota > Alphaproteobacteria > Hyphomicrobiales > Rhizobiaceae > Agrobacterium > Agrobacterium sp. CCNWLW32. The sequence goes on from NZ_JBAOJM010000012.1 coordinate 58,346, forward strand.
ATGGTGTTCCAGAACTATGCGCTTTATCCGCATCTCAGCGTGTTCGAGAACATGGCCTTCAGCCTGCGTCTCGCGCGCCGCCCGAAAGCGGAGGTGAATGAGAGAGTGGGCGAGGCTGCCCGCATCCTGCAGCTTGAAGACCACTTGCATAAAAAGCCTTCGCAGCTTTCCGGCGGCCAGCGGCAGCGTGTGGCGATAGGCCGCGCGATCGTGCGGCAGCCGAAGGTCTTCCTCTTCGATGAGCCGCTGTCGAACCTCGATGCGGAACTGCGTGTCCAGATGCGTCTGGAGCTGACCCGGCTTCACCGCAAGCTCGGCGCGACGATGATCTATGTCACGCATGACCAGGTGGAAGCCATGACGCTTGCGGACAAGATTTTCGTGCTGAAGGGCGGTGTGGTGCAGCAGGCCGGTGCACCGCTTACCCTTTATGACGATCCGGATAACCGTTTCGTGGCGGGTTTCATCGGCTCGCCGGCGATGAACTTCCTGCAGGCGGAAATTGTCGAGCAGGCAAACGGCGTGGTGACGCTTTCGCTCGATGGCGGCCAGAGACATCTCGAAGCGCGGCTTTCGCAGCCTGTTTCCGCCGGCCAGCGGGTCGAAATAGGCGTTCGGCCCGAACATCTGATGATTTCGCAGGACGGCGCCCTGCCTGTCAATGTCGAGGTGGCGGAGGAGCTGGGTGATGTCTCCTACCTCTATACCCGCGCGTCGTCAGGCAAGGAAATCATCGTGCAGCGGCAGGGTTCGCGCGAAAGTCTGGACGGCCGGTCCGTGTCGCTGAGCGCCTCGCCCGACCATATTCTGGTTTTCGACACGGATGGCAAAAGGTTGCGATAGGCGCGAGGAGGCGTCTTTCGATGCAGCAGACCGCCTCTTCAAGGGGTGTTTCCACATAAACGGGAGGAGTAAACGATGCGATTGATCAAGACATTGCTTGTTGGCACGGTTCTGGGTTTGACCGCCCTGCCGGCGCTGGCCAAACAGGATATCGTCTGGTGGGACTTTCTGTCCGGCGGTGACGGCGTGCGCATGAAGGCGCTGATCGATGCCTTCAACAAGGAGCACCCGGATATCCAGGTCAAGGGGACGACGCTGGAATGGGGCGTTCCCTTCTATACCAAGGTGCGGACCGCCTCTGCCGTCGGGGAGGGGCCTGATGTCATGACCTACCACCTGTCGCGTGCGCCGCTCGCCCTGCAGGAAAAGGTGCTGAGCGAGATTACCGACAAGGATCTTGAGGAGGCCGGACTAAAGAAAGACGATTTCTTCAGCGCACCGCTTGAAGCGGCCACCCATGACGGCAAGCTTTATGCCGTGCCGTTCGATATTCACGCGCTTGTTCTTTATTACAATGCCGATCTCCTGAAAGGCTCGCCCTACCTCGATGCCGAAGGCAAGTTGACCGGCATCCAGACGATGGATGATTTCGAAAAGGCGCTGGCCTGGGCGAAGGAAAAGGGTGTCCAAACGCCGGTCACCTATCAGTCCGGCGGCGAAGCCGGTGTCTGGCGCGTCTTTTACACTTTGTTCTCGCAACAGGGTGGCGAACTCGTCACCAATGGTGAGGTTCTGGCCGGCGACAATGCCGAAAAGGCCGCCAAGGCAATCGACACCATGTCGAAATGGCGCGAAAACGGCTGGGCGCCGGAACAGGCTGAGTATCCTGCCTCCGTCGCGCTCTTCTCCGCCGGAAAATCCGCCTTCCAGCTGAACGGTGTCTGGGAAGTGCCGACCTACAAGGACCTGGAGAAAAACGGCAAGCTGGGCTTCAAGTGGAGCGCGGTCGAGGTTCCGCCCTTCATGGGCAAACGCGCCACCTGGGCGGATTCGCACGCTTTCGCCATCCCCAATCAGGGCGACAAGACCGTTTCCGGCGAGAAGCGCGCCGCCGTGATGAAGGTGATCGGCTGGATGGAAAAACACGCCATCAGCTGGGCCGATGCCGGCCATATTCCGGCCTATAAATCGATCACCGAAAGCAGCGAATACAAGGCGATGCAGCCGAACGCCACCTATGCATCGCTGGCGGAAGCGGCGGTGTTCGATCCGAAGACGACGATCACCGGTGTCGCTTCGCCCGCCTATGATGCGGCTCTCAACGTCATCGCCCCGGCCATTCAGGGCTTCATGAGCGGCACGGATGCTGTGGAGCAGATCAGGGAAGAGCTGCAAAGCAAGCTGAAGTAACAGGAAACCTGCCCTCCGGTTTCTGGCCGGAGGGCAGCACGCAATGCAAGGTTCCGGAGACATTCCATGGCTATGATTGAAAACCGGCGCAAGAAATCGCTGATCGCGCTGTCGATGGTGACGCCGTTCATCGTGGTCTTCGTCACCTTCTTCCTTTACCCGCTGATCGAGATGGTCCGCATCAGTTTCACCGATGCGCCGCTGATCGGCGACGGTGACTGGGTGGGGTTCGCGAATTACGCAAAGCTGCTGAGCGACCGCCTTTTCGTCACGTCGCTGAAAAACAACGGCTATTTCGTGCTTCTGACCGTCGTGCCGACGACCGTCATCGCCCTGATGATCGCTCTCGCCGTCAGCCGCCTTTCGGGCGTCAAGCAGACGATTGCCATGAGCCTGTTTTTCCTTCCCTATGTGCTGCCGGTTTCGGTCGTCACGGAAATCTGGGCGTGGATGCTCGATCTGCAGTTCGGCATTCTCCAGCCGGTGATTTCGCTGATTGCCGGCAAGCCGGTCGCGGTTTTCAAGAACCCCTACTGGGTCATGCCGATGGTTGCCGTCGTCACCATCTGGTGGACGAACGGTTTCAACGTGCTGCTGTTCATCGCCGGTTTGCGCAATATTCCGACGGAGCTTTATGAGGCGGCCTCACTTGACGGCGCAACGACGTGGCAGCGCTTCTGGCGGGTGACATGGCCGCTTCTCTGGCCCGTCACCGCGCTCATTCTCACACTGCAACTGATCCTGCAGCTGAAGATATTCGACCAGATCTATCTCCTGAGCGGCGGCGGGCCCTTCAATTCCAGCTTCGTGCTTCTGCTCAAGGTCTATCGCGAGGCGTTCCAGCTGAACAATGGCGGTTACGCTTCCGCCGTCGCCACCGTGCTCTTCCTGCTGATCGTCACCGTTTCCATTCTCCAGTTCCAGTTGCTGCGCATCCGGAGGAACTCATGAGCTTCACGAAAAGACTAGAAAACGTCGTTCTGACCCTGCTGACGTTCTCAGCGGCGCTCGTGTGGATCTTTCCGCTCTATTGGGGTTTCGTGACGTCGTTACGTTCGGACAATAATGTTGCCGGCAACATGTCGCTGCTGCCAGATGAGTTTCAGCTGGGGGCTTATGTGAACGCCCTCTTCAACACGCGGCTGTTGACCTGGTACGTAAATTCCATCGGCACCGCCGCAATCGTCACTGTCTCCGTGCTGCTGATTTCGATGCTGTGCGCCTATGCCCTGTCGCAGATCCGCTTTCCGGGACGGCGTCTGCTTTATGGCATCGTGCTTGCGAGTTTCATGGTGCCGGCGCAGACACTCGTCGTCACCCAGTTCATCCTGATGAAGAACCTCAACCTCATCAACACCTGGGCGGGCATCATCCTGCCGCAGCTCATCACGCCCATCGTCATCATCGTTTATAAGCAGTTCTTCGACAGCGTGCCGAAGGAGATGCGCGAAGCGGTGGTTCTGGATGGCGGCGGCGAATATACCATCCTGTTCAAGGTCTATCTGCCGCTGAACTGGGGGATCACCACCGCCATGGCGATCGTGACCTTCATCACGGTGTGGAACGCCTTCTTCTGGCCCTTCCTGGTCGTCACCTCTGAAAACATGATGACGATCCCCGTCGGCATCACCCAGGTCAACGACACTTTCGGCATTGTTTATGCGCGCCTGATGGCCATCGCCATGCTGGCGGCGCTGCCGGTCATCATCGCCTACGTCATCTTCCAGAGGCGCGTGACGGAAGCGATCATGATCTCGTCCGGCGTGAAGGGGTGAGGGCGGCGCTGCTCAGATGACGTGGGCATTGTGCAGGGCGGTCAGCACCTCGTTCTTGAGGTGTGCGAGTTCAGGAGACCGCCGGTCGCGCGGGCGCGACACATCCACCTCTATCCGCTGCTGGATACGGCCATCATGGGCGCCCATCATGTAGATCCGGTCGCCGAGATAGAGCGCCTCGTCGATATCGTGGGTGACGAGCAGGAAGGAGATGCCGCGCTGTTCGATGAGCTTCAGCACAAGGTCCTGCAACTTCATACGGGTGAAGGCATCGACCGCACTGAAAGGTTCATCGAGCAGCAGAATGTGCGGCTCGGTATAGAGCGCCCTTGCGATCGCCACGCGTTGCGCCATGCCGCCCGAAAGGGCCTTCGGTAGCGCGCCGCCGTGGCCGCTCAAACCGACATCGTCAATCAGCCCCTTCACGCGCTCGACATCATATTTCCTGCCGGCCGCATAACCGATGTTTTCGGCAACCGTCAGCCACGGCATCAGGCGGGGTTCCTGAAAGACAAAGGCGATGGGCGGTAAGTCCGATGCCTTCTCCTCGTCTTGCTGAACTCTGACAGCGCCTGAAAAACGCCGGTCGAGGCCGGCGGCGATGCGCAGCAGCGTGCTCTTTCCGCAACCGCTGGGGCCAAGGAGAACCGCCGCTTCGCCATCACCCAGCGTGAGCTGGATATCCTGAAGGATCACCGTGTCGCCGAAAGCCTTTTCGCGCACATCGACATTGAGCAAACTCATCGCAGGCGTCCTTCCTGCTGAAGGGGATAGCTGTCGCGCCAGCGCAGGCAGCGGTCTTCGACAATCTTGAAGATGCTGTCGGAAATCTTGCCCAGCACCGCAAGGCAGACGATGGCGATCATGACGAGATCAAGCCGGGAAAGCTCCCGCCCGTCGGAAAGCATGTAGCCGATACCTTCGGACGCGGCCAGAAGCTCGGCCGCAACGACACTTAGCCAGGCAAGCGACAGCCCGTAACGCAGGCCCGTGAAGAGATGCGGCAGGGAGGCGGGAATGAAAATCCGCCAAACCAGCACGGGCAGCGGCTGACGATACATCTCGCCAACCTCCACCAGCTTGCGGTCAACATTTCGGATGCCGGAAAAAAGATTGAGGTAGACGGGAAAAAAAGCGCTTTTGGCGATCAGCACGATTTTCGAGGTCTCGCCGATGCCGAACCAGATCATCAGCAGCGGCACCCATGCAAGGCTTGGGACCGCCCGCAGCGCCTGAAATGTCGGCTCGAGATAACGCTCGGCGGCGATCACCAGCCCCACCAGCGAACCGACCACGATGGCGAGCAGGGAGCCGATGACGAAGCCGACGAAGACGCGCGCGGTACTGGCCGCAACATTCGTCCACAGGGGACCTTCCGCAAGCCGCAGGAAGGTGTCGTAAAGTTCGGAGGGCGGCGGCAGCACATAAGGGCTGACCCAGCCGAGGCGAACGAAAAGTTCGAGCAGCAGCAGCGACCCGACGGGCACGATTGCGCCGCGCAGATCAAAGCGGCCAAGGAAATTCCCCACCCTTTGCGCAAGTGGCAACCGGGAAGGGAATTGTTTCGCAGTCTGTTTCACGCGCTGGAATTCGCGCGGATGGGAATTCATGCGCCAAGTGCCTTTTTCGCCGGTGCCGGATCGATCAGCGATGACAGGACAGTGTCGACATTGACGCCCGGGCGCAGGACGTCGTCGCCCAAGAGCGGCGTGACGATGCGGATCGAGTTCAGCAATTCCTCACCGGGAACGGGATCCTTCCAGTCGCGCTTCTCGATCGTCAGCTTGGTGATCTTGGGATCGTTGCCGGTGACCTGTGTGACGAAATCGATGAATTCGCCCTTGTTTTCACGGATCCATTTCTGCGTCTGCACCCAGACGCCAAGAAGCCTGTCGACCGCTTTCGGGTGCTTCGCCAGAAACTCCTCGGAAACGCTGAAGACGCTGCCGTCGCGCCAGCTGCGCTCATCGAAAATCGCCCGGTCGCCCGCAAGCTCGGCCTGGGATGTATGCGGATCGATACCGACCCAGGCATCCACCTGACCCTGCTGAAGAGCGTTGAAACCTTCCGGATGCTGCAGGTTCACGACCTTGAGGTCATCGATGGACAGCTTGTTCTGGTCTAGCGCGCGGACGAGGGTGAAATAGGGCGCGGTGCCCTTGGTCACCGCAATGGTCTTGCCCTTGAGATCGGCGACGGTCTTGACCGGCGAGTCCGGGCGCACCTGAATGATGGAGGAACCGCCCCAGCTCGCCACATAGATCACCTTCAGCGGCACGCCGTTGGCGCGGGCGAGAAAGGCTGACAGTGCGGCCGAGCCGGCAAAATCCGTCGAGCCGACTTTCAGGAATTCGAGCGAATTGTTGCTGCCGCGGGATTGCACCCAGGTGATCTTGGTGCCGACATCCTTGAAAGCCTCCTCAAGCCAGCCCTTGTTCTTTATCAACAGCGTGTGGGAGGAGTAAAACCCCCAGTCCAGCTTCAGCTCCGCAGGAAATTCCGGAGAACTCTGGGCCAGGGCATTGCCCGTGACAAGTGGTGCTGCGAGCGCGCCGGCAATGCCGAATTTGAGGATCTGGCGGCGGGAATGTTCGGCCTTCATATTAATTCACCTAATTTATGTAATTTGTGTACTTAAAGGGTATGGGCGGGTGTTTTTAAGGTCAATCCGCCGTTCTGGAACCCCATGCCAAACTTTGCGAGCGGCGTGGAAAATCTCCCTACCGCGAGTGCGATTGGCGCGATGGCGCGTTATTCAGGAAAAAAACGATTGGCTGGCCGTTGCAGGCCAAGATGGTCGCGCAATGTCGGCCCCTCATAGTCCTTGCGGAACAGCCCGCGCTTTTGCAACTCCGGCACCACCTGCGTCGTGAAGTCGTCAAGGCCGGCTGGCAGGAAGGGGAAGGTGACATTGAAACCGTCCGAGCCCTCTTCGTGGAGCCATTGCTCCATTTCGTCGGCGATGGTCTTTGGCGTGCCGACAAAGGCAAGACCCGCATAGCCGCCCAGCCGTTGGGCGAGCTGGCGCACCGTCAGGGCTTCGCTTCGGGCAAGCTCGATGACCCTTTCGCGGCTGGATTTGCTGGCATTGGTCTCGGGAATATCAGGCAGGGGGCTATCGGGATCGAAACCCGAAACATCGTGGCCGAGCGCAATGGAAAGCGAGGCGATTGCGCTGTCATAATGGACAAGGCTGTCGAGCCTGGCGCGTTTGGCCTTTGCCTCTTCCACACTGTCACCCACGAGAACGAAAGCGCCGGGCAGGATGACAATTCCGTCGCGGGAACGACCCGCCGCGACGGTCCTGTCCTTGACGTCCTTATAGAAGGCCTTTCCTGCCGCAAGCGTGGGTGTTGCGGCAAAAACGACCTCCGCGGTTTCTGCGGCAAGCTGGCGTCCCGGCTCCGATGCGCCGGCCTGCACGATGACGGGCCAACCCTGCACCGGGCGCGCGATGTTGAGCGGTCCGCGCACGGAAAATTCGGGGCCCTTGTGGTCCAGCACATGCATCTTATCGGGATCGAAGAACAGCCCGCTATCGACATCCCGGATAAAGGCGTCGTCCGAAAAGGAATCCCAGAGGCCGGTGACGACATCGTAAAATTCTCGCGCACGGCCATAGCGCTCCGCATGGTCAGGCTGTTCCTCGCGGCCGAAGTTCCGGGCTGCGTCGGGATTTGACGTGGTGACGATGTTCCAGCCGGCGCGGCCATTGCTGAGGTGATCGAGCGAGGCGAAACGCCTGGCGACGTGATAGGGCTCATCGAAAGTGGTGGAGGCGGTGGCGACCAGCCCGATACGGGAGGTGACGGCGGCGAGCGCCGAAAGCAGGGTGAAGGGCTCGAAGGAGGTGACGGTATGGCTGCGGCGCAACGCCTCCGTGGGCATGTTCAGCACCGCCAGGTGATCGGCCATGAAGAATGCATCGAATTTCGCGGCCTCGAGCTGTTGTGCGAAACGCGCGAGATGGGCGAAATTGAAATTCGCATCCGGGAAGGCGCCGGGATAACGCCATGCACCCGTGTGGAGACTGACGGGCCGCATGAAGGCGCCGAGATGCAGTTTGCGATCATTTGCCATGGGCTTCGCTTTCGTTGATGTTTTCGGCTCGCGCGGCGCGTTGCTGATGGCTTTAACTGCAGGCAGGCCTTTGCTTGTCGCGACGATATCCCTGCCGGACGATCGACGCGGCGAAGGCTATTCCGATTATGATTTCCGAACCGAAAGATTTTTGCTGAAATTCTGCATTTGGCGGTGATCCCGTGGCGGCAGCCGCTCGGTCATCTTCGAAGTGTAACAGCGGAGTGGCCGCACTAAGATGGGTGGCGGCAAGCATTTATCTGGCATGCAGATTTTAATTAATGTATGGAAATCAAAATTTTGATTGAATTTCCTGATGTAATATCTCTGGTGTCATCAGTCGCAAGGCACCAAGATTGCATCTCTGCAGGAGCCGGTGCGGACGGACCATATCCGAAGCCGCACCGGAGGCATCTTGCGCGGTGCTTAAACCGCCAGCAGTTTCTCGTTGCCGATACGGGTGGTTTCGATGGCGCCCTCCGTTTCGATACGCTTGCCCGTGGCGGGATCGAAGAAGTGGAGGTGGGCGGTGGGGAGATCGAGGTGGATGCGCTGCCCGGGTTTTACCGAGAGGTCTTCACCAATGGCGGCGGAGAAGGTCTCGCCGGCGATATTGGCATGGACGATGCGGCCCGAGCCCAGTTCTTCGACGAAATCCACGATAGCCGGTACGCCCGCGCCGTCCGTGCTCACGACGCATTGTTCCGGGCGGATGCCCACTGTCACGTCGCGGCCCCGCAGTTCCAGTGCGGTTTCGGGGAAGAGTTTCACCGGTGTGCCATCCAGCATCACGGCGGGGGATTCCACCTCCACCCTTGTGGCGAAAAGGTTCATGGCAGGCGAGCCGATGAAGGACGCCACGAAGGTGCTGGCCGGGCGATGATAGATATCCAGCGGATGGCCGACCTGCTCGACATTGCCCTTGTTCATCACCACCAGCCGGTCGGCCAGCGTCATGGCTTCCACCTGATCATGGGTGACGAAGATCGATGTGGCGGAGAGACGCTGGTGCAGCTTGCGGATTTCCGCGCGCATGGTCACACGCAGCTTGGCGTCGAGGTTGGAGAGCGGCTCATCGAAAAGAAACACCGCAGGTTCGCGGATGATGGCGCGGGCCATGGCGACGCGCTGGCGCTGGCCGCCGGAAAGGGCGGCCGGTTTGCGCTCCAGATAATCGGAGAGGCCGACGATCTTTGCGGTTTCCTCGATGCGGCGCTGGCGTTCGGCCTTGGGAACACCGGCGACCTTCAGCGCATAGCCGATATTGCCGGCCACCGACATATGCGGGTAAAGCGCGTAGTTCTGGAACACCATGGCGCAGCCGCGCTCGCGCGGCTCCAGCGTGTTGACCACCCGCCCGCCAATGGCGATCTCGCCGGAGGTGATGTCCTCCAGACCGGCGATCATGCGCAGAAGCGTGGATTTGCCGCAGCCCGATGGGCCGAGGATGACGACGAATTCGCCGGAGTCGAAAGTGAGGTCCACGCCGTGCAGGGTGGGCGTCTTGCCATAGGATTTGCGGACCTGACGGATATCGATCTGAGCCATGATGGGAAAACCTTGTTGTTGAAAGCCGCGCTGTTACTTGTCGGACGAGACGAGGCCGCGGACGAACCAGCGTTGCAGGAAGGCTACGACGAGAAGCGGCGGCAGGATGATGATGAGGGAACCGGCCAGCGTGACGTTCCAGTCCGGCGTACCGTCATCGGCGGGCAGAAGTGCGCGGAGCGACATCATCACCGTCTTGTAGGACGGGTCGGTGACCATCAGCAGCGGCCACAGATACTGGTTCCAGGCATAAACGAACATGATGGTGGTGAGCGCCAGCATGTTGGTGCGCGACAGCGGCAGCAGCATGTCCACGAAGAAACGCGCGGCACCCGAACCGTCCATGCGCGCGGCCTCCGCCAGCTCGTCCGGGATTGTCATGAAGAACTGCCGGTAGAGAAACGTGCCGGTGGCGGTGGCGATCAGTGGCAAAGTGAGGCCGGCATAGGAGTTGAGGAGGTTCCATTCCAGCGTGACCTCGATGCCGAACAGGCCGAGAATCGAGCGGAACGGCTGGAAAAGATCGGCGGCGACCGAATAGGTCGGCACCACGCGCACTTCGAGCGGCAGCATCAGGGTGATAAACACCGTCCAGAAGAACAGGTGTTTGAGCGGCGAGCGGAAGAACACGATGGCAAAGGCGGTGAAGGCCGAAAGGGCGACCTTTCCGATGGTGACCAGCGTCGCCATGATGATGCTGTTGAAGAGGGCGTTGCCGAGATTGGCGCGTTGCCAGGCAGCCTGCGCATTGGTGAAGAATTCGCCCTGCGGCATGAAGCTGAAGGGGACGCTGTTGACCTGCTGGACCGTCTGGCTGGCGCCGGAAATAACGACGATGAAGGGGCCGATAAGCAGGAGGAGGCCGGCCGCCATGATCGCATAGGTCAGGGCGTCGGCGTAAGGGGTGCGCTGGATCATGGCCGTCTCACTTGTAATGGACTTGCCGCTCGACAAAGCGGAACTGGATGAAGGTGAAGACCATGATGAGGCCGATGAGGACGAGGCTCTGCGCCGAGGCGCCGGAATAGTTCAGCCCCTCGAAGGCTTCGCTGACGATGCGGTAGACCATCACTTCGGTAGCATGGTTGGGGCCGCCCTCGGTGGTGGAGGCAACGATGCCGAACGTATCGGCGCCGACGAAACCCTCGGTCATCATGATGACTGTCAGGAAGAACAGGGTTGGCGCGAGCAGCGGCACCTGAATGTCGATGGCGCGGCGAATGGGCCCGGAGCCGTCCATGGCGGCGGCCTCCGTCAGCGAACGCGGCACGGATTGCAGGCCGGCGAACAGGAAGATGAAGGTGTAACCCGCCCATTTCCAGATGAAGATGACGATGACGAGGATGAGCGCGTGTTCGCCGTATTTGGCCGGGTTCCAGATATCCGGCCACCAGGAATTCAGCGATGCGGCGAGACCGCGTTCCGGCGACAGGATGAAGCGGAAGGCCATGCCGGCGGCGGGACCGGCAATCGCATAGGGCAGGATATAAAGCACCCGGAAAAAGCCGGAGCCGGGAAGCTGGCGGTCGACCGCAAGGGCGAGCACGAGGCCGATGAGGATCGCGAAAAATGGACCGGCGATCGCGAAGATCAGGCTCGTGAGGATCGATTGCCAATAAAGCGGATCACCGAAGGTTTCCACGAAATTGGCCAGGCCGACAAATTCCGCCTGGCCGCCGAAGGGCGGTTCCAGGGTGAATGCCCAGTTCAGCACCGCCGCAACCGGCCAATAGAAGAACAGAAGGATGAGCAGGAACTGCGGCAGGGCGAAGAGCACAGGCAGCCACGTGCTTTTGAAGACGGTACGCTTTTCCATTGGAGTCCGGCAATGTTCGAGATTTCGGCGGGCCTGCCCGGAGATTGTCCGGACAGGCTTCTGGCAGCGATGAAAGAGTGCTTAGTTCAGCTTGGCGCCTTCATAGGTCTTTTCGAAGCGGCGCAGACCGGTGTTGGAGCGCTCGACGGCCTTGTCGAGTTCAGCCTGGATATCGGCGTTCTGCATGAAGATGGCTTCGAGCGAAGTGGCGACTTCCTTGCGGATCTGCGTGAAACCGCCGAGGCGGATACCGCGGGTATATTCGGAAGGCGGGGTGAAGGTCAGGCTCTCGATCGCCTTTTCGCGGCCCTTGTAGGGAGCCTTGTCGTAGAAACCATTGGCCTTCATGGCGTCGAAGCCGGTCTTGGTAACCGGGATGTAGCCGGTAACGGTCGACCACCACTCAACCATATCAGGCTGGGCGATGAAGTTGAGGAATGCGGCTGCACCCTTGTATTCGGCGTCCGGACGACCGGCCATGACCCACAGCGAAGCGCCGCCGACGAGCGAGTTGTGACGCTCCGCGCCCTTCCAGATCGGCAGCATGGCGACGTCCCACTTCACGCCTTCAGGCATGGCCTTGCCGACGGTGCCGTGGCTGGCGATCGAGGACATGAACATCTGGCAGGTCTGCGAGGTGAAGGCGGGCAGGATGTCCATGCCGAGCTGCTTGGTCTTGACGACGAACAGCTTCTCGTCCTGCATCTTCTTGAAGAACTTGACCTGATCGACAAACTTGGTCTTGTTGATCGTCAGTTCGGCGTCGAGACCCTGATAGCCATTGCCCTTGGTGGCGATCGGCTGGTTGTGGATGGCGGAGAACTGCTCCATCAGCATCCAGGTGTCGAAGTTGAAGGCGAGCGGGCATTCGAAACCGGCGGACTTCAGCTTCTTGGAAGCTTCTTCAACCTGCTCCCAGGTGTCGGGCTTGAAGGTGATGCCGGCTTTTTCGAAAGCGTCGACATTGTAATAGAAGACGGCCGTGGAGGAGTTGTAAGGGAACGAGTTCAACTCACCGGCGGCCGTGGCGTAATAATTGGCGATGCCGGGGAAATAATTGTTCCAGTCAATCTTGTAGCCATTGTCGGCCATCAGCTTCTTGGCGGGGACGAAAGCCTTGGACAGCATCATGTCCAGCGTACCGGCGTCATAAATCTGGGTGATGGCGGGCTGCTTCTTGGCGCGGTAGGCCGCAATCGTGTTCTGCAGGGTGGATTCGTAATCGTTCTGCGAGGTGCAGACGATCTCGAACTGGGCCTGGGAATCGTTGAACTTCTTGCAGGTCTCCTGCACGCGGTCACCAAGATCGCCGGAAAGGCCGTACCAGAATTCGAACTTGGTCTTTTCTGCCTGGGCGGCCGTGGCGCCGAAGGCGGCGGCGATGGCGACGCCGGCCACGAAGGAAGTCAGAGCGGAAGATTTCATGAGTTAGCCCCGTTGATGGAATGATGGCCTGCTCGGCAAGGACCTCATGTCCCAGGCACGTAGCCACGGGCTCTGCTAACAGCCGTCTTTGACGGATCGCTTACATTTTGTTGAACATTTTATGATGACTGGCCGCGCAGCCAAATCTGCGCGGCGGAAAAGCCGGAAAACCTTTATTTATCCTTATTTATCAAGCGGTTTGCGTTTTTGGCCCGTTTCACTACTTGCTGCTGAACATCTCTCGCAAGTCAACCTTGGCGTGCGGCTTCGATGGTAGCAACGTCGATTTTCTTCATATCCATCATCGCGTCGAAGGCGCGCTTGGCTTCCGCGCCGCCGGCGGCCATGGCGTCCATCAGCACACGCGGCGTGATCTGCCAGGAGACGCCCCATCTGTCCTTGCACCAGCCGCAGGCGCTTTCTTCACCGCCATTGCCGACGATGGCGTTCCAGTAGCGGTCCGTCTCTTCCTGGTCTTCGGTCGATATCTGGAACGAAAAAGCTTCGCTCTGTTTGAAGGCCGGTCCGCCATTGAGGCCGATGCAGGATACGCCTGCAACGGTGAACTGCACCGTCAGCACGTCTCCCTTCTTGCCGGACGGATAATCGCTCGGCGCATGGTGGACGGCGGTTACCGCGCTGTCTGGAAAGGTCTCGGCATAAAATCTGGCGGCTGCCTCCGCATCCTTGTCGTACCAGATACAGATCGTGTTCTTTTCCACGTGCATAATCCTCCCTAGTTGAAATCGTCCCCCTGTCGCCGGGCAACTTGCTTGCCTATTGCCGGCTCCCCATCAGGCATAAAATGCAGCCGCGGCGCAAACGTTCCGAAAACGCTGCGTCGACCACCGTTAAGCCAGCGCCAATAGGGCCGTCAGCCAAAAAAATCCGCCGACATAGGCCCACACCGCAAACACGACCATCAAATCAGCCATGTTTTCCCAATGCATTGCCGAGCCCTGCGATCTAGACGGAAAGCAAGCTACGGACCCGGAGCCAAAGTAACGATAGAACTGTTACACCGTCGTGACTTCAACCACGGGAACACGCCTGAAATTTTTAAAGGAAAACCGGAGAATGGACATTTTTATGGGCCATTTAAATACATATGACAAAAATCAATATTGTCCTTAAATGTAATTTAATAATGTAATCGTAATATTCGTGAATAATTTTGGATGGAAACATTCTATTTTAATCGGAGGATTGTGCGTGAGTATTCTTGATCGTGGTGCCAATGCTTTTGCGGTTCTCGCCGCGCTTTCCAAATCCCAGGCCATTATAGAATTCGACCTTTCGGGAAAGATTCTTACCGCCAATGAGAATTTTTGTCGGGCGCTCGGTTATGAGCTTTCGGAAATCGTCGGCAGGCACCACAGCATGTTCGTGGAGCCCTCCGTCGTGTCTTCGCAGGATTACAAGGCCTTCTGGTCCAAGCTTTCGGCCGGCCAGTTCGATCAGCGGCAATATAAGCGCATCGGCAAGGGCGGCCGCGAAGTCTGGATCGAGGCATCCTACAATCCGGTGTTTCGTCGCGGCAAGCCGGTGAAAGTGGTCAAGATCGCCACCGATATCACCGATCGCAAGCTGAAGGCGGCGGAAGATGCGGGCAAGATCGACGCCCTGTCACGGGCGCAGGCCATCATCGAATTCTCCCCTGATGGAGAGGTGCTGACCGCCAACGAGAATTTTCTGGCGGCGCTGGGGTATTCGCTGGCGGAAGTGCAGGGCAGGCATCATTCCATGTTCTGCGAACCGGCCTATACGCAGTCGCCGCAATATAAACAGTTCTGGGAAAGGCTGGCCGGCGGCGATCTCGTTGCGGACGAGTTCATGCGGCTTGGCAAGGGCGGCCGCAAGGTCTTCATTCAGGCGTCCTATAACCCGATCTTCGATCTCAACGGCAAGGTGTTCAAGGTCGTCAAATTCGCGACCGATGTGACCGGCCGCGTCGAAAATGTCGAAAAACTCGCACAATGCCTCACCGATCTGGCCGAGGGCGATCTTGCCCAGAGCATCGACAAGCCTTTCATCCCTTCGCTTGAAAGATTGCGCACGGATTTCAACGCAGCGTCGGAAAAGCTCAAGAGGGCAATGACGCTGGTGTCTGAAAATGCCGGCGCGATTTCTTCCGGCTCCAACGAGATCAGGTCCGCTGCCGATGATCTCGCTCGCCGTACGGAGCAGCAGGCCGCTTCCATCGAGGAAACGGCAGCCGCGCTGGAAGAAATTACCACTGCCGTCAACGATTCAAGCCGCCGCGCGGAAGAGGCGGGCAAGATTGTCGCCCGCGCCCGTGATCATGCGGAACATTCGGGCCAGGTGGTGCGCGATGCGATCGGCGCCATGGACCAGATCGAAAAATCATCGCGTGAGATCTCCAACATTATCGGCGTGATCGATGAGATCGCGTTCCAGACCAATCTTCTGGCGCTGAATGCCGGCGTGGAAGCCGCCCGTGCGGGTGAGGCGGGCAAGGGTTTTGCCGTGGTTGCGCAGGAGGTTCGCGAACTCGCGCAACGCTCCGCAACGGCGGCCAAGGAAATCAAGAGCCTGATCAATGCCTCCGGCACGCAGGTGGAAAACGGCGTCGGTCTTGTCACCAGGGCTGGCTCGGCGCTGCAGGAAATCGCCGAGCAGGTGCGGGACATCAACACCAATGTCGTGGCGATTGTCGATGCAGCGCGCGAACAGTCCACGGCGCTTGCGGAAATCAATCAGGCGGTCAACACCGTCGATCAGGGCACCCAGCAGAATGCCGCCATGGTGGAGGAGCAGACCGCCGCAAGCCACAGCCTTGCGCGGGAAGCGACCGCGCTGTTCGAGCTTCTCGGGCAATTCCGGTTCGAGGAAATGGCCCGATCCTCCGCCTCAGCGCGCAGCGGCTTCGAGCAGCAATCCGCGCCGGTGAGCTCGCATCGCAGCGCATCCCGCCCGCTTACGGCGCGCGGTTCCGCTGCGGTTGCCGTCAAGCATGAGGAGTGGCAGGACTTTTAGGGTGAGGCCTCAGCAAGCCGAGCCAATCACGCCAACGTCATCCTCGGGCTTGTCCCGAGGATCTGCAACGTATTGATTTTATTCGACGTGATTAGATCCTCGGCACAGGGCCGAGGATGACGTCGACAGAATGTTGATCCTCCATTACTGACTTGAAAGGCGCTGCCCGCCGTCCGCGCCCCATCCGATCACGCCAGTCCATTCGGTGTTCGATACGTGATGACAAGCCGGAAAGCTGGGCATATCTTCCGGATTGGCCGATAATCGGCACATCGCGTTTGGAGTTTTCGGGGACTTTCGCTTGGCAGGGATATCGACAAGCCGCGTGGCTCTTGCCCTGTGTCTGCTGGCCGCAGCCTGCGGCGCGGCGCAAGCAGAAGAGCCCGCCAAGGGAAAGACTTCCTGCGCCTACACCCATGATGTCGCGCCGGAATTATGCATCAATGCCGGCAGTTACAATAATGATCTTTGCCACGCCATGGAGGTTCTGGCCGCCCGCCATGCCGTTCCGCCTGATTATTTCGCACGGCTGATCTGGCGGGAAAGCCTGTTCCGGGCGAGTGCGGTCAGCCCGAAGGGGGCGGAAGGCATCGCCCAGTTCATGCCGGGAACGGCGCGGCTTCGCGGTCTTGACGACAGTTTCAACATCATCGCCGCCCTTGAGGCATCTTCCCGTTATCTCTCCGAATTGAATGTGCAGTTCGGCAATTTCGGCCTTGCCGCCGCAGCTTATAATGCGGGCGAGGCGGGCTTGCGGAACTTCATCGCCAACGGCCGCCTGCCGACCGAGACCCGGGATTATGTGTTTGCGATCACCGGTTATCCGGTGGAGACCTGGAAGGACAACCCGCCGGAAAAGGCGGCGCCGGCACTGGATGACAGCCGCCCTTTCCTCGATGCTTGCGTGCGCCTCGCCGACACCCGCACCATGAACGATCCCGTCCTCATTGCATCAGCCGACTGGGCGCCCTGGGGCGTGCAGCTTGCGGCGCATTATAACCCTGCTGTAGCGAACCGGCTGTTCACCCGGGCGATCCTGCAGCTTTCGGAACCGCTGAATGCCGAACGGGCTCTGATCGTGCGGCAGAGGGGTGGAAACTTCGGGTCGCGGCCGCGTTATGCCGCCCGCATCGGCCGCGAAACCAGAGCCGAAGCCAACACCCTTTGTGGCGATATCCGGCGGGCGGGTGTTCCCTGCACCGTGTTTCGCAACCGATAAAAACGGCCGCGTCGGACCGATAAGTCTTCCTCCCGCGACAAGGCTGATCATAACAAGTTGATCGGCTTGAAGGCCGTCCCATCTTTCAGGGGGGAATGATCGTGCATAGATTTGCCGCGAATGCTGGCCGACAGGGGTCGGCTGCATGTGGGGAATGATCTGGAAATGAAATGGTTTGAAACCTGATGTCTGGCGGCCGTTCTGGTCGTCGTTGCAGCGTGCACCAGCACCGACGAGACGCAGGTCTCCCGCACGGTCGCAAGTTTCGTGGGGCAACCGCGTGACGCCGCAATCGCCCGGCTTGGCCGCCCGAACAAGGTTATCATCGAAAACGGCGAAACCGAGTCCTATTGGCTGAAGGTCGATGTGGAGACCTATGCCGGCCTCAGCAATAGGCGCGAAGTCAAGACCGTGGACGGGCAGGCGAGGGTCTCGGAAACCGAAGGCATGAAGATCAAGGAACATCGTCGCGACTGCATCATCAAGATCACCGCGAATGCCGCCTCAACCATCAAGACGAGTGAGATCATCGGCAATCCCGCCAACTGCGAGACGCTTCTCAATCGTCCAGCCTCCTGAGAAGGTCCGTCGCAGCCGCTCCGGTTCCCGAGTGCCTCAGAGCTCCATCTTGATGGTCAGCATATATTCGGTGCCCTTTGCCCGGTCGCGCGTGCGGGATACTTCAAGTGTGACCTTGTCCAGTTTGTGCCCGAGGCTTTCCTTGATCGTTCCGCCCGGCGTGTCTTCGCGCCGGAACGAGGTGTTGCCGTAACCGACGCCCATTTTGCGTGTAATGGCGTTTTCCGTGTAGGTTCTTCCGAACATGGCGGAAGCCTGGCCGCTGCGCACCGTCGTCTCGAAGCCGCGGGAATCGATATCCCGATAGGCCGAGGCGGCAATCGAATTGTCCGAACTGCTATAGCTGCCGCCAGCACTTATTCTGGCGAGGCGATGACCGTCGTGCTCGAGAGAGAGATTGCCGTCGGCCGAAGATCCGAAACGCCCGCCGTTCATCGCGTCCTTATAGGTGAAGCGGAAGCGGCCGCTGCGCGCATCCACCTGATAATTATAGGAGGCGTCGCCGCTGCGGATCTGGATGCCGGGCGCCGGCTCGCTGCCGAGGATCGGGGAAACCTTGTCCGCGAACTGGAACAGGGGTTTGGTGACCTGATCGAACTCCGACTTCGACAATTCCAGCGGCTTACCATCGGGGTCGAATTTCCCAACCGCCAGGCAGGGGCGCTGGTTGATGATGCTCTTCAGGGCAAAGACCGTGCAATTGTCGCTGGTCGTGCCGGCAATCGCGGCGTGGACGGAATTGCGCAGGGTGTAACTGCCGCAGCAGGAGAAGGCTTCATTGTCCCGACTCGCATCGCGCGTATAGCCCGTAAAAACAATGCCGCTCGCCCCGTTGGTCAGGCCGACATTGGCAAAGTGCGGGCCGCTTTGTAGCGGAAAGAGCTTCAACTGGCCCTGGTCGGCAAGCGTTTTCGGGTTGGAAGGTGATGGAAGCGGCATTCTTCTTCTCTCCTGAAACACGGGAACGGTGTGTTTTTTTACCATCGTAAATTGAAGCCGCAACCCTTAACTGTACCCCGTGATATATCCCGTTCCTGTGGATGAGAGTGACCGCTGTTGTTACTGTGAGCCTGTGCGCATATGTTGGAGTACTTAATCTTGATTTGCGGGCAAGGCGGACAGGCGCATAATGACCTCCCAGTTGGATTTTTTCGCACCCGCGTCAGCGCGGCTTCCTCAGGCTGAAAGAGGGCGAAAAGCGGGTGGTCGCGAAACGACCCAAAAGACCGCTACGGACGATGAGACCCTTGCCGGATACCTTGAATCCACCGGCAATTATCGTGTCCTGCGCCGGCTGCAGCCGCGCACGGTCGTTGATCGGCCAAGGCCGGAATTTCCCCGCCAAGGCGTCATCCTCGATACGGAAACGACGGGCCTCGACCATCGCACGGACGAGATCATCGAAATCGGCGTCATCACCTTCACATTCGACGATAACGGTGCGATCGGCGATGTCACCGGCATCTATGGCGGGTTGCGGCAGCCTGCTATTGCCATTCCCGAAGAGATCACCCGCCTGACGGGGATTACCGACGAGATGGTCGCGGGACAGTCGATCGACATGGCGCGGCTGACTTCCCTCATTGCCGATGCCGATTTGATCGTCGCTCACAATGCGGGTTTCGACCGCCCCTTTTGCGAGACCTTCTCACCCATCTTCCGCGACAAGGCCTGGGCCTGTTCCGTTTCGGAAATAGACTGGCGGGTGCGTGGTTTTGAGGGCAACAAGCTTGGCTATCTGATCGGACAGTCAGGTTATTTCCACGACGGCCATAGGGCGGTGGACGATTGTTTCGCCCTGCTGGAAGTGCTGGAGCAGACGCGCCCCGGCCAAAGCAGCACGCCCTTTGCCGAACTCCGTGAGGCGAGCCAGCGGTCAAGGGTGCGCCTCTACGCGGAAAACAGCCCCTTCGACATGAAGGATCATCTAAAAAAGCGGGGCTATCGCTGGTCCGACGGTTCCGATGGCCGGCCGAAATCCTGGTGGGTGGAACTGCCTGAAGAAAAGCTCGATGAGGAACTGCATTTCCTGCGGACCGAAATCTACCGCTGGGATGCCGACCCGACAGTCAAATATCTCACCGCTTTCGACAGGTTCAAGGCCGGCTGAAACGCGAGATATTTTGGGCTTCAGATTGCATACAATTTCTGCAATGAATCGAAAACAATCGATGTAAAATTGAGCAGGTCCGCACACGGGTTTCGGGTGCGCAGAAAAATATCATTTTACATCAATGGCTAAGCCGATTGGCACGCCTCCTGCATGACAAAGACGTCGCAGGAGAGTGTTTATGAGCAAAGCCGCAGCAATCGACATCGCTTCCGTATCCAAGATTTACGGCAACACCACCGCCGTGCATGCGATAAGCCTCAAGATACCGGCCGGGAGCTATTGCTGCCTGCTCGGCCCGTCGGGCTGCGGCAAGACCTCGACGCTCAGGATGATCGCCGGCCACGAGAGCATCTCCAGCGGTGATATCAGGCTCGGCAATACGGTCGTCACTGATCTGCCGCCCGCCAGACGCGGCACGGCGATGATGTTCCAGTCCTACGCGCTGTTTCCACATCTCGATCTCGTCGACAATGTCGCCTTCAGCCTCAAGATGAAGGGTGTGGACAAGGAAGCTCGCCGGGCGAAGGCGCTTGAGATGCTGCAGCTGATGCAGCTTGAGCCCTATGCCAACAGGCGTCCGGCCCAGCTTTCCGGTGGGCAGCAGCAGCGCGTGGCGCTGGCGCGTGCGCTGATCACCGATCCCGAGGCGCTGCTGCTGGACGAGCCGCTTTCGGCGCTCGATCCGTTCCTCAAAATCCGCATGCGCGCCGAATTGAAGAAGCTGCAGACCTCGCTCGGCATCACCTTCGTCCACGTCACCCACAGCCAGGAAGAGGCCATGGCGCTGGCCGATATCATCGTCGTCATGAATGACGGCCGTATCGAACAGTCAGCCACCCCGCGCGAGGTGTTCGAGCGTCCCGCCACCGCCTTCGTTGCCCGTTTCATGGGCGACCACAACGTTATTTCCGGGCGTTATCGGGAAAAATCAGATGATCTCGTCACGCTCGAAGTGGTGGGCGGCGGCACTTTCACAGCAAGCGGCGTCGCCCCCGATGACGGCGCAGTCGACATCGCCGTGCGCACCGACCGCGTCCGCGTCGGCGAAGCAGACCATCCGGGCCTCGGTTTCACCGGCATCGTCTCGAATGTCGAATATCGCGGCGCAAGCGTGAAGATCGCCGTAACCGGCGCGGGCATCGAGGATTTCAACGTCATCCTCAGCGATGCCGCCTTCTTCGAAAATCCGGTCAGGACCGGAGACGCCATACCGCTTTCATGGAATGCGGCCGATGCCATCGTGCTCGGCCGGGTAGAGAAGTGACCCCAAAAATAACCAGAGGAGAACTTTGAAATGACCGATACCACCAACAGCAAAAAGGGCCTGTCCCGCCGCGGCCTCCTGAAGGCGGGCGCAGCCGCCACGGGTGCCGCAATCGGCTCCGGCCTCATTACCGGCTTCCCGACCATCTGGGCGCAGAACCCGATCACCATTCGCCAGTTCGGCACCGGTGTGTCGAACCTCAACGCCATTGCCGAAAAGTGCAAGGCCGATCTCGGCATCACGCTCGAAATGACGGCGACGGATTCGGATGCCGCCGCCCAGCGCGCCGTCACCCAGCCGAATTCCTACGATATCGCCGATATCGAATACTGGATCCTGAAGAAGGTCTATCCGGCCGGCGTCATCCAGCCGATGGAAATCAAGAAGCTGAAATATTACGACAAGATCGTGCCGCTGTTCAAAAACGGCAAGCTGAAGCCAGACAGCGTCGTGGCGCAGGGCACGGCCCCGCACACCGTCGGTTTCGTCGAAAAGCCCGGCGACAAGACATTTGCGAAGGGCGAGACCGATTATTTCACCATGGTCCCGACCATCTACAATGCCGATACGCTCGGCATCCGCCCCGATCTCGTCGGCCGCGATATCTCCAGCTGGGCCGATATCATGGACCCGAAGTTCAAGGGCAAGACCTCCATTCTCAACATCCCCTCCATCGGCATCATGGATGCGGCGATGATCATGGAAGCCATGGGCAACATCAAATATGCCGACAAGGGCAACATGACCAAGGAGGAGATCGACAAGACCATCGACTTCCTCATCAAGGCGAAGAAGGACGGCCAGTTCCGCGCCTTCTGGAAGAGCTTCGACGAAAGCGTCAACCTCATGGCGTCGGGCGAAGTCATCATCCAGTCCATGTGGTCGCCCGCCGTCGCGGCGGTCCGTTCCAAGGGCATCGCCTGCAAATACCAGCCGCTGAAGGAAGGTTATCGCTCCTGGGGCGGCGGTCTTGGCCTTGCGAAGCACCTTTCGGGCGCGAAACTCGATGCGGCCTATGAATATATCAACTGGTACACCTCGGGCTGGGTCGGCGCTTACCTCAACCGTCAGGGTTATTATTCCGCCGCCATGGAAACGGCCAAGGAGCACATGACCGCCGACGAGTGGGGCTACTGGGTCGAAGGCAAGCCGGCGCAGGGCGATATCATCGCGCCCGACGGCAAGGTCATGGAAAAGGCCGGCGCGGTGCGCGATGGCGGCTCCTTCGAGGAACGCATGGGCAAGGTCGCGTGCTGGAACTCCGTCATGGATGAAGACCGCTACATGGTCCGCCGCTGGAACGAATTCATCGCGGCCTGATGTCCTGAAAAGACGGCGCCGGCGGTCAATGCCGCCGGTGCCTGCCCATAAACAGCGAAAGGCTTCATGATGGTGACGGTCAGACTCATCGGCGTCAGCGACAAAAAGGACAGGCCGCCCCGCAGCTTCGCGCTGCCGCAAAAGCTCGTGTCCTATGTTCAGGCCGCTCCGCTTTTGCTGATCCTCGGCTTTTTCCTGGCTCTGCCGATCCTCATGATCGCCGTCGTCAGCTTCTGGGATTACGATTTCGCCCAGATGTATCCGGATTTCGTGACGTTCAACTATCTGGAAACGCTCGGCTCCTGGGTCACCTGGCAGACCTATCTCAACACCCTGAAATATGCCGCCGTGGTCTGGGCCATCACGCTGTTCTGCGGTTTCTGGGTCGCCTATTTCCTCGCCTTCCACATCCGCACCACCACCATGCAGATGGTGCTCTTCCTCGTCTGCACCGTGCCCTTCCTGACGTCGAACATCATCCGCATGATTTCCTGGATTCCGGTGCTTGGGCGAAACGGCCTCGTCAACAGCGCCCTGGTCGGAACCGGTATCATTCCCGAACCGATCGAATGGCTGCTTTATTCGGATTTCGCCGTGGTGCTCGCCATGGTGCATCTTTATACGCTGTTCATGGTCACGCCGATCTTCAACACACTGATGCGTATCGACAAATCGCTGATCGAGGCGGCGCGGGATGCCGGCGCGACGGGCTGGCAGACGCTCAGCAACGTCATCATTCCGCTTGCCAAGCCCGGCATGGCCATCGGCAGCATCTTCGTCGTCACGCTGGTCATGGCCGATTTCTCCACGGTTCAGGTGATGTCCGGCGGTCAGAGCGCCTCGGTGGCGCTGATGATGAAGAACCAGATGTCGCTGCTGCAATATCCGGCCGCCGCTGCGAACGCCGTCATCCTGCTCATCCTCGTTCTTCTGATGGTCGCGGGCATCCTGCGCATCGTCGATATCCGCAAGGAGCTTTGATCCCATGCATCAGGAAAAACGCGGCCGCGAATTCTATATCCTCGCCTTCTTTTTCGCCCTCTTCGTGCTGTTTCTTTACGGTCCGCTGTCGGCCATCCTCATCCTCGCCTTTCAGGGGCCGAATGGCGGCCTGACTTTCCCGCTGAACGGCGTTTCGCTGCACTGGTTCGGCAATCTTTTCGAACAGCAGGCCGTCGGCGATTTCGGCGGCTCCTTCCGCCGTTCCTTCGCTCTCGGGCTGATGGTCATGGCCGTTACCGTGCTGGTCTCGCTGCTGGCGGGCCTTGCCTTCCGGCGCAAATTCATCGGTGCGACGCCGTTGTTCTATCTGTCGGTCGCAAGCCTGGTGGTGCCGTCGATCATCATTTCGCTCGGCATCGGCGTTCTGTTCCAGCAGCTCGGGCTGGAGCCGTCATGGTATACGTCCGCCTTCGGCGCGCATCTCACCTGGACGCTGCCCTTCGGCGTGCTCATCATGCTGGCCGTCTTCAACCGGTTTTCGCCGTCCTATGAGGAAGCGGCCCGCGATCTCGGGGCATCCTCCTGGCAGACCTTCGCCCATGTGGTGCTGCCGATGATCGCGCCGAGCCTGATCGGCGTCGGCCTCTTCGGCTTCACGCTTTCTTATGACGAGTTCGCCCGCACATTGATGACGTCAGGCACCTACAACACGCTGCCGCTGGAAATCTACGGCATGACCACCAATGTCACGACGCCGGTGCTTTATGCGCTCGGTGCTGTTACAACCCTGTTTTCCTTCCTGGTGATTGCGGCCACGCTCGGCCTGATCGTCACGCTCAATCGCCGCCATTCGCGCGGATAAAGAAACGTAAAATGCGCATTCTCGTCATCAATCCCAACACCACGCAATCCATGACCGCGACCATTGCCGACGCCGCGACGCGGATAGCCGGCCGCGATACGGACATACTGGCCGTCACCTCGTCCATGGGGCCTGTCTCCATCGAAGGTTATTACGACGAGGTTTTCGCCGTGCCCGGCCTGCTGCTGGAGCTGGCAAAGGCGCCGGCGCTTGGAGCCGACGCGGCGATCATCGCCTGTTTCGACGATACCGGGCTCGATGCGGCCCGCGCGCTCGCCGATATTCCCGTTATCGGCATCTGCGAGGCGGCGGTCTCCGCCACCGCCTTCATCGCGCAGAAATTCACCATCGTCACAACGATGGAACGCTCACGGCTGCCTCTGGAACATCTCGTCCACCGTTACGGCATGTCCGCCCGCTGCAACGTGCGCGCTGCCGATATTCCTGTCCTGTCGCTGGAAGATCCCGGCTCGAACGCCCGCGAAAGGCTGCGGGAGGAAATCTCGCTGGCGCTGAAAGAGGACAGGGCGGAGGCGATCGTGCTCGGTTGCGCCGGCATGGCCGACCTTGCCGCCGAACTGCGCGATGAATTCGGTGTACCGGTTGTCGATGGCGTCGCGGCGGCCGTCAAACAGGCGGAATCGCTGGTGTCGATGGGGTTATCAACCGCCAAGCGCGGCGCTTATGCCACGCCGCTCACCAAGCCCTATCGCGGATTGCTGGAGGCATTTCGGCCGGACAGGCTCTCCGGGCCATCGGCAGACGGCGGAGACGTTTTCGCCGCCTCCGTCCATAAAACGACGAAGGCGAGCTGATAGGCCAGATCGCGCTGGACATTCTGCAATGCCGGATCGCTCAGAACTATTCTTGATCCGTTTCTCATCAGCATGTTGAACCGCTCGGCCCTGGCAAGCATGGCCGTAACGTGAGCGCGGCTGATCCCGTACGCACGGGCGGCCGCCTTGCGGGAGAACGCGCAACCCGTCGCATCGCAAGCGCCTGTTTTCGCGGCCGACAGCAAGTCCAACAGGATGGGGAAACCGGGCGCATGCCCAAGGAACATCCGCATCTCCTCCGAAAGAAAAGACAAGTCCTGCGCGTGCCGCAGTGACCAGCTCA
Source organism: Agrobacterium sp. CCNWLW32 (assembly GCF_037083425.1). Taxonomy (NCBI): domain Bacteria; kingdom Pseudomonadati; phylum Pseudomonadota; class Alphaproteobacteria; order Hyphomicrobiales; family Rhizobiaceae; genus Agrobacterium; species Agrobacterium sp. CCNWLW32. The sequence goes on from NZ_JBAOJM010000012.1 coordinate 83,598, forward strand.
CACCGTCGATAACGGCGTCTGTTCCGATAGCCTCTTCGTCTGATGCCTCCATTGCCGGGGAGATTCCCCATGGCGAAGCCGCGGTGAGATAGGCCGTGGCGAGCGTCTCGATTGCCGCAATGAGCCAGCCATTCAGGCTCCACGGCCGCTCGCGATTATCGCCGCCTGGCGGGTGCCGCTGCGCTGTATCTTCCAGTTCCAGCCAGTCGATCAATGCGCGTGTCCTGCGGCTGGATGCCCAGCCAGGTGGAACGACAACTGCCTGAACCGCCGCCAGCGTAAATTGCCCGCCATGAACAGATCCGAGGCCGACGGCGCACATGACGGTGGCGAAAGCGCCGAAGTCTCCGAACGCGCGGACGAGGCGCTGCTCCTGTTTGAAGACGGCCGATATGTGGGTGCAAAGATGGGTGACAGCATCACCAAAGGCGTCATCGTTCAGGATGCGGTTCGCAAGTAAGCCCAGCCTCTCTCGAAGCACGTCCGGCTGAGACCGGACGAAGTCCCTTTTGGGGTGCGTCTTTGAAACTGGAGCGCCTGCTTTTCCGGATACCTTTCTCCCGTGGTTTTTTGCTCTTCGCTACTTTATGGCGAATTCGAAAACGTGAGTTCTGCTCGCTGACGACGGCTGCTTGGGGCAGGCGTGACAGCCGAAAGGTTCCGCTCCGGAAGATGCGTGCATTTTGTTGCACTCCCCCGAGGCTCTGTTGCGCGGTATTAAAAAATACTCTCATAAATTGAATGTTAAGGGGCGCGTTAAAATGTGTTCCCTTTTGAGACGGTTTGCGAGGGTGGCGCTGACAAAGAAGTTATCTACTGTTTTTATTGCATAATTTAATGAAGCCGTGGATGCGAAATCTTTAGTCCATTTGCCGTGAATACAATCTTTGATGGTTGCTTTTTAGGCATTGACGACATCGCGAAAGATGCATCCGAAACCACATGACACCGGAATGTTACTGCCATGTCTCGAACGCGGTCGGCAGCGATGCCGGGCGGCGCGTAGAGCCCGTCATGCCTTTTATTCATCCCCGATTCTTCAGAGGAGGTTGAAATGATTCAACTTAAACATGTTGTTTTTGTTGGCCTTGCGGCCATCGCGATGCAATTCGATATCCCGTCCATGGGCCAGCCGGCCCTTGCGAACGCGGCAACCCTCACCGCCGAGCAGACGGCGGCTTTCCAGTCGAAACTGGAACAGGCGGAAGCGAGCCGCGAACTGCTCGGCCGCCGATCCGTGTGCCTGATGGAGCATCTGACGGCGCAACAGCAACTCAGCGCCGACCGCGAGAAGGCGCTGGGGCAGGCCATGTACCTGCAGATCGAGTTGGAGCGGCAGGTGGTGCAGTCCGAAACCAGCGTGAAGGGCTATGAGGAGCTGGTTCAGTCCGAGAGCGAGAACGTCAGGGCGCGTCAGGCCACCTTCGAAAAAGCCCGGAAGGAAATGGACGAGCAGGCCAAGCGAGTAAAAATATGCAGCGGCGTCCTCTTCTTCCTGCCGGGAATTTGCCAGGCGGGTGACGCGGCGGTCAAGGCGCTGGGCTGGATGAATGATGCGGAGAGGGAATACCGCACCGCGCAGCCGCGTCTGGACAATGCCCGGGCGGCTCTTGAAGGCGTTCGCAACCAGCTCGAAAACAATCGCCGCCAGCTTGCGGCGGCACAGCAGAGCCACTCGGAGAACGAGAAAGCGGTGAAAACTCTGGAGGAGCAGATCACCAAGCTCAAAGCGACGATCTCCACCATCAACGTCAAGGTTCAGGACTTCAACATTCAGGTCGGCAACTTCACCAGCGCTCTGAAGGAAGCGAGCGAGGTCAATCCTGACGACGCGAAAATACGTCAGGTTACGCGGCTCTCCACCGAGATCGACGGCCTGACCAAAGACGTGCCGCAGTTCATTTCCTCCACCGAGGCCGGACTGCCGGACGACGCGAAGAAGCAGTGCGGATCGTGAACGATCAATCCCATGACTCTCCGTAACCACCCATCAACAGGAGCATGAAAATGAACAATGTCGTGACTTTCGAAAGCCGGACCGCCCAGATCAACAGCGCAATCGACGCCGGCGTCGATGCGATCGTTTCGCAACCGAATTTCAGCCTTCCCAAGTCGGATACGGCGCTTGTCCGGTCCTATGTCGATAAGGTCCAGGGAACCTATGATGTCGAGCGCGCCAAGCGCGACACCGACAATGCGATTGATCTGCTTTACATCGCCTACAACACAACACCGCAGGAAAACGGCGATATTCGCGTCCGCATCAGCGCTATCATGAACAGGCTGATCACGTCGCAGCAGAAAAGCGAAATAGTCATGAAGAATGCGATGGAGGCGGCGACCCGCATCGGTCTGTCTATCGCCGATCTTTTCCCGGACTGGCTCGATGTCAGGGAAGAAAACGATCAGGCCGAAATAAAGGCATTCGTCTCCAACGATCTGATAAAGCTCGCAACGGGCATCCGGGATAGGGCGCTCAGCGTTCGAGACGAGCTTCTTGCCCTTGCTGCGACCTATGACGCCATCATCAGGGACACGGCCCAAACCACGGATATGAGCGAAACAGCCTTGAGCAAACGCCTCGCCGATAAAGCGGTGATGGAACGGGAAATCCGGGAGGCGGACGCACGACGGGAACAGCTTGAATCGCTTGTCAACGATCTCAAGGAACAGGTTGCGGCATTCGAAAAGAAGGCTCGGGAATATGAGCAGCGGGCCAATACGGCCGAGCAGCGTGCTTTTGTCATGTCGATCGTCCGGGTCGGCGCGCAGATGATTTCAAGCGCGATTCCCGCCATTGCCATGGTGGCAGGCGGTCCCGCCTCCATGCTGGCCTCGTCGGTTGGCGGCGCACTTTCAGGACAATCCAAGGCCGGACAGGATACGGACGGGCAGGGGCAGGGCGGCGGCTCCCGCACCCCGTCAGGCGGCGGAAGCAAGGCCGATGCGGCCGCCAAGCAGAGCGAGCTTTCCGAAAAGAAAGCCGAGCTTCGCAAGAGCGAGGAAAAACGCGACGCTCTGAAGGGAGATGTCAAGTCGCTCGAGGACGCCAAGGCAAAGCTTGCGGACGACGCGGAAAGCGCCGACCCCAAATCGAGCAAGGCCATCGAGCTTGCCGAACTCGATAAACGTCTGGCTGCACGCGCCGCGGAACTCAAGGCGCAGGAAGAAAAGATCGCCGCTCAGCAAACGGTTATTTCCAGCCTGCAGGCCTCGCTCGATGCTTTGGACAAGGGGCTGGGCAAGCTTTCCGAAGAGCAGCAGCAGCAGGCGGCCAGCCTGCGCGAAATCCAGATGCAGATGATCGACAAGGCGGAGGCCTATGAGAAGGAGCGCCGTACCCAGGCGGCCGAGCTCATCAGGATCAACGCCCTCCTGAAGGGAAAGCAGGCAGAGGATGACAAGATCAAGCTTGCGGTGCAATCGCTCAATGTCAGCATTTCGGCGCTGAAACGCATGAAGGAAATCGTTGAAGAAATAGCCTTCTTCTTCAAGGGCTTCGCCGATTTCATGCAAGCGGTTGCAGATGATGCCCAGCATCAGATCACCGGCATTGAAAATGTCGCCGGGCAGGAGACGCTGCGAAAGAACCGCTTCGCGCAGCTCATCCGTTCTGTCGACGAGTTCTTCGTCAGGCAAACCGCCCAGTGGCACGCGGTGGTGATCGTCTCCGACCGCTTCAACCGCAGCTTTGCCGAAGGATGGTCGAAGCTGAACAAGTTGCAGGGCGGATATATCGACAGTGCCAATCTGCCGGCCTATCTGGCAGGTGTCGCGGAGAAGCTCTCGGCCATCGTCGCCGAACGCGAGGCCGCTGCGGACGCAAAAATCGCGTCGCTGCAGGCCTATCGTCAGGATCTGAGCAAGACCGCCTGATCCCCTGAGACCCTGCCGTTCCCTTTCCGGCCCGGCAGGAAGCGCATCCATGGTCTCAGCCGGAATCGTCCCCCTTGGCATGGATCATGGGCATGTCCTGCCGGCGCATATGCCGGCAGGACGGCCGCCGGAACTTCGACATTCACCAAATCAACGACGGGCACCGGGCCGCCATCGAAGCGCGCCATGCCGCGTCATTTTCAGAAAGGAGAAGACCATGCCGACAGTCAACAACCCTCCCGTTTTGGTGCCTCAGGACACCCCCGCCTGGTGCTTTGCCGCCGTCGAGCAGATGGTGCGGGCCTATCGCGGGCTTCCTGCGGCCACCCAATACGACATTGCGAGACGCAATACCGCAGCGCTCGCGACCGTCGATCCACAGGTTCAGGAACGCTGGGAGCTGGCGCAGGTTCTGGATCAATCCGCCGGCATCCTTGAACTGGGCGGGGCAAATCCGAACAGCAATATCGTCAAGCTGGTGTCCAGCCAGTGGAACGCCTTCGATCACACCACGACCGGCGGCCATTTCGTCAACGGTCTGACGGCCGATATCGTCAGGAGCGAGATCGATAACAACCGCGTCTTCGTGATCGGAACCGAATACCACTATTACCTCGTCTACGGCTACACCGTGAACGGCAAGGATCTCGAACTGCATATTCTCGACCCATGGCCGGCCGGGAGGGGCGGCGCCAGAACGCGCCTCGGCCTGCAGGAGTTTTTGGGCATGCCGGCCCGCGTCGCCATCACCTTCGGTTAGGCCGGCAAGCCGAACACTAACCGCATTCCCATCGATTGCCGGAGATATCCCGGCACCCAATCAACACAGAATCCCACCATGCGATCCCGCACGTCAACGTCCGGAAACAGGTGGCTCATGTCCCAAAAAAGGAGACAAACATGCCAATTCTCAGCAATTTCGTGGTCAAGCATATCCGGCCCTTTGGTGAAGCGGGCTATGATGCTTTCGGCAATGCGCAGACCATCGAATTCCTCTCAAGCCTCGGCCTCAGCACGGGGGATATCACCAATATCTTCGCGGCATGGCGTCTGGCGGCCCTGGCCGATCCCGTCGGCGAGAGCAATCTTCTCGTTGCGGCAGCCAATGCGCTGGCGCAGGCGCGATGGGAGAACCTCTATGAGACCCAGATGAGCACGGTGCTGTTCCTCGATGATGTCCAGCTTGAATCCCTCAGCCATCTCGAGCCCGGTCCGAACCGCAACTTTTCGTGGCGGTCGCCGACCCCCATCGCCGCCGCGGTGACCATCCACAACGGCAGCAACAGGCATCACATCATCTGGGAGGCAACGGGTTTTTCCGGCGGCACGGATGAAAATGGCTGGATTTCGCACTTCACCGACTTATTGCCGACCGAGCGATAGGCCCTTCGTCGAATAATCGCCAGACGACGCCGGAAACTTCTCGCAACTTTCCGGCGTCCCTGCCGCCAGCCCCTTCATATCCCTGTCATAATGGTGTCTGATACCAAAACCGTCTTGAGGCCGATATGTGTTGACGAATAGCCGTTGCACGCAGGGAGTTCTTTCGTGAAATCGTCAACACGAACCATAGAGACCGAAGTGCGCAGCCAGAGACACGGCACGCCCGGCGAGGTTTTTGCGGCCTTCCTGAAGCTCGGCGTCACCTCTTTCGGCGGCCCCATCGCCCATCTTGGTTATTTTCGCGATGAACTGGTTGTGCGGCGCAAATGGATCGATGAGGCCGGTTACGCCGATCTCGTGGCGCTGTGCCAGTTTCTGCCCGGCCCGGCCTCCAGCCAGGTGGGGTTTGCGCTTGGGCTGTTGCGCGCAGGTCCGCTCGGCGCGCTGGCGGCCTGGACGGCATTCACATTACCATCCGCCATTCTCCTCCTTCTCTTCGCCATGGTTGCCGCCTCCATTGATGGGCCGGTCGGCACCGGCCTCCTGCATGGGCTGAAAATCGTCGCCGTCGCCGTCGTGGCGCAGGCGGTCTGGGGTATGGCGAAAAGCCTCGCGCCGGATCGTGAACGCGCCAGCATCGCGCTGGCCGGCATCGTCTGCGTGGTGTTTGTCGCCGGCGCCTTCGGGCAGGTTCTGGCGCTTGCCATTGGGGCCGTTGCCGGGCTGGTCTTCTGTCGTTCCGATGCCGCGGGGCAGGCCACCCATCTCGCCTTCCGGGTGCCCAAAAGCGTCGGATACGTAGCGCTTGCCGCCTTCGCCCTGCTTCTCGCCCTCCTGCCGCTGCTTGCGGCTGCGGCAGCTTCACAGGGCCTCTCCTTGTTCGACGCCTTTTATCGCGCCGGTGCGCTGGTTTTCGGCGGCGGCCACGTGGTGCTGCCGCTGCTGCAATCGGAAGTCGTCGCCACAGGCTGGGTCACGGAAGATGCCTTTATCGCGGGTTATGGCGCAACCCAGGCCGTGCCCGGTCCGCTCTTCACCTTCGCCGCCTATCTCGGTGCGGTGGTGGGGCCGCAGCCCAACGGTGTTGCGGGCGCGGCGATCGCCCTTGTTGCGATCTTCCTTCCCGGCATGCTGCTGCTCGTCGGCGCGCTGCCCTTCTGGGAAGGGTTCCGCAAGCACCTTCTGGCGCAGGCTGCCATGCGTGGCGCAAATGCCGCCGTCGTCGGCATTCTTGGCGCGGCGCTTTATGATCCGGTCTGGACAAGCGCCATCTTCACCCCGAAGGATTTCGCCCTGGCGCTGACAGGCTTCATCCTGTTGACGATCTGGAAAACACCGCCATGGGCCGTGGTGGTCCTCTGCGCGGCCGGCGGCGTTCTACTTGCCTTGATATAGTCGTCATACTGCGGTGCCCATGGTCTCGAACATCCAGCCGGAAAAGGCCTGCATGGCGGGTGTGGGCGGTTTCGACTGCAGCCGGGTCAGCCAATAGCTTCCGAGCGAAATGGTAACCGGAAAAGGCTGGATGATTGCACCGGAGGCGAGATGCCGCGAAAACATCGATGGCGGCGCCAGCGCCACGCCGAGCCCCTGCAGGGCGGCTTCCATCATGCCCAGAGACGTGTCGAAAACAATGCCTGCATTCACCTGTGCTGCAGGCGTTATGCCGGCGGCCGCAAACCAGTTGCTCCATTCATCGGCCCTGTAGCTGCGCAGCAGCGTCGTTTCCATCAGATCGGCGGGCGTTTTCAGCGTCTCCGCCAGTTTCGGGGTGCAGAGTGGGGAAAGAGGCGCCTCGAATAGTCGAAAGGCATCCGTGCCGTGCCAGGAGCCCTGGCCGAAACGGATGGCGAAATCCAGCCCTTCAGCCGCCATATCGACGCGGTTGTTATTGGTGGAAACCCGCACATCGATGAAGGGATGCTGCTTTTGAAACGCCTGCAGCCGTGGCAGCAGCCAGCCCACGGCAAAGGTTCCCACGACACCCAGAAACAGCAGCTCGCGCACCTGTCCGGCCTCAATCCGGTCGAGCGTCGTCGCCATCTGGTCGAAGGAGCTGGTCACCGTCGGCAGCAGGGCCTCACCTTCGGCGGTAATTTTCAGCCCGCGTGGAAGCCGCTGAAACAGCGCAACCCCCAGCCGCTTTTCCAGCCCCTTCACCTGCTGGCTCACAGCCGCCTGCGTCACGCACAGTTCGATGGCCGCGCGGGTGAAGCTCAGGTGCCGGGCGGATGCTTCAAAGGCCCGCAAGCCGTTCAGGGGAAGAAATTGCCGAACCATTCAAGACCTAGATTTTCTTGTGTCTCTTCCGAGATATCATGATTTGTTCGTGCAATGTAGGGCGGTTAAACGTTTTTCGCTGGGGATGGCGAACAAGCCGAAAATCCACTCAAGGTTTTGGAGAATGCGAAAGATGAAACTTAATCGCAGACATATCGCACTGGCTGCGTTGCTCTCGACGAGCCTGTTCACGCAGGCCTTTGCCGCCGATGAAACGAGGCTGAAAGCGATAGCGGATGCCGCGATCAAGCCGGTCATGGAGAAGAACGGCATCCCCGGTCTTGCCGTTGGTATCAGCATTGATGGTCAGAGCCACATCTTCACCTATGGCGTCATGTCCGAAAGCACGAATGAGCCCGTGACCCCGCAGACGCTGTTCGAACTCGGCTCCATCTCCAAGACATTCACCGTCACGCTCAGCACCTATGCCGAGATAAACGGCCAGCTCTCGCTTTCCGGCAAGGTTGAAGATTATCTTCCCTCCATGAAGGGCAAGCCTTTCGGCAATGTCGGGCTGATGCATCTCGGCACCCACACCGCCGGCGGCTTTCCGATTCAGGTGCCCGACAACATCAAGACGGAACAGCAGTTGCTGGCCTATCTGAAGGCCTGGAAACCCTCCTACAAGCCTGGAACGCACCGAACCTACGCCAATCCCAGCATCGGAATGCTGGGATACATTACCGCAAAAGCCATGGGCCAGAGCTTTGATGTCGTCATGCAGGACACGTTGTTCCCCGCGCTCGGTCTGAAGAACACCTTCACCGTAGTGCCCAAGGCAAAGATGGTCGACTACGCACAAGGTTATAAGCGAACCGGCGAACCGGCCCGCATGACGCCCGCCATTCTTTCATCCGAGGCCTACGGCGTCAGATCGACAGCGCAGGACATGATCCGCTTCGTCAACGCCAATATGGGTCTGGAAAAGCTGGATGGAAAAATCCAGCAGGCGCTCACCAACACCCATACGGGATATTTCAGCGTCGACGCCATGACGCAGGATATGGTCTGGGAGCAATATGCCCATCCAACGCCGCTGAAGACGCTGCGAGAGCTGAACTCCGGCGCCTTGCTCAAGACCGTTCCGGTCTCCGAAATCTCGCCGCCCATGAAGCCGCGTCAGGATGTCTTCATCAACAAGACCGGCTCCACCAATGGTTTCGGCGCCTATGTGGCGTTCATCCCCAGCCAGAAATTGGGCATCGTCATTCTGGCCAATAAAAACTATCCCAACGAGGAGCGGGTTTCCGCTGCCTATGAGATCATGACGGCGCTTGAAAAAGCGCAATAAGACCGTCCGTCGATCTGGTGCTTTTTACTGGCGCGGGAGCCGATTTTTCCGCGCCGGAATGCGTAACAGTGGGTAACACGCCGTTGCCGATGACAGAGGCAGGCAATCGCGCTAACGGAGAAAAGATGCGCCGGCTGCCGATTCGATCTCGGTTACACGCGCAAATCATAAAAGCAAATCTCTGCGCGGCTACGGACTGAAACGGGAAAACCCGGGAAGCGCGTGCCGGCTGTTTCCTGGGGGGACGACATGAGCGATACCGGTGGTTATTTTCCGCGCTGGCGACTGAAAACCGAAGGGCGCATCCTGCCCGATGAGCGGCTGCCTGCGGGACAGACAGCGGTGCTCGGTCTTCAGCATGTCGTGGCGATGTTCGGTTCCACGGTTCTTGCGCCGCTGATCATGGGGTTCGATCCGAATGTCTCGATCCTGTTTTCGGGTATCTCGACGCTCATTTTCTTCATTGCCGTCGGCGGTCGTGTGCCGAGCTATCTCGGCTCCTCCTTTGCCTTCATCGGGCCCGTGCTTGTGGCAACGGGTGCAGCCGCGGGTGCGGCAAGTCCTGATATCGCGCTGGCACTCGGCGGCATCATCGCCGCCGGTGTGCTCTATGCGCTGATCGGCGTCATCGTCATGATCGCTGGCCATAACTGGATCGAAAAGCTGATGCCGCCGGTTCTGACCGGCGCGATCGTTGCGGCAATCGGTCTCGTTCTCGCCCCCATTGCGATCGCAAGCGCTTCCGGCTCCGGCCCCGGCAACCCCGATGGCGACCAGCTGTCGCGCTGGATTGCGATCCTGACTGTCACATCGGTCGGTGCGATTGCTGTCTATGCCCCCGGCATGGCGCGCCGTTTGCCCATTCTTCTCGGCGGCGCGATTGCCTATCTCGCTTATCTCGTGCTCGCCAACGGCTTCGGCTTTGGCAAGTCTGTCGACTTCTCGGGCGTGGCGGCTGCACCGTGGTTCGGATTGCCGACATTCACCGCACCGGTGTTTTCAGGATCCGCGATTGCGCTGATCGCACCGGTCGTCGTCATTCTGGTGGCGGAAAATCTCGGACATATCAAGGCGATAGGCGCGATGACCGGGCAGAACCTTGATCGTTATCTCGGCCGCGCCTTTATCGGCGACGGCATTGCGACGATGTTTTCAGGCGCCTTCGGCGGAACCGGCATGACGACCTATGCCGAAAACATGGGCGTCATGGCGATAACCCGCATTTTCTCGACGCTCGTCTTCATCGTTGCCGCACTGGTTGCCATCATTCTCGGCTTCTCTCCGAAATTCGGTGCGCTCATTCAGACTATACCGGGGCCGGTCATCGGCGGCCTTTCCGTCGTGGTCTTCGGCCTCATCGCGGCGACCGCCGGACGGATCTGGGTTGAAAACAAGGTCGATTTTTCCGAACCCCGCAACCTCATCACCGTGGGTATTGCGCTGGTATTGGGCGCGGGCAACTTCAAGCTTAATGTCGCCGGCTTCACGCTTGATGGTATCGGCACGGCAACAATTGGGGCGATTGCCTTTTACCACCTGCTGGGCCTTGGCAGGCCGGCGTCGGACAAGTGATTGCCTGCCGCCTGAACATCCACCATCTAAAGAGGCAGCATCGGTTTTCCGATGCTGCCGGAATTTATCGGTCAAGCCCCGTCACAACATGCGCGGAAGCACATCGGTCGGGCCGCGCCTGTCCATGAGCCTGTGTTTGAGAGCACCCAGCACATGAAGGCCGATCAGGATCAGAATTGCGTAAGCGCCGTATCGATGCAGCGTTTGGAAAATCACGAAGGCGCTGTCGTTTTTGGGAAGCAGCTCCGGCAGATGTGAAATTACGAAAAACGGTACCCCGTCGCTCTCAGAAAAACTGCTGGACAGCGAATATCCGAGCAGCGGCACAAGGAAAGTCAACAGGATCAGGAGCTTGTGTACCGCATGGGAGAGAATTCTCTCCCATGGCGCCAGAGCCGCTGGCGCTGAAGGCATGATCTGCCTGTAGCGCCAGCGAAGCGCCAGATGAACGAGGGCAAGCAGCCAGACCAGAACACCGAACTGTTTATGGTTGGGATAAAAGATCGAGGCGGTGGCCATGTCGCTTTCCGGCAATCGCGTCATGTACCAGCCGGATGCGATAAGCCCGATGATGAGCGCCGCCCTTACCCAATGCAGACAGCGTATCGGCAGGGGATATTTTACGGCTCGGCTCTCATTGATGATGTGTGACATCGCAATATCTCCTTGATCGAGGTCCATTCGGCCCGATTGATTTTGGCGAATGATGAAAAGACGGGCTCAGTGGCCCGCCTTCACATTTTTCAGGGCAAAGAAGACCGCTGCCGAAAGCAGACCGATCAAGGTTCCCGCCGCGGTCAGCAGAACCGCATGCGCCTGTGAAAAGGCGCTCTTGCCGGCGGTTACCAGAGCTGCCGCGAGGTCTTGCGGCAATTTTCCCGCCAACACGTAGGTATCGCCGATCGAGTGGCTTGCCGCGTCGGCCAGTTGTGGCGGAATGCCGGCCGGCAGCACCAGCGCCCCCATGTAGATCGCCGATAGCGCCACGCCAAAGAAAGTGATGCCGAGGCCCGCGCCGAGTTCGTAACCCGTTGCCTCCAGGGAGCCGGCAGCGCCCGCCTTTTCAGCCTCAACTGCGCCCATGATGGCAATCGACGAGGCGGTCAGGCCGATGCTGAGGGATAGGCCGAGCAATGTCAGGCATGCCGGCACGGCGAGGCCCGGATCATGGAAATCGGACTGCGCCAGCGTCACAAGGCAGGCGGCTGCAACAAGAAGCGAGGCGCTCGCAACCGCCCGAAGGCCGAGACGGTTCGACAGGAAGCCGGCAACCGGGCCGCCAACGGCCGCCGCGACCATGATGGGCAGCATGAAGAGGCCGGCCTGCAGCGGCGACTTGCCGAGGACGAACTGCAGCTCCTGCGCAAGCGTAAGCTCGACGCCCGCAAGCGCTCCGGCGGTGACGACGGCCATGCCGACACCCGTGACGATGGCCGGGCGGGAAAAGAGCGTCACGTCAAGCATGGGTTCTGCGACGGAGAGCTGGTTGCGAACGAAGATTGCAAGGGCAGTCGCGCCGATCAGAAGGGCCAGTCCGACGATTGCGAACGGCTCTTTACCGCTGAAACCGGTTTTGGCGGCAAAGACCAGTCCGATGATCCCCACGATCAAAAGCAGGGCCTGGCTTATCTGCCATTTGCCCGGAGAGAGGATTTCCTTTTCCGGGAGGATGAAGGCGATGATCGGCATGATCACAAGCACCACGGGAACATTGATGAGGAAGACCGATCCCCACCAGAAATGCTCGAGAAGGGCGCCGCCCACCAGCGGGCCGACCGCCGCACCCGCTGCGCCGACCGTTCCCCAAAGGCCGAGCGCCATGGCGCGCTCGCCCGGATCTTCGAATGTGCGCCTGATGATGCCGAGCACGCAGGGCATGATCATCGACGCGCCAAATGCAAGCAGGATGCGTCCGGCGATCAACATCGACGGCGTAAGCGAAAACGCCGCCACGACGGAGGCGAGGCCAAAAACGAACAGGCCCGTCAGCAGCATTTTCCTGTGGCCGATCCTGTCGGCGAGGGTGCCCATCGGCACCAGCAAACCGGCCATGAGCAGCGAATAGATATCGATGATCCACAGGACCTGTGTGGTCGATGCCTGCAGCGCAAGCGTCAGCGACGGCACGGCGATATGCAGGATCGTCATGTCGAGAACGACAGGCAGAAATGCCAGCATGACCGCAATGAGAATGATCCACCGGTGCGCATGAAGCGGCGAGGGCGGGGGGACGTGGTTCGGGTCGAAAGACACCGTCATTGTTTTCACCATCAAAATGCCAGATCGCGGCAGTGAGACGTCGCTGTTGCGGCGGCGACTACTTCCGCAGCCTGAACGCTACCGGCTGCGCTTTGTGGTTTCATGGAGGAAGTGTGGAGAATGTGTGGAGATGGGCGGCAACCGGCAGCGGGCGCTGGTTGCGGTCAGGACACTGGCTGACCGAGCGAAATTTCGAACATGGCGCCGCCTTTTTCAGATGGCGCATAACGTATCTTGCCGCCGTGAGCCTCCACGATTGCGCGAACGACGGAAAGGCCGAGCCCGTTGCCGCTCTCTTCCGTCAAGCCGGTCTGGCTACCCCTTCGAAACGGTTCGAAGGCGCAAGGAGCGATATCACCGTCAAGCCCGGGCCCTTCGTCCGTGACCCGCAAGACCGTGACACGGTTTTCAACGCCAAGGCTTATGTCGATCGCGCCGCCCAGGGCGTAACGGCGCGCATTGGTGATGAGCGCAAGGAGGGCCTGTCGAATGCGCATGGTATCGGCCCGCACCACCATATCGGAGAGGTGAAGCCGAAGCTCGAAACCTTCCTGCCTCAATTCCTGTTCCAGCACGGCGGCAAGCTGCTCTATTTCTTCCTTCAGCCGCACGGGTTCGATACGCAGCTCGAGATGGCCGCTATCGGCAAGTGTGACGGTGCGCAGATCCTCGACAAGCCGGGCAAGGGAATCCACCTGCAGCACGAGACCCTGAAGCGACGTCTCATCCGGTTCGAACACACCGTCGATCATGCCGCGCAGTTGACCTTTGAGGATAGTGAGCGGCGTGCGCAACTCGTGGGCAATGGTTGCATTCCAGAGCTTCATATCCGCCGCCATATCCTCCAGACGCTGGGCCATGGCGTTGAAGTCCTCGACGAGATGGGCTGTCTCTCCCAAAGAATGATCACCCGGCAGGGCGCGCGCCGAAAGATCGCCGTCCTTGATGCGTCTCGCGCTGTGGGCGAGGGATTCGAGCGGCTGCAGAATGCGCCGGGTCAAGCGGACGGAGGCGATGGCGGCAACGATGAGGGCGATGAAGATCAGGGCGGAGAGGATGATGAAATCAACGCCCGTCAGCCAGTTGTCCTCGCTTTCAGACCAGGGATAAAAATAGAAGATGATGCTGAAGGCGATGTAGGTGCCGAAAAAGACCACCAGGCCGGCAATCACCGTCATTGATGACATGGCCAGCAATATTTGGCGGCTGAGGCCTTTTTTCAGCATCATGGCTCGACCGCCAGACGATAACCGACACCTCGAATGCTGGCCAGCATGCCTTCGCCACCGGCCTGCTCGAGTTTCTTGCGCAGTTTGCTCAAGTGGCTGTCTATCGTGCGGTCCAGCGCATCCGAACCGGGCAGGCAGGCATCGACCAGCTCGCCGCGTGTAAAGGCCTTGGTCGGCGTGCGCGCAAGATGCGCCAGCAGCCTGAATTCGGTCAATGTCAGCGACAGGCGAATGGTGGCATCGTCTTTTTCGATCTTTGCCTCGTAGCTGTCGAGATCGATGGTCAGGTTGCCGACCCGAACGACGGCGCCCGCCTGCCTGAGCCCCGCGCGCCGCAGCACCGCCTTTGCCCGTGCGACAACTTCGATGGGATTGAACGGCTTGACGATGTAGTCATCCGCCCCGATGCGCAGCCCCTGAAGACGATCAACATCCTTGTCCAGTGCTGTGACCATGATGACGGGCGTATGGCCGCGCCTTTGTATCTCCGCCAGAACCTCCCAGCCATCCAGCCGCGGCATGGAGACATCCGCCAGCACGATATCTGGTTTCAGGGCGCGATGAAGTTCCAGCGCCACCTTGCCGTCACGGGCATGCACGGTGCGGAAACCTTCGCGGGTAAAATAGGCTTCGAGAATGCCGGCGATCTTCATGTCGTCTTCAGCGATCAAAACTAGTTCTGCCATCGTCTTCAAACTCCTTGATACATCCATGCCACCGAACGGCCACGCCGTCGAGTATTGGGTGCCGGCCTCCACAAAGCCGCAACAAAACCTCCACAAAGCGCAAATGCACAGAGCCTAGATAGCCGCCATCGAGCTCGTTGTTTAAAATGGATGGTGGATACTCATGCGACGCGGATCATACTTCTGGAAACTTGGCGCGCTGTGCCTGCCGATCTTTCTTCTCTGTGCCTGCAGCGATAACGGAACGGGTGCCGGTGGTGCCGCCGAAACGACGCCGCCCGCACGCGTCAGCGTCATGACCGTTCAGCCGGAACCCGTGACGGTCTACGACGAACTGCCCGGCAGGGTGTCGGCCTACCGCACGGCGGAGATCCGGGCGCAGGTGAGTGGCATCATCCAGAAGAAGCTCTTCACGGAAGGTGCCTTCGTGGAAGCCGGCACACCGCTTTTCCAGATCGATCCCGCACCTTTTTCAGCCGATGTAGACGCTGCAACCGCCGTGCTGGCGCGGGCGGAGGCGGAACTTCTGAACGCACAGGTTAAATACGAGCGCGCCAGATCGCTGTCTTCGCGCGAGATCACCAGTGCGGAATCCTTCAATAACGCCACCGCCGCCCTTGCGCAGGCGAAGGCGAATGTCGCGGAAGCGGGCGCCATTCTCGCCCGGCGAAAGCTGGAGCTTTCCTATGCGACGCTGCGCAGCCCGATCAGCGGGGTCATTGGCCAGTCCTTCATGAGCGAAGGCGGACTTGCCTCATCCTCGGCAACTGCACCATTGGCGGTCATTCAGCAGATCGATCAGGTCTATGTGGATGTTCGCCAGTCAGCGATGAGCCTGGAGGCCCTGCGTGACACGGCTTCCGGGGCGGGCACCGAAAATCCGGACGAGTTGCCGGTGAAGATCATCACCATCGCCGGCAAGCCGTTCGGCCACGATGGAAAGGTCCTGTTCTCCGACATCTCCGTCGACAGCGCCACGGGCAGCCTCGGCATTCGCATCCTCGTTCCAAACCCGGAGGAACAGCTGCTTCCGGGCATGTATATCCGCGCGATGGTTCCGCGCGCCATATACGGCGCTGCGATCCGCGTGCCGCAGGAAGCAATCATCCGCGATCCGGCCGGACGGCCGCAGATCGTTGTTGTCGGCGCAGACAAGACCGGTGCGCGCCGCGCGGTGGAACTGGGGCCGCTGGCCGACGGTCGATACATCGTCACGGGAGGCCTTGCCGCCGGAGAAACCATCGTCGTTCTGGGGCAGGATCGCGTCCAGGGCGGACAGCCGCTCGAAATCTCGCCCTTTTCCCCTGCCGCCCCAGAGACCCGAACCTAAGGAGCGGACAGATCATGCCGCAGTTTTTCATCAACAGGCCTGTTTTCGCCTGGGTCATCGCCATTCTGATCGTGATCGCGGGGGTGATGTCCATCCCGCAACTGCCCGTCTCACGGTTTCCCGTCATCGCTCCGCCCAGCGTTTCGATCTACGCCACCTATACCGGCGCCACGCCGCAGACGATCAATGACAGCGTGACGAGCCTGATCGAACGCGAACTTTCGAGCGCGAAAAACATCCTCTATTTCGATTCATCCGCCGACTCCTCGGGTTCGGCCACCATTACCGTCACCTTCAAGCCGGGCACCAATCCCGAGCTTGCGCAGGTGGATGTTCAAAACCGGCTGAAGGCCGTGGAACCGCGCCTGCCGGAACAGGTCCGCCGCGCCGGACTGACGGTGGAATCGGCATCGTCAGGATTTCTGATGATCGTTTCGCTGAAATCGAGGGACGGCTCGCTCGACGCTCTCGCTCTCGATGATTATCTCGTCCGCAACATTGCGCCGGAACTGAAACGTGTCGGCGGTGTCGGTCGCGTGCAATCCTTCGGGTCCGAAGCGGCGATGCGTATCTGGCTCGATCCCGTCCGCCTTGTGGCCCATTCCATCTCGATGGCCGAGGCGACACAGGCCATACAGTCGCAGAATATTCAGGTCGCCCCCGGCCGTCTGGGTGAAACGCCAACCGTGCCGGGCCAGAAGGTCAGCGTGCCGCTCAGCGTAAGCGGTCAATTGCAGACGCCCGATGAATTCGCGCAGATCATTCTGCGTTCTAACCCAGACGGCTCCAGGCTGACACTGGGAGACGTAGCGACAATCGAAGTCGGATCACAGACATCGAGCTTCTCCATCCTCGATGGCGGCAAACCTGCGACGGCCGCTGCCATTCAGATGACGCCCGGCGCCAATGCGGTGAGCACCTCGACCGGTGTGAGGGAGCGTCTGGCGGAGCTTTCCACGACCATGCCGGAGGAAATGGAGTTCGCCATCTCCTATGATACGGCACCCTTCGTGAAGGTTTCGATAGAGAAGGTAGTCCAGACGCTCGCCGAGGCCATGGTCCTGGTTTTCCTGATCATGCTGCTGTTTCTCCAGAACCTGCGTTACACGCTTATTCCCGCCATCGTTGCGCCGATCGCGCTTCTCGGCACATTCGCGGTCATGCTGGCGATCGGCTATTCGATCAATGCCCTGACCATGTTCGGCATGGTTCTGGCAATCGGCATCATTGTCGATGACGCCATCGTGGTCGTTGAAAATGTCGAGCGCCTGATGGCTCAGGAGGGCCTGTCGCCGCTTGAAGCGACGCGCAAGGCGATGACGGAAATATCCGGCGCGGTCATCGGCATCACGCTGGTCCTGACCGCCGTCTTCCTGCCGATGGGCATGGCCTCCGGTTCGGTTGGAGCGATCTACCGGCAATTTACCGTCTCTATGGCCGTATCGATCCTGTTCTCGGCATTTCTGGCCCTCAGCCTCACGCCCGCTCTGTGCGCGACCCTGCTGAAGCCGGTCGGTCACGATCACCATCAGAAGAAAGGTTTCTTCGGCTGGTTCAACCGCGCCTTTGAGCGCCTGACCGCGCGTTATGCCGGCTGGGTCGCCATCCTTGTGCGCAAGATCGGGCGTACCATGGTGGTTTACCTCGCTATCATCGGCGCGGTTGCCTATGGATATGGCACGCTCTCGACGGCCTTTGTGCCGGATGAGGACCAGGGTTCCTTCATGACATCCTTCACCCTGCCGGCGGAGGCCACGGCCGAGCGCACCCGCGTCGTCGTCGACCTCTTCGAAAATCACGTCAAGACCCGGCCTGACATCGCCAATAATCTGACGGTGATGGGTTTTGGTTTCTCGGGCTCAGGCCCGAACACGGCGATGTCCTTCACCACGCTCAAGGAATGGGGCGAGCGCAAGACAGGCGTGGACGACGAAGTCGGCGCTGCGACGAGCGCGATGGCGGCCGCCGACGAGGGGCAGATATTCAGCCTCAAGCCGCCCGCAATCGATGAGCTCGGCACGACATCGGGCTTTGCGTTGCGGCTGCAGGACCGCGCCAACCACGGGGCGAATGCGCTCGGCGAGGCTGCGGCCCAACTGACCCGGCTTGCGGCGGAGAGCAAGCTCGTGACCGATGTCCGCATCGATGGTCTTCCCAGCGGCCCGAGCGTCACCGTGAACGTGGACCGGCAGAAAGCGAGCGCGCTCGGCGTGTCCTATTCGACCATCGCCGATACGCTCGGCGGGGCCATTGGTTCGACCTATGTCAATGATTTCCCGCGCGATGGACGCCTGCAGCAGGTGATCGTGCAGGCCAGGGCCGCAAGCCGCATGCAGGTGGATGACGTGCTCAACCTCCACGTCCGCAACGATGCCGGCAAGATGGTTCGCCTTTCGGAAATCGTCACGCCGCAATGGTCGACAATGCCGCTGCAGTTCACCCGCTATAACGGCTATCCCTCGACCAGCATTTCCGGCTCCGCCGCATTGGGCGTATCCAGCGGTAAGGCGATGGAAGAAATGGAACGGCTCGCAGCCAAATTGCCCAAGGGCTTTGCGGTTGAGTGGACCGGTCAATCGTTGCAGGAACGCCAGTCCGGTGCGCAGGCGCCCATGCTGATGGCGTTTTCGTTCCTCATCGTTTTCCTTGTTCTTGCAGCACTTTACGAAAGCTGGACGGTGCCGCTTTCCGTCATGCTCGTCGTGCCGCTCGGCATTATCGGCGCTGTCATTGCGGTGCATCTGCGCGGGCTGGAGAACGACGTGTTCTTCAAGGTCGGCCTGATCACGCTCATCGGGCTTTCGGCAAAAAATGCCGTGCTGATCGTGGAATTTGCCCGAAAACGCCAGCAGGAGGGGCAGACGCTTACTGATGCCGTCATTGCGGCATCACGCCTGCGTCTGCGGCCGATCGTGATGACATCGCTCGCCTTCACGCTCGGCATCGTGCCGCTTGTCATCGCCAAGGGCGCGAGTTCGGAGACGCAGAACGCCATCGGCACCGGCCTTTTCGGCGGCATGATTTCGGCGACCGTGCTGGCGGTGCTCTTCGTTCCCGTCTTTTACGTCGTCGTGGCCCGTCTGCGCCGCAACTGATGCTGGAGGCAGGCGTCCGCCTCAGCGGACGCCTGCCTCCAGATTAGTAGTCCATGGCTCTGAGATCATCGAGCAGGTTCGGCCCTTTCGGCTCCCAGCCGAGCTTCTTCCGTGTCAGGGCGCTGGAGGCCCTGAGATCCATCGAAGCGAACAGGGCAAACCAGCCGAAATGGCCGGCGGCCTCATCTTTGCCTATGGAAACGAGTGGCAGCCCCAGCCCCTCGGCAACGATCCCGGCAATATCGCGCACGACAACGCCTTCTTCCGCCACGGCATTATATCGAGCACCCCGTTCACCCCGAACGAGCGCCATCACGTATAGCTTTGCCACATCGTCCACATGACCGGCGGACCAGCGATTGCCACCGTCTTCGACATAAGCGACGACGCCTTTGTCGCGCGACATCTCGATATAGGGCGAGATAAGACCCTGCTTCACCGTGTCATGCACCTGCGGAAGCCTGATGACGCCGAGATTGACGCCCGCCTGCAATAGCTCCTGGCCCGCCAGTTCGGAGGCGATGCGCGGGTTGAAATGATGCGTGTCGAACACATTCTCCCGTGCAGGTTCGCCATTGCCGGGATCACCCATGCCAACCCCTGAGGTGATGAGCATCGGCCGTTCGGAGCCAGCCAATACAGAGCCCAGCGCCGCGATCACCCGGCGATCCTTTTCGCAATTGGCGGCAAAATTCGCAAAATCATGATCGAAAGCCGTATGGATGACGGCATCGGCAGTTTCCGCACCCGCGGCAAGCCCTGCTGCATCTTCCAGCGTGGCGATATGGGCGGAAGCGCCTGCGGCCTGCAGCGCTCTTGCGCCGGCCTCCGAGCGGGTGAGACCGATCACCTCATGGCCACTCGCCAGCAGTTCGCGAAGAATCCGGGAGCCGATGAACCCGGTGGCACCTGTCAGAAAAACACGCATATAAATCTCCCGCGTTGACGGGAGAGGTGATCTCATGAAGAATTGTCCTGTTAAAGTAGTGACCTTATCATGGTATAATTCTCAACAGGCTGCGGCGGGGAAATGCAATGACGGACAATGCACTCAGCACCTTCCTGCGCGATCGTCGCCTGCGGCTTGATCCCGGAACCTTCGGTTTTCCCATCGGCCGCCGCCGCACACCGGGCCTGCGCCGGGAAGAGGTTGCCCAGCGCGCCAACATAAGTCCGACCTGGTATACCTGGCTGGAACAGGGTCGTGGCGGTTCGCCCTCGGCGGATGTGCTGGATCGCATCGCCAAGGGATTGATGCTGACCGATCCCGAGCGCGATCACCTGCATATACTGGCCTTCGGACATCCGCCCGAGCAGCGTTACCGTCAACCCGAGACCATAACGCCCCGGCTACAGGGCGTGCTAGACGCCATGCCCTTCAGCCCCGCCATCATCAGGACGGCGACATGGGATGTTCTGGCATGGAACCGGGCCGCCGCCCTCATCCTGACGGATTACAGCAAACTGGGGAGGGAGAACCGCAACATTCTGCGTCTGATCTTCTCCGATGAACGGGTGCGCACCGCCCAGGAGGACTGGCGCAATGTCGCCCGCTATGTCGTCGGCGCGTTCCGGGCGGATGCTGCGCGCGCCGGCGCGGGGGCCGGCATCCAGCAACTGGTCGATGAGCTCTCTGCCGCCAGCCCCGAATTCAAGGCCATGTGGGATGACAATGAGGTCACAAGCATGCATGAGGGCCTCAAGCGCCTCCACCACCCGGTTCTCGGAACGATCGAACTGGAGTTTTCAAGCTTTGCGGTGGAGGGACGCTCGGATCTCAACATGATGGTCTATAATCCCGCCAATCCCGAAATGACCGAACGGTTTCGCTCGCTGATCTCAAAATCCGCTTGATCCCATCACGCCGTCCTATCCACAATCGGGGCGCTCCAGTTCCAGAACCGAGACGCCCAGCCAGCGAACGATACTCTCTTCAAGTTCCGCCTCGTCGGGGGTGGCGTCACAGGCCCATGCGACAATGCCATCGGGGCGTACCAGCAAGGCACTCAGTCCCATTCGATCTTCGGCATCCACCGCAACGTAGTCTAGCCGATCAGACCAGCGTTCCGCGACATTGCCGAGCATTGGGCGCGCATCGAAATCGAGTAGCACCGCATGGCAGCTCCGCAGGTGCTCATTCAGTCTTGTGCCGTCAAGGAGCGCGAAATCCGGCGCGCTGCGGCCGACAAGGGCTTGGGGAGAGCCAAGATCGTAGCGGATACCGATGCCCCAGACGCGCTCGGCGAAATAGGTTGCGCCATCGCGCGTGGCGGCGAGATCGCGGATGATGCCTTCCAGCGCCCGCGAGCTTCGGCTGGGCCGCATCAGCGCCACCTGCGCACGCGACCAGTCCAGAACCTGCGAGGCTATGGGTTGGCGCTCGCTGGCATAGCTGTCGAGCAGGTCCGGCGATGCGTCGCCGCGGATGACCGCAGCGAGTTTCCAGCCAAGGTTCATCGCGTCACCAAGGCCGAGATTGAGCCCCTGGCCGCCCAGTGGCGAGTGAATGTGGGCGGCATCGCCCGCCAGCAGCACGCGTTTCCGGCGATATTCCACCGCCATGAAGGCGCGGTCGGTCCATGTGGTGGCCAGATCAAGCCTTGTTACCGAAACATCCGTGCCCGAGACCCTGCGCAGCACCGCTTCGACATGTTCACGCGTGATCGGTGCGGAACGATGAAAGGCGCCACCGTCGAAATCGGCCATGGCGATCGTACCTGTTGGCGTGAACATGTACATGCCAGCAGTGGTATAGTGGCGGCCGGGCTTCAGCGCCCCGGCATCGGCCAGTTCGACCTGCGCGGAATAGCCGGTGAATTCGGGTTCAGTGCCGGCAAAAGCGATCCCTGCCACCTTACGCACTATGCTGCGAGCGCCATCGGCGCCGACAAGCCAGCGGCCCCGAAACACCGCGCCGCCCGCCTGAACGGCGATATCCTCCTCGGATTGCTTGAAGCCTTCCACGGCAAACCCACGCCGTATCTCGACGCCCAGAGCTTCGGCCCGCGCCGCCAGAACGGTCTCTATACCCGCCATATCGGTGGCAAGGTTGCTAGCCGAACCGGCAAGGCGATAAGGCCAGCGTTGCGCGTCGATCTGGTCGTGAAAAAACTGGATGCCCGCGAAATGCCCGGCGGGCCGCCGCTGCCCTTTCATCCAGTGCGCCGTCCCAGGTGTGTCACGGCCTGCCTCCCGCTCTTTGATCGCCTCGAGCAGACCGCGTCGATCAAGGCTTTCGATCGTCGGCACCGTCAGGCCGCGCAGGCCGAAGGGAGGCCGTTTCAGGGGTGAATCCGGATATGGCGATGCTTCGAGAACCAGCACCGAGCAACCGGCCTGCCTTAACTCGCAGGCGAGAAACAGGCCGACCGGGCCAGCGCCGACGATCAGGACGTCATGAAAACAAATAGAGGGTATATGCACGGTCGGACTCCTTCAGTCGATGTTCGACCGGAGCGTTTCTCCAACCCGAGACCCACACGGACGAACAGATGGATGCACAATGCATCCTTCGTTCGTCGCGGGGATCTCCGACCAGAGGCCAAAGACCAGAGCTTCCGTTACCAGAAGGACTTGGGCTTACCAAACCAAGTCTGCCTTTTCCGACGGGGCCAAAATAGCGCAATGACTGGCGGTATGCAACGGATGCCGTTTTCGAGGCCAGTGAGGGCCATGCCAACGGTTTGAAGGCATCCAACCGACGCCGCAGTTGCGGTAGGTTCTCTCCACATGCGGATTGAATGCATTATCTGTAAGCGCAATAGAGGACTGTTGGGGAAAGACTGAGTGATTGAACAAGCGCGCTGACGACTTCGGTATCGATCACTTCGCCTGAAATAACGATCTCGATGGTAATCGTCTGATCAAGCGAGTTACTGCGCCGTGCAAGCGATTTGACCGATAGCTGGTGATCTCCGATCTGCGCCATCAGGCACGCCCGGACCTCGGCTTCGTTTTCGGCGGCCGTGCGAACCTCGATCGTATGTTGTTGTGCGGTGATTGGACCATGCGGAACGACCCTTGCAACCAGCCGGACCAATTTGGGAGACGTTATGTTGATCAGCAAGATCAGGAGCGTGGCTTCGGCCGCTTCGAACAGTTCTCCGTAGCCGGCCAAAACGCCGATCGCTCCGGTCGCCCAGACAGTTGCTGACGTGCTGAGCCCACGGATGTTATGGCCGTCGCGCATGATCAAGCCGGCGCCAAGAAAACCTATTCCCGTGACGACCTGGCCACCCATTCTGATGTCTTCGTTGACGTTGAGTATTGCAGGCAGCGCGCAATAGGCTGCGGCGCCAAAGGCGACAAGCGCATGCGTCGTCAGCCCGGTCATGCCTTGTCGCCATTGTCGCTCGAGGCCGATTATCGTTCCGAATACGACGGCCGCAATCAAGCGAACCGAAATGGATAACGTGTCATGGAGCCAAGGGATGAGGTCATTGATCAAGTGCGCCACCCGCCGATTTTTACACGCGCTACAAGTCTAAACTCCAGATTTTCCGAATGCGTCCAGCATAGAAACACTTATGAAACTGATGAAGTCGACCCCAAGATTTCATGAATTATATTGGGTGCTGCAGCATTCTTGCAGTGCCGATCATAGTTGAGGCACAGTGTCTGCAAAAGCATGCAGGAAGTTGGAAGTCCGGCGCACTTGCGGGGAGATGGGGCATGTTGACACTTCTGCTAAGCCTTCGATACGTCATGGCCCTTGCGTCTGTCGGCGTGATTGCAGCCTCGTCGCTTATGTTCTGGGAAGGTTTGTCGGCCATCGGCAAAGCCTTCGTCCAGGTTCGGACGAACCCCGATCAGGTAATTGTCGCAGCGGTGTTGCAGGGCGTCGACAAATTGCTCTTCGCTGTTGTTCTTGTGATTTTCGGCTGTGCAATTACGGTCGGTTTCGTTGTCAGTTCAACCGCAAACTGGAGAGCGCAACTCCCTCCCTGGATGCTGATAGAAGGCGTCGCCGAACTCAAGAATCTCTTCTTTCAGATGATCATTCTCTATCTCGTCGTGCATTTCGTGACGCTGGTCGCGGAATTGGAGGAGATGCCCGATTGGAATGCATTGGTGTTACCGGTTTCCATCCTTCTCCTCGCGGCTGCCATGAAGATCATCGCGACGACACACGGTTCGTCGCGCCATGTTGCGGAGACCAGCGACGTCAACCGTTCTTCTGCGGGAGACGACTAACTCACTACTTCTTGTAGTTGTGTCATATTTTTTTTGCGTTACAGCTAGTATCCGGTAGATGAAATTGTGAGTGGATGCAGTTCTAAGTACCTGCATTCTTTAGTTTTAAACGTGCATCTGCGGCTTACCGCAATAACTCTGTAGCCAAGATCGATAGTCGGCAGTTTCCTGTCAGCTAAAGATGGAGTGTGAGTTGAATGCGCCAATGTAACTTCATCACTATCCCAAGATTGAGATGGCTGTGTGCAGCCCTGTTATTCTCGGCGGTTTCTTTCGATCTCAACGCGCAGCCACTTCAGAGCGTAGAGGTTGTTCCAGTACTATTGATGAATGTCTCTCCGAAATACGAATTCGTTGGCCGGGTAGAGGCGGCGAATTCGGTGGACATCCTCGCGAGGGTGCCGGGATTTATCCAGCAACGAACGTTTCAGGAAGGGCAGATGGTCACTATTGGCCAGCCCTTGTATGTAATCGAGCAGGACGGCTATCAGCTGGCGCTGGACGATGCGCAGGCTACGCGTGACGCCGCGCAATCCAGCCTCGTGAACGCCGAACAAAGCCTCAGCCGGAACCTTTCACTCGCCAGAGGCAGCGTTTCCCAGGCGGTTCTCGAGCAAAGTCAGGCCGCACGCGATTCCGCAGCCGCCAGTCTTCGTTCTGCCGATGTGAAGGTCAGCCAAGCCAGGCTGAACCTCAGCTACACAAAAATTTCCTCGCCGATCCAGGGGAGGATAGGTGTCTCGCACGTTTCCGTTGGCGGCTTTGTGGCCAACGCCACGACTGTGCTTGCTCGCGTGGTCCAGATGGATCCAATTCGGGTGGTTTTTTCGATAAGTGATCGCTCTATCCTCGACCTGCGCGCCGCCGCCGGCGGAGTTTCCAAGGAAGAGCTTGCGAGGCACTTCAAGACCAGCCTGCGTTTGTCCAATGGCCAGATTTACATTCAGACGGGCGAGATCGAGTTCCTCGACAATCAGGTTGATATGCAGACCGGGACGCTGGCCGTACGGGCGTTGTTTGCCAACCCGGATGCTTTGCTCGTGCCCAACCAGTTCGTGACTGTTGTCGTGACTGAGGGAGCGCCCGTGATGAAACCGGTGGTTCCGCAGGAGGTCGTACAGCAGGATCAAGAGGGGAAATATGTGCTCGTCGCCGGTGCAGGCGATCGTGCAGAATTGCGCCGCATCAAGGCTGATAACGAAATATCCGGCAACTGGATCGTGGAGGAAGGTCTCGCCGGTGGCGAGCGGCTTATTACGGGAAACCTCCAGAGTGTTGCCGAGGGTATGCCGCTCAAAGTGATGCCCGGGGATACCGGCGGCGCGGGAACGAAACCATGATAGGCCCCGGAAGCTTCATCCGGCTTCCCCGCTTTGCGATGGTTATCGCGATCGTCATGGTGATTGCCGGCGCCCTTGCGATGACGCAGATCCCGGTCACGCAATTTCCGCCGATCACACCTCCCGAAATACAGGTTTCTGCGAGTTATCCCGGCGCCAACGCCAATGTCATGGCGGAAAGCGTGGGGGCTCTGATCGAGGAGCAGGTGAATGGTGTTGAAGGCATGCTCTACATGTCTTCATCCAGCACCAACAACGGCACCTATTCGCTCACCGTTACATTTGCCGTCGGGACGGATCCCGAAATTGCGCAGATCAACGTGCAAAACAGGGTGGCGACGGCCACGCCGCGTTTGCCGGCAGTGGTTTCGCAGACGGGCGTTACGGTCAGAAGCCGATCGTCAAGCATGTTGATGGGGGTCGCGGTTTATTCGCCGAAGGGCACGAAGGATGCGCTCTTTGTCAGCAATTACGCCTCGATCAACATCAGAGATGCGTTGGCCCGCATTTCGGGTGTTGGCGATGCCGGCGTCTTTGGTCCCGCCTACAGCATGCGCATCTGGATGAACCCCGATCGCATGGAGGCGCTGGGTGTCACCGCGGCTGATCTTGGTGCCGCAATCCAGGCCCAGAACGCCCAGGCGTCCGCTGGCCAGATTGGCTCGCCGCCGATCTCGGACGGACAACAATTACAGCTCACCATACTTGCAAAGGGCAGGCTGAGCGATCCCTCGGAATTCGGCAACATCGTTGTCCGCACCAACAGCGACGGGGCGATCGTGAGATTGCGTGACGTGGCGAGGGTCGAGCTTGGCGCTCAGTCCTATGACACCGTGTCGACTTTCAACGGAAGGCCGAGCGCGACGATTGTTCTTTATCAATCGGCCGATGCAAATGCCTTGTCGGTATCTCAGGCCGCAAGAGCCGAACTGGAGCGCTTGCAGCAGCAGTTCCCTGAAGACATCGCTTATACCGTTGTCTTCGACACAACGAGCTTTCTCAATGCGACGATTCAGGAAATCATCATAACCCTTGCCATAACATTCGTTCTGGTGGTCGCGGTTGTCTATGTCTTCCTGCAGGATTGGCGGGCCACAATCCTCCCGACGCTCACGATTCCGGTTTCGTTGATCGGCGCTTTTACCGTTCTTTATTTCATTGGCTACTCTGCAAACACGATCACATTGTTCGCAATGGTTCTGGCGATCAGCCTTGTCGTGGATGACGCGATCATCGTGGCGGAAAATGCGCAGCGCGTCATGCAGGAAGAAGGGCTGTCGATTACCGACGCGACGCTCAGGACAATGGAACAGGTTACGGGCCCGATCATCGCAACAACGCTTGTGCTTGCGGCATTGTTTGTTCCCGTATCCTTTCTGCCGGGAATAACCGGACAGCTCTATCGGCAGTTTGCAGTCACGATATTGGTGACGATCAGCTTTTCGACGATCAATGCCCTCACTCTCAGCCCGGCGCTGTGTGCCATGCTGCTGAAGCCGCCGCCGGCGAAACGGGCGAAGGTCTTTGAAAGGTTCAATTCTTCATTGGGCTGGATCAGGGATTTCTACATCCGGATGTTCCTTGCGCTGTCGACGCGTTTTGCCGTGTCGATCCTGGTCATCCTTGGGATTTTCGCCGGGACCTATGCACTGGTGCGCGTGCTGCCGACGGGTTTCATCCCTTCGGAGGATCAGGGCTATCTTTTCACAAATGTCCAGCTCCCGAATGCCGCAGCGATCGGGCGGACGGAACAGGCCGTGGCGCAGGTCCAGACAATTCTGCGCAACACGCCCGGCGTTGAAAACGTCATCGGCATTTCAGGCATGAGCCTCATTGGAGGAGGCGGGTCGAACGCCGGGATGGTGATTGCTGCCTTGAAGCCGTGGAGCGAGCGTGGCCCGGACGAAAGCGCCGATGCTATCCTGCGGAAACTCAGAGGCGATTTTACCGTATTTTCCAACGCCTCCGTCGTTGCTTTCAATCCACCCGCGATACCTGGACTGGGCACCACGGGCGGTTTCGATTTCCGGCTGCAGGCGCGCGATGGGCAGCAGCCGGACGAGCTTGGTCAGGTTATGCGCGGCCTCATAGGCAAAGCAAATCAGAGCCCCGATCTTGCTGGGGTGTTCAGCACATTCTCGGCGGATTCGCCGCAATTATTCATGGATATCGACCGAAACCGGGCGGAACTATATGGCGTATCGCCGGCGGCCATTTTCAGCGCCGCGCAGGCGCAGCTTGGTTCTGCCTATATCGATGATTTCAATCTTTCCTCCCGCGTCTTTCAGGTGCGGTTGCAAAACGACGGTCAATTCCGCTCTCGTGTCGAGGACATCCAGCGTCTCAGAGTGCGGTCTTCAAACGGTGCGCTCGTGCCGATACAGGCCGTGGCGTCTGTTTCCACGATATACGGCCCAAGCTCGATCAACCGTTACAATCTTTTTCCCGCTGCCGCGATCAACGGCCAGCCGGGTCCTGGCGTGAGCACGGGAGAAGCGCTTGTCGCGATGGAGAATGTCGCCGCTGAGGCGCTTCCTGCGGGATTTGGTTTCGAATGGACCGGGCTGGCGTTGCAGGAACGGCAGGCTGGCGCGCAAACCGCCGTGCTGCTCATCATGGGCGTTGTCTTCACCTACCTGTTCCTCGTCGCCCAGTATGAGAGCTGGTCGGTGCCGTTAGCCGTCATATTTTCCGTAGTTGCTGCTGCGGCCGGCGCGCTGTGCAGCCTCCTGATTGCGGGTCTGGATCTGAATGTCTACGCACAGATCGGACTGGTTCTCCTGATAGGACTTGCGGCCAAGAATGCAATTCTGATTGTCGAATTTGCCAAGGACCGGCGGGAGGCGGGCCTCGAGATTACCGAGGCTGCACGGTTGGCCACATTCCAGCGTTTCCGGCCCGTCTTCATGACGGCGATGGCGTCCGTTCTCGGCGTGCTTCCACTGGTTTTTGCGACGGGGGCCGGAGCGGCAAGCCGACAGGCGATCGGCGTCTCGATCTTCGGCGGCCTGCTGGTCGGCACTTTGGTCGGCATTCTGATCATTCCACTTCTATACGTCCTTGTTCAGACCACGCGGGAAAGGATCAAGTCGTCCTGGTTTGGCAGGCACGCGCAACTCCGGCAACCGATGGCAGGCGAGGGGGAATGAACCATGTCCGGAAAAGATGACGCAAAGCTGTCGCTGGCAACGTTGACGGGCATGGTCGTCGGCTCAATGGTCGGCGCCGGGATATTTTCGCTGCCGCAGGCATTCGGAAAGGCGACCGGACCGCTTGGTGCGATTATCGCCTGGACCATCGCCGGAATTGGCATGCTCATGGTGGCGTTCGTTTTCCAAGCCCTGGCGCAGCGGCGCCCGGACCTGGATGCGGGCATCTTCATGTATGCGAAGGAAGGCTTTGGAGATTATCTCGGCTTTCTCTCGGCGCTTGGTTACTGGGCAGCGGCTCTTCTCGGAAACGTGACTTATTTCATTCTGGTAAAATCGACGCTTGGTCTGTTTTTTCCAGCCTTTGGTGATGGCAACACGTTGATTGCGGTTGCGACATCGTCCGTATTGCTGTGGGTGTTTCACAGTCTGATCCTGAGAGGTATCCGGCAGGCGGCAGCGCTCAATACCGTTGTGACAATTGCCAAGCTTCTGCCGATCTTCGCGTTTCTCCTGCTGGTCCTGATGGCGTTTGAGTGGGAGACTTTTCGTGAGAATTTCTGGGGCGCCAGCGAGGCCGGATTGGGGCCACTTGCGAGCCAGGTCAGAAATACGATGCTGGTCACCGTTTTCGTATTTGTCGGGATAGAGGGTGCGAGCGTTTATTCGAGATACGCTCGAAAGCGCGCCGATGTTGGAACCGCCACGGTTGCCGGCTTTCTGTTTGTTCTTGCTCTGATGCTGGCCGTCACACTGCTCTCCTATGGGATCATGCCCAAGGAAGAGCTTGCACAGTTGCGCAACCCGTCAATGGCAGGGGTGCTGGCAGCGGCTACGGGACCGTGGGGAGCGGTCTTCGTCAGTATCGGCCTGGTCATATCTGTCGCCGGCGCTTATATCGCCTGGGTGCTTCTGGCGGCGGAAATCCTCTATTCCGCCGCGACAAACAAGACCATGCCAAAGTTTCTGGCCAGGGAAAACAGGTCTGGCGTTCCGGCCAATGCGCTCTGGCTGACGAACATCATAGTCCAGTTGTTTTTGATCGTATCGATGTTTTCGAACTATGCGTTCATGCTCGCCGTCGCGATGACAAGCTCCATGATCCTTGTGCCGTATCTGCTTGTCGCGGCATTCGGCGTGAAAACGAACTTGCAGCGCAATGGCGCGCTGATCAAAGGCGAGCTCAATCGGACTGAAACGATACAGTCGTTCCTCGCGCTGATCTACACCGCCGGACTTATCTATGCGGCCGGAGTGAAGTATCTCCTTCTTACAACCTTGATATATGCTCCAGGTACTTTGCTTTTCTTCATGGCTAGAACTGAGCAAAGTATGAATATATTTAACCGTCTGGAGTGGATTGTCTTTACAATTCTGGGCGCCGGATTTTGTATGGTCATTTTCAGTATTATGAACGGTTATCTGGTTATTTAGTTTTTGCGATTGTCGAAGAGGTGTTTGCTCGCTTTTGCGAGCTTGGTGCTGAATTTATACTTTAATGGGAGAGGTATGTTTATGGCAACGTCGCAACAGAAACTCACGTTATTCTCACTGACGGCAATGGTTGTCGGCTCCATGGTGGGGGCGGGTATTTTCAACCTTCCGGGCCGCTTCGGATCTGCCACGGGACCCTTTGGCGCGATCATCGCCTGGGTTATCGCGGGGACGGGCATGTATATGCTCGCGCGCGTCTTTCAGGCGCTCGCGGAGAAGAAGCCGGACATAGATTCAGGTGTTTTCGCCTACGCCAAGGAAGGTTTTGGAAACTACATGGGTTTCCTTTCCGCCTTCGGTTATTGGCTCGGCAGTTGCCTTGGCAACGTTTTTTACTGGGTTTTGATCGGCTCGACTCTCGGTCGCTTTTTTCCGTCAATCTTCGGAGATGGAAGCAGCGCGACGGCAATCATCGTATCGCTTGTCGGCATATGGGCGTTTCATTTCATGATTTTGCGCGGCGTGGAGCAGGCGGCTTTTGTCAATACGATCGTCACCATTGCCAAGATCGTTCCGATCCTGGTCTTCATTGTGGCGTTGATCATATTCTTTAACTACACACAGTTTTCCGAGAACTTTTTCGGTGGCGCCGACATGCCCGTGAAGTCGCTTGTCTCACAAGTGCGGGATACGATGCTCATTACCGTTTTCGTGTTCCTCGGCATCGAAGGGGCAAGCGTTTACTCCCGCTTCGCCCAGAAGCGATCTGACGTCGGCTCTGCCACGATCCTCGGCTTCGTCGGTGTGACAGGCCTCATGGTCGCCGTAACGTTGCTGCCCTATGCGGTCTTGCCCCAATCGGCCATTGCAGCGGTTCAACAGCCATCCATAGCCAGCGTTCTCGAAGCGGTCGTTGGGCATTGGGGTGCTGTGTTCATATCCATCGGCGTCCTGATTTCTGTTCTCGGCGCATATCTGGCGTGGTCTCTCATTTGCGCGGAAGTGCTTTTTGCCGCAGCCAAGTCGCAGGACATGCCGAAAATGTTTGCAGAGCAGAATGGCAACAGGGTGCCCGCAAATGCGCTTTGGCTGACCAATATCGTTGTCTCGCTTTTCGTCATTTCGACCTACTGGTCGCGAGATGCATTCAACTTCATGCTGGACATGACAAGCGTGACGGCGCTCTTGCCCTATCTTCTCGTTGCTGGTTACGGCGTGCTGGTGGCTCGTCGGGGTGAGGGTTATGAGACCACACCGGAACAACGGGGGCGCGATCAATTCTTCGCCTGGGTTGCGGTCGTCTACACGCTCTTCATGTTTGCCGCCGCCGGTTTGAAATATGTCCTGCTTGTCGCAGTGCTGTTCGTGCCGGGCACCATTCTCTACTTCTGGGCGCGACGCGAACAGAAACTCACATTGTTCACACCGGCCGAACTCATCGTGTTCGCAGTGACGATTATCGGAGGCCTGGTTGGGGCCTACGGATTGCTTACAGGTATCATCACACCCTAAACTGAGAGGCGAAGGTCATGACACAAACGACACCTTTTGGCGTTCATTCCGAAGTTGGGCAACTGCGCAAGGTCATGGTCTGCGCACCCGGGCGAGCGCACCAGCGGCTGACACCAACCAATTGTGACGCGCTTCTCTTTGACGATGTCCTGTGGGTGGAAAACGCCAAGCGTGATCATTTCGACTTCATGACGAAAATGCGGGATCGCGGAATCGAGGTCTTGGAGATGCACAATCTCCTGGCGCAAACCGTGGCCATACCGGAAGCCAGAACCTGGATTCTCGATCAACAGGTCGTGCCCAACCAGATCGGGCTGGGTCTTCTCAATGAGGTCAGGTCCTATCTCGAAGGACTGGGAGATCGGGAACTCGCCGAAACGCTGATCGGCGGATTGTCGACCTTTGAGTTTCCGGACAGTGTCGGGGGAGAGCAGCTCGCTCTGATACGCGATGCTGCGGGGGTCAACGAATATCTCCTGCCACCTCTGCCGAATACCCTCTACACACGGG
The DNA here is from genome assembly GCF_037083425.1 of Agrobacterium sp. CCNWLW32. Classification (NCBI taxonomy): domain Bacteria; kingdom Pseudomonadati; phylum Pseudomonadota; class Alphaproteobacteria; order Hyphomicrobiales; family Rhizobiaceae; genus Agrobacterium; species Agrobacterium sp. CCNWLW32. The sequence continues at coordinate 115,737 of NZ_JBAOJM010000012.1, forward strand.
ACACGACATGCTGGATCTATGGCGGCGTTACCCTCAACTCGCTTTATTGGCCGGCGCGTCATGAGGAGACGATCCTCACCACGGCTATCTACAAGTTTCATCCGGACTTTGCGGGCAAGGTCAATGTCTGGTGGGGCGATCCGACCAAGGACTGGGGCCTTGCCACGCTGGAAGGCGGTGACGTGATGCCGATCGGCAAAGGCAATGTCCTGATCGGCATGAGCGAACGAACGTCCCGCCAGGCCATCAGCCAGGTCGCGGCCGCCTTGTTCGAGAAGGGAGCGGCGGAACGTGTGATTGTCGCCGCCATGCCCAAGCTGCGCGCAGCCATGCATCTCGATACGGTCTTCACCTTCGCCGACCGCGACTGCGTCCTGCTCTATCCGGATATCGTCAACGGTATCGAGGCCTTTTCTTTCCGCCCGGACGGCAATGGAGGGGTCGAGCTGCACAAGGACAAGGGCAGCTTTGTTGAGACTGTCAGGGATTCCCTCGGCCTGAAAAAGATGCGCGTCGTGGAGACCGGCGGCAACGACTATATGCGCGAGCGAACCCAATGGGACAGCGGCGCGAACCTCGTATGTGCTTCACCTGGCGTCGTCTATGCCTATGACCGAAACACCTACACCAATACCCTGCTTCGCAAGGAGGGCATCGAGGTCATTACGATCACGGGCGCCGAGCTTGGGCGCGGTCGCGGCGGCGGCCATTGCATGACGTGCCCGATTGTCCGCGATGCCGTTGACTATTGAAGCATTTCACGAAACCGCTGGGAGCGCGCACCTGACACGCGCGCTTCCTGTCTTGCCGTAATGGGATGCCGTCATCCAGGCAGCCCCTGTTGAGGAGACGACGCCTCATGCAAAGTTTCGGACGGAAATATAGCCATCTGGTCCACAGTGCTGGCTGCGGCTGCTTCAATCCTTCGCTGCAGACCGTCTCGCGTCGGCTGGAATCCCTGTCGAGACGGGGATTCCTGGCGGGTCTCGCAGCTGCCGCGCTTTCGACCGGGATGCCGAAGTCCTCCACTGCCCAGGAAGCCCAGTCAAAAACCGTATTCCGCGAGGTGCGTCTTTTCGACGGTAAATCAGGCACGGTGCAAACGGGTGTGCAGGTTCTTGTAGAAAACGGGAAAATCATCGCTGTTGACCCGGCCAACAATCCGGTACCTGCAGACGCGACTGTCATAAATTGCCGCAATGGTGTTCTGCTGCCGGGTTTGATCGATGCTCACTGGCATACGATTTTTGCGGCGGTTCCCCTTAATATCCTCTTGGCTGGAGACCCCGGTATCATTTTTGCGGCCTCGACTGCCGAAGCCGAGCGGACGCTCATGCGCGGCTTCACAACGGTGCGCGATCTTGGAGGACCTGTATTTTCATTCAAGCAGGCCGTGGACGCAGGGATGATACCCGGGCCACGCATATTCCCGTGCGGGGCGATGATAACGACGTCAGGTGGTCACGGCGATTTACGTTTGTCGACGGAAATCCCAAGGGATGGAGGGCGGCTAAGCTCAAGCGAGCTGATGGGGGCATCGGCAATTGTCGACGACATAGGCGAGATGAGATTGCGTGTTCGGGAGCAATTGCTCCAGGGAGCATCGCAGATCAAGATCGTCGGAAGCGGGGGTGTGTCGTCTCCGCGAAGTCCGCTCGACATGACGACATTCAGCGAGGAAGAGCTGAGGGCAGCCGTCGAGGTGGCGCGGGACTGGAACACCTATGTTACGACCCACGCCTATACGCCTCGCGCGGTGCAACGGGCGCTGGCAGCGGGTGTCGCCTGTATCGAGCACGCCCATCTGATCGATGAGGAAACGGCGGGAATGATCGCCGACAAGGGAGCATGGCTCAGCATGCAGCCCTTCCTGACGATGGAGGACGCGGCATCGCAGAGTGGACCGGGTCTGGAGCGTATCCAGCAACTATTCGCCGGCACGCCCAGAATCTATGAGTTTGCCCGGAAATACGGGATCAAGACGGCCTGGGGGTCGGATGTTCTGTTTTCGCCACAACTCGGTCCGCGTCAGAATTTCATGCTCACGCATCTGCGTCACTGGTACACAAGTGCAGAAATCCTGCAGATGGCGACATCAGGCAATGCGGAATTGCTGGCACTTTCCAGTTTCCGCAATCCCTATCCCGGCAAGCTCGGTGTGATCGAAATCGATGCACTGGCAGATCTTATCGTCGTTGACGGGAATCCGCTCGATGACATCAGCCTCATGGAAAATCCTCAGAAATACCTTTCCGTCATCATGAAGGATGGCCGCATCCATAAAAACATTCTTTGAAATCAATCCATCCGGGTTCTATGGCGGCCGCCGAAGGCCAGCTTTAGCGCTTTGGGCCACGAGACAAGCGAGCATACCCGATTTGGTAGCTGTCAGGAGCGGAAAATGCCGGAAGCACCTCGCAAACCGATGACAGGCATGCTCGTTTCCGGCATTCTCGTTTTAGCTCTCCTGTTCGCAGCGCAAGCGGTTTTTGCGCCCCTATTTTTCGCTCTCTTCATCATCGCCATCGTGTGGCCTTGCCAGCTTGCCTTGCAGACAAGGCTTCCGCGTCTTCTGGCGCTGCTGATCACGTTGATCATCACGATCGGCTTCATCGTCGCGATCGGTTCCTCGCTCGCCTGGGGATTGGGCAGGCTGGGCCAGTGGCTGTTCATGAATGCCGACCGCCTGCAAGCCACTTATTCGGCTGTCGTGGATTGGCTGGAACAGCATGGCATAGCGATAGCCGGGCCGATCGGGGACTGGTTCGATGTCACCAGACTGCTGTCGGTTCTGCAGAGCACGGCGGGGCGCCTGAACAGCTTCGGCGGGTTTACGCTGCTGGTGCTGATCTTCGTCATGCTGGGGCTTCTGGAGGTCGAGGATTTCGCCGTTCGCTTGGGGCTGCCGGCTACGCAGCCTCACGGCCAGATCATCCTTGCAGCGAGCCGCATCATTGCAATGAAATTTCGCCGTTTCATGCTTGTGCGTACCTTCGCCAGCATTCTCACGGGATTGCTCGTATGGCTCCTGTCCATCGGGGCGGGATTGGAACTGGCTGCGGCCTGGGGCGTCATCGCATTTGCCTTCAACTACATTCCGTTTCTGGGGCCATTGGTGGCGACGACCCTGCCGACCCTCTTCGCCATTGCCCAGTTTGATACCTGGCAGCCAGCACTGCTTATCTTTGTGAGCCTCAACCTCATACAGTTCGTTATCGGCAGTTACCTCGAACCGAGGCTGGCGGGTGCATCGCTGGCCATATCGCCTTTTGCGGTCATCTTTTCGGTGTTCTTCTGGAGTTTCATGTGGGGGCTGGCCGGAGCCTTCATAGGGGTTCCGATATTGATCACATTCATCGTCTTCTGTTCGATGGTCGCCTCCACGACGTGGCTCGCCACCGTCCTTTCAGACAGCGAAACTGCAAATTCAGATGGGTAGGAGCGGCGAGATGCGTATACTCAACACGATTACATTGCTTCTTATCGTCATCGGCGGGCTTGACTGGCTTCTCATCGGCCTGTTCCAGTTCGATCCCATAGGGCTTTTGTTGGGAGGCCCGGGCGCCATCCTTGCGCGTATCATCTATGCGTTGATCGGGGTTTCCGCTCTCTGGCAACTCCTTCCCCTCTTCGGTGCGGTGGCTCGTCGCGACGCTGAAGCCAAGATAAAGCGTAGCAATGTCCATCGGCCATAGATGATGCAATCTGCTCCGGGGGCACCATTTTTGGCGGAGCAGAATGTCGTTGTGAAAGCGCAGGACGACCTGATCCTTCGCGGCTATAGCCTGATCTCGTCCTATGACCGATGGCGTTGAAACCGCCCGGCCACCCAGACATATCGGCTTCGCCGGATATTCCATACCCATCGTCCCTCAATCCATCGATAGCCCTTTCGTGGAGGAGGAGTGTGTTCTTTCCGTTTCGGCGGCGGCGGCGGGCGTCTGCCCACGGGAGCACGGGGCCCCACCGTTTCCGAGGATGCTGCCCCTGGTACCAGTATCAAGGCTCCAATGAGCTGAAGAAACAATCTGCGATGTCTTTCCATTTCACTCACCTCTCGCGTTATTACATTGAACCGGCGGATCGACGTGGCAATGCCGGATGGTTGTCTTCGTCCAGCAATTCGGCGGCCTCCCTGAGAATACGTTCATCCTCGGAGTTGGCCGGCGAGACGGAAAGCGTGCCCGTTCCCACCGTTCCCGCCGTCAGGGCCCTCAAGGGAATCCGGGGCAGCATGGTCGCCAGCGTGACGAATCTGTCGTGTCTGATCCTCGTCGGCGCCCTCACATCGCTAATATCGATGATCTGGAGATTGCGTTCTTCGGCCAATGCGATGGTGCGGGGATCATCGATATCGAGCGCCCCGGCTTTGGCTGATGCACCTGAGAGCCATCGTGATGTCGCGAGAGCGAGATCGTCCTTTGTGGACAGTACGATGATCGGTTTTTTCAGGTTGCCGACGACTTTCAGTTGCTTCCGGAAGATATCGATGTCGATATCAGGCGCGGCAAGTATCACCTGGTCGATCTGGCCAAGGGAAAGACTTTTCGACTGAAGGCGCAATTGCCGCAATGTCTCGACGGTCAGCCAACTGCCCATGCTATGTGCCAGAATTTTCGTCTCGACTTTTCTGGTGCCGAGATCATCAAGGGTTTGCACGAGTTCGTCACGGGAGAAATTGCTGGAATCCCTGTCGGCGAGATAGCTCGAGAAATTTCCCCGAGACGGCCACGCAAACAATATCGGTGTGCTTCTGGCGTCAGCGTCGGCCGATATCTGGACGAGCCGGAACAGGCTTTCCTGGAAATTGTTGTTGTAACCGTGCACGAAGACCAAAGCCGAGCGCCCGGCTGCAGCCATATCGACGAATTTCTCGTGAGAGATAACTTTGCTTTCGATGACCGCAAAGGAAGACGCGGCATTTGGTGTTCCGCGTGGCCATTCGATCGTCCCCGGTCTGTGTCCCGGTGGAACCGAAACGACCATGCGGAGATAGGTCGGATATTGGGCTCTTTCGCTGGAGAAGCCGTTATTGCCCAATTTATCCGGTTCGCGCGTTGTCACGACCAGAATTGTCTGCTGTGTCGCGCCCCTTGCCGGCTGCACGACCTGCAAACTCGCCTGGCCTGGCCGCGCACACGAGGCCAGGAAAAGACATACAGAAACACTCAGCAAAAGGCATAACGCCTTAAGGGTGGATACCCCGAAACACCTTGGTTTCTCCAACATGGCGAGATTAAAACATACCCCGAGGATATTGGTAAATAGGGATAATATCACGCTGCCAGGTGATGATCATCGGACGAGTTCTTGCAGCGCTTGCCGAGGGAGACGCCAAGCACCACAACGATCGTAAGAGCCGCAGGCCGGATGCCAGGAGGTGGATAAACTGTCGAGCCCGATGCGCCGCCATGCGCTATGGCGTCGGCATTGGCCGGGATGGATTTGCGTGGCAGGGGCGGGGTAACATCCATTGGCGTCAGCCATGGCCGAGATGGAAGCCTTTGCGAACTCAAGGGACAGACCATGCAAAAGAATGGGAATGCATTCCGCTATCTTGCCGGCACGCGGGCAATGCCTGCCGCTTCGGTTATTGGAGGTTCGGGATCGGGCACGACTGATAATGTGTGTTTGAGACATTTGAGCGCGAAACAGGATCGGGAGTGGCGCACACCCTCTATCTTATAGAGTTTCCGCCTCAGAAACTGCTCGTAGCCTGCGGTTCCCGCCACTGCCACCTTGATGAGATAATCATATTCACCTGTTGTCAGATAGGCTTCCAACACCTCTGGAAGAGCGGCCATCGCTTCCCCGAAACGCTCCAGAACCTCGTCGTCGTGGCGCTCCAGCATCACCTCGATGATAACGGTTTCGGTCAGTCCGAGCTTGGCTTGATCGAGAATGGCGGTGTAGCCGCGAATGACCCCTTCGTCTTCCAGCCGCTTGACGCGCTGCCAGCAGGGGCTGGGCGAGAGCCCCACCTTTTCCGAAAGCTCCGAATTGCTCAACCTGCCGTTCTCCAGGAGGGTGCGCAATATTTTGCGGTCAATTCTGTCTAGCGGCTTCGTCATGCCGGCCTCCCCAAAATACGTTGCAAAAAAATCTGCCGTCGCTGCGGCAGCCTGCGAAAGAAGTGTTTTCCGACGCGCCGTTTGGTGGTGTCATTCGAAAGCACCTTCGGCTGATCTTTGAGTACCGTACTGCAAGGTACAGGCAGCAGGGAGGAGCAGGCGTGGCATCGATAGAGCAGCAACATTTTCCAAGGCCGAGAACGCTCATCCATCCCGGCATTTCCGCGCCAGTGCGCATCAACAGCCTTCGCTCGCCATCTGCGCGCCATGTGCGGCTGTTCGTCGCGCCGGGGCGTAGCCTTTACGATGGCATCGTGCGGCCGCTTTTCGAAAACGGCATTGAGAATGCCTCGCTCACCATTCTCGGCGGTTATTTTGACATATTGTCCTATTGCGTGGCCCCGCCCGACCCTTCCGGCAGAGCGGTCATTGCCTATACGAAGCCCATCGACGCGGGTGCTGCCTGGCTTGTCTTCGGCAATGCTACGCTCGGGCGCAGCATGAAGGGCGAGCCGATTGTTCATTGCCATGCCGCCATGCGCACCGCGGCGGGTGTGGTCAAGGGCGGCCATCTGCTGACTGAATCCTGTATTGTTGGCGAGGGCGGCGTTTCCGCCCTGGTGACGTCACTCGACAGTTTCGTGCTGCAGCAGTCCTTCGACCCTGAAACCAACATTCCCCTTCTTCAACCCAGGAACCGTACGGAGCGCGCCGATGAACACGCATAACACTGTCGAAACCGGATCCATGGGGCGTGTGGCCTATGCCCGCATCGCACCCAATGAAGACCTCGTTCTCGGTGTCGAAAAACTGTGCCTTGCCGAAGGTTTCAGAAATGCCTTTGTGCGCGGCGCGCTGGGCAGTCTGGTCGATGCCTGTCTCGGCACCCGCAGCGGCGCGTTCTTGCAAATACGCGGTCCCGCCGTGGAAATCGTCTCCATTGCCGGCGAAGTGCGTGCCCAGCCGGACGGCTCGCTGCGCGCCTCGCTGACCGGTGTCGTCGCCGATACCGAAGGTTCGGTTTATGGCGGTCCCTTCATCGCCGGAGCTAACCCGGTTTGCATGACTTTTGAAGTGACGCTGGAAGAGTGGTTGCCTGCGGAAAAGCCGCAGGCGGCGTGAGTTGTAGTAAGGCGGGCCGGTGAGTTGCTGAGCGCAACTCATACTGCGTGCCTCTGTCTTTCGGTCAGAAGTAGTTCGAAAGTAACGCAGACCGGGTTTTTGCCGCGCACCAGCCGCCCGCCGCTGATATGTGTGGTGAGGTCCACCATCGCAATATCCAGCATTGCTTTGCGGCCTCCGGGAACGGCTTGGCCGATACGGCCCTTGTTTATGAGGATTTCGCTCGCGTAGGCAGTGAGGCTTGTTCCGTCTTCATAATCCGCACCGACCAGGCTGCCAATTCCATTGACTTCGGCTTCTCGCAGGCCAAACTGGGTAGAGACCTCTTCGAGTGCCGTGCATATATCGGTATTGGGGCGCACTGTGCATAAAAGTGCCCGAAGACCCGAACGCTTTTGGTGGCGCTGTTGCGCGATGGGTGTAAAAAGGGGGAAGTTGGTTTCCTCATCCTTTTGCACATCGAGGATCGCTCCATCCAGTGCCAGAGCTTCTAGCGGTGTTTCTACAGCAAATTCGGTCTCGAAAGGCAGCAGATGCCCCATGGAGACAACGCCGTCGGCACTCTTCCATGACCCATGGCAATGCAGAAACGGCGCGCTATCACGCCGGCCCATATGCAGGCCGGCATCGATGATTGTGCCACCCGGCACGGAAAAGGTTTCGCTATACCATGCGGCATGTGCGTCATCCGGTGCGGCCGCCGGCATGACATAATGCAGCCGTTTCATCGGTACGTTCTTAAGTCTTACGTAACCGCCTTCGAACCCCAACTCCGCAAAGGCATCGGCAATCGCTTGGTTGGCGCTTACGCCGGGCCGGACCGTCAGAGTAACAGGATAGGCATGGCAGCCGACGGCACGAAAGCGTTCAGGCGTTATCGGTCCGGGATGGACGATGTGGCGGGGAAGCTCTTGCGTGCCTGTCTCCGTCATACCGCAAGCCCCGCGGTAATGAAGCCCCCATCCACGGCGAGTACCTGTCCGTTGATGTAGCTTGCGTCATCCGACACGAGGAAAGCCACGGCAGAGGCGATCTCGTCCGTCCTGCCATAGCGATGCATCGGAACGCGGCTATGCCATTGGTCGCGAACATTTTCCGTATGAACTGCCTGGGTGAGGGGGGTATCTACCGGACCGGGAGCAATTGCGTTGACACGAATGCCCGATTGCCCCAGCTCGTTTGCCATTACCATCGTCAGAAGATTGACGCCGCCTTTCGAAGCGCCATAGGCGCTGCGGCCACGATTTCCACACATGCCGGAAACAGAGCTGATATTCACGATCGAGCCAGCAATATCGCGCTCCAGCCAGTAACGTGCGGCAGTGCGCGCTACCGCGAAGCTGCCGACGAGATTGACATCAACGATGCGGCGAAATTCTTCGACGCTTGTGTCGACGGACAGCTTGTCGATACCGATGCCGGCGCTGTTGACGACGGCGACCAGATCAACCGCATGATCGGCACCGTTAGCCGTCAGGGCGGCGAATGCCGTCTCTATCGATGCCTCGTCCGCAACATTGCAGACGATGCCGCGCGAGAGGTCGATACCGAGCTTTTCGCAGGCTATATCCAGCGCCTCGCGCTTGAGATCCAGCAACCATGGTTGCCAGCCGCGCGCCATCAGGAGCTGCGCAGTGGAGAAACCGATGCCGGATGCACCGCCGGTGATCGCGACAACCCCTTTTGTCCCTGTCTTCTCTTGTGTCATGCCGTCTCCTCCCGATTGAATGTCACGCCTGTCAGCCTGTCCGCTTTTCTTCGGAAGCCGGCATCTGACCGCGTTTCTCCAGTTCCTCGCGGATCATTTTCTTGGTGATCTTGCCGTAGGCGGATTTCGGCATTGCATCCCAGAACACCACTGATTTCGGCAGCTTGTAGCGGGCCATCTTGCCTTCCAGATAGGCCTTCAGATCGATGGCGGCGATATCCGCGCCCTCGCGTGCCACGCACACGGCCACACCGACCTCGCCCCACACCGCGTCCGGCACACCCAGAACCGCAGTCTCGCTGATGTCAGGATGCATGAGGATTTTTTCTTCGATTTCACGCGGATAGATGTTCGAGCCGCCGGAAATATACATGTCGGAGGCGCGCCCGGTGATGTAGAGGAAGCCGTTCTCATCGCGATGACCAAGGTCGCCCGTGCGGAACCAGCCACTGCGGAAGGCTTTGGCATTGGCCTCGGGATTATCGTAGTAGCCGGCGAAAACGGCGGGACCGATCACACAAATTTCGCCGGTTTCACCGGCGTCAACTTCCTCGCCCGCATCGTTCTGGATCTGCACTTCCATGCCGGTGCGGTCGAAGCCGCAGGTGCCGATCCGCGTTTCCGGACCGTCCTCGGCGTTATGAAACGAAGGCGGCAGCACGGTGATGTTACCGGTGACTTCACCCAGGCCGAAATATTGCACCAGCACCGGGCCGAGCTTTGCAAGCGCCCGTTTCTGGTCCGCGCGATACATCGGCGCGCCGGCATAGATGACATAGCGCAGCGAGGAGTGATCGAAACGATCCACAGAGGGGTCTTCGACGAGCATTTTAAGGATCGTCGGTACAGTGAAGGCGTTGGTGATACGCCATTTTTCGATCAGCGCCCAGACGGCGGGCACATCGAGCTTTTCCGCCGACGGAAGCACGGTTTTCGCGCCATGCGCCACCTGCACCAGCTGGTGAATGCCCGCACCGTGTGAAAGCGGGGCAACGACGATGGAGGCGTCGTCCGGTCCGGTGCCGGGCATCAGATCGCAGAGATGGTTGGTGATGACGAACGCCATCTGGCCATGGGTAAGCACTGCAGCCTTGGGCCGGCCGGTGGTGCCCGAGGTGAAGAAGAACCAACACGGGTCATCCCGATCCACTGCCTGGCTTTTGACTTTGTGCCCCATATGACGGGCCACGATGGCATCGTAATCCTCACCGAACTCAGCCGTACCGATGGCGATGCTGAAATCGATCGTGCCCGCCTCATGGCTGGCTTTTGCATGATCGGGAAAAGCACTGGCGCAAATCATGCCGCGTGCACCGCTGGCCTTCGCCAGATAGGCAACTTCATCGGGCGATTGACGGTAATTGGTCGGCACCCACACCGCACCCACGCGAAAGCATGCGAACATGGATTCGAACATCTGGTTGTTGTTGGAGGACTGCACCAGAATGCGGTCCCCCTTTCTGGCGCCGAATTCAGACTCCAGCGCATGGGCCATTGCGTCGACGCGGGCTTCCATTTGAGCCCAGCTCCAAGTCTTTTCACCCCAGACGAAACCGATATGATCCGGGTTGCGGCGTGCCGCCTGCGTCAGGAAATGCGAGAGGTTCATCACCCGCGTGGTGGAGGGCGCAACCCCGCCCGCGGGATGCTGCACGGCACTTTGCATCGTCATTTCACACGCTCCATGATCGAGACGTAATTGGCAACCGCCGTGCCCCCCATGTTGAACACGCCAGCCAGCGAGGCATTGGGAATTTGCATGTCGCCTGCCTCGCCCATCAATTGCATCGCCGCCATGACATGCATGGAAACGCCGGTCGCCCCGACGGGATGACCTTTCGATTTCAATCCACCCGATGGGTTGATTGGCAGGCGTCCGGTCTTGAGCGCCGTTCCATCCTGGACAACGCGATATCCTTCACCGGGCTTCGCAAGCCCCATGGCCTCATATTCGATAAGTTCGGCAATGGTGAAGCAGTCGTGCGTTTCAACGAAAGAGAGGTCTTCGAGCGTTGCGCCGGCAAGTTCCAGCGAGCCGGCCCAGGCGCGGCGCGCGCCTTCGAAGGCCAACGGATCGCGACGGCTCAATGCCATGATGTCGTTGACATGCTTGCGGCCCCGGAAGCCGATGGCGCGGTTGAGTGTGGCTGCCGTTTCCTCGTCGGCCAAAATGATCGCGGCAGCGCCATCCGAAATCAGCGAGCAGTCGGTGCGGCGCAGCGGGCCTGCGACGTAGGGGTTCTTGTCCGAAACCGTATTGCAGAAATCGAAGCCGAAATCCTTGCGCATATGGGCATAGGGATTGACCGCGCCATTGGCGTGGTTCTTTGCGGCAATCATCGCCAGCTCTTCCGAGCGGTCGCCATAACGTTGAAAATATGCCTGTGCGATGCGGCCGAACTGGCCGGCAAACCCGCCGGGAATATTGGCCTCCTCCGCACGGTAACAGGCGGAGAGCAGGATTTCGCCCACCTCTGCGGTCGGCAGCGCCGTCATTTTTTCGGCGCCGACAACGAGTGCGATGCGGCCGCGCCCGGCTTCGATGAAGTCCATGGCGCTATAGAGGGCGGCCGATCCTGTTGAGCAGGCATTTTCGAAACGCACTGCCGGCGTATAGGCGAGGCGCTCATCGCCCATCGCTACCAGGGCGCCCTGAAAATCCTGTTTCGAGAAGCCATTGTTCATCACGCCGACGAAAATGCCGTCGATATCGCTGACATCGACGCCCGCATGGTCTATGGCCGGCGCCACGACCGAAGCCATCAGTTGCTCGGTATTTTCAAGGGCCGACTTGCCGAAAGGCGAATGCGCCCAGCCGACGATCTGCGCTTTGCTCATTTGCTCGTTCTCCTCGTTTGCCGTTTCATCTCGCCTTCACCGCGCGTGCGGGCGCGGCTGGCCATCATTTCTGCGATGCGTGTCTCGATGCGGGTTACTTCATCGCGCAGCAGCGCTGCGAGTTCCGGCTGGCGCTCCGGTCGCATGCGGCTGTCCACAGCGGCAATGCTCAACGCTCCCGCTACCGCGCCATCAGGCGCGCGGATGGCAACGCCAATACCCCAGGAATTAGAAAGGATCAGGCCGGGATTTAGCGAATAGCCATTGGCTCTCGTCAACTCGACATCACGGCGCAAGCCCTCAAGCGTGATGCCGGGATAATTAGCGGCAATCAGCCCGCTATTGGCCGCAATGATACTTTCCACCTCGGCGTCCGGCAGCGCCGCCAGCATGGCGAGCGAACCCGCACCAATACCCAAGGGGTGTTCGAAACCGGCCTGAAGCGCATGGGTGCGCACCGGCCAGGTGCCTTCTTCGCGGTAAAGGCACAGGGCAAATGTATCACGGCGTACGGAAAGGAAGCTCGAATCCTCCGAGCGGCGGGAAATGCGCGTCAGGCCGTCCTGCGCCATTTGAAGAAGGCCAAACCGGCGCGATGACAGGCTGCCCAGCACATAGGTTTCTTCGCCGAGGTAATAACGCCGCGTTTCCTCATCCTGCTCCACAAGCCCGGCGCGGATCAGAGCAAGCAGCAGGCGGCGGGCCGTGGGTTTGTTCAGTCCGCTTTCTGTCACGATGACCGAAAGCGCCACGCCGCGTTCCGCGTGCCTCCCGACCATGGAGAGTAGCGCCAGAGCCCGGTCCACCGCGCGCGCGCCTGTCAGATCGTTTTCTACCGGGATCGTTGTCGTGGCCATATCAGGAAAACGCCCCCACCGCACAGCTTTGCCCACCATCGACCGGCAAACAGACGCCGGTGATGAACTTGGCCTCATCAGATGCGAGAAAAACGGCGGCGCGGGCGATATCGAAGGCATCGCCCATGCGGCCCACCGGGACGGCGGCATTGCGCGCCGCCACCATGTCCTCGACAGAGGCATACTGACTGCTGATCTGCTTGTAGATCAGCGGCGTGTCGATCATGCCCGGCAGAATGCAATTGGCGCGAATACCCTCCCGAGCATATTGCATGGCCAGCGCCACGGTCGCCTGGTTTACGGCGGCCTTCATGGCGTAATAGGCAAAATAGGGATAGCCGGTCCAGCGAATGGAGGCGAGCGACGAGATGTTGACGATGGCCCCGCCGCCCTGCGCCAGCATTACCGGCAACACGGCCTTGGCGGTGCGATAAACGGAGCCGATATTGAGATCGACCGAGGCGCGGAAACGTTCCTCATCCAGCTCGACCGGCCCGCCCATATGGGTCACGCCGACATTATTGTGCAGAATATCGATGCCGCCAAAGGCCTCGCAGGCGCGGTCAACGGTGACCGATACGGACTGTAGATCAGTGACATCGGCAGCAACCGCAATCGCCTCCAAACCTTCGCCGCGAATGATCTCAGCCGTTTCTTCAGCCGCGTCAGCGGAGAGATCGACACAGGCTACGCGCGCGCCTTCGCGGGCAAATTGCACGGCCGCAGCCTTGCCATTGCCAAAGCCCGGACCCGATGATCCTGCGCCAAACACAAGCGCGCGTTTTCCCGTCAGGCGACCTGTCAAAGCAGTCTCCATTCCAATCGTCAGACATAGTCGGGTTGGCCCCGCTACGGGCGGGGCCAGTTATACAATGGACCGATCAGGTCAGGCTTGCGCCAACGGCCTTTTCAAGAATGGCCCAGGCTTCATCGCCGTATTTGCCTTTCCACTCGGAATAGAAACCTGCGTCTTTCAACGCGGCGCGGAAGAGCGTCGCATCCGTGTCGTTGAAGGTCATGCCCTTGGAAATCAGATCTTCCTTGACCGAGGCATTGAGCTTCGCCACATCGGCGCGTTCATCCTTGCCGGACTGGTTGAGATTTTTGGCGACGATAGCGCGCAGGTCATCCGGCAGACGCTCCCAGGCGCGCTTATTGGCCAGGAACCAGAAACCGTCCCACATGTGGTTGGTAACCGAGCAGAATTTCTGCACTTCGAACAGCTTTGCGGTGGAAATGATCGCCAGCGGATTCTCCTGGCCATCGACCACACCGGTCTGCAGCGCGGTATAGACCTCGGCGAAATTGATCGAGGCAGGGGCCGACTTGAAAGCCTTGAACATAGAGGTCCAGAGCGGGCTCACCGGCACGCGGATCTTGAAGCTTTCGAGATCGGCCGGCGTGGCGATGGGCTTGGACGCGCTGGTGATCTGGCGGAAGCCGTTATCCCAGATCGTGTCCATGGCAACGAGGTTCTGCTTGGCAATTTCGCCGCGCACATATTTTCCGAGATCGCCATCCATGGCCGCCCATACGGAATCATAGTTCGGGAAGGCGAAACCGATGCCGCTGATGGAGGCGTTCGGCACCAGCGTCGACAGGATCAGCGGCGAAAGCGTGAAGAATTCAACGCCTCCCGAGCGCACCTGGCTCAGCACGTCCGTATCCGCGCCCAACTGGCTGCTGGGGAAGATATTGATCATCACCTGACCGTCGGTTTCCTTGGCAATCCGGTCAGCGGCCTCCTTGGCGCGAATGTTCATCGGGTGCGCGGCAGGCAGATTGTTGGCATATTTATAATTGTACTGGGCAGCGCGGGCGCGCGACACGAAGGCTGTGGCCAGAACGGCGGAACCGGCGCCGGCGAGCATGGTACGTCTGTTGATATTCATTGCTTTCTCCTCCCAAAATAAAGCATGCATCATTCATCGGCGTGGCGGGTGGACCCGCCACGGTCTTAGAGCAGAATGGTCGAAAAGCCGGGGATTGCGGCGATCAGCAGCAGGCCGATGACCATGGCCGCGAGATAGGGCCAGATGGCGCCCATGGCTTCATCCGGCGAGACGTTGCCGATCTTGCAGGCGATGTAGAAGCCGATGCCGATGGGCGGCGCCATCAGGCCGATATTCATGGCAACCACCACGACCATCGAATAATGGATGTCGTTGATGCCAAGTGTACGGGCGATCGGGAACATGATCGGCGCGAGCAGAACGATCGCCGGCAGACCCTCCAGAACGCAGCCGAGGATCATGAAGATCAGGATCGACACGACCATATAGGTCATCCAGCCGCCCGGCAGATCGGTGATCATCGCGGTCAGCTGGAAGGCAAAGCCGCTCTGCGTCAGCCCCCAGGCCATGGCCGATGCGCAGCCGAGGATCAGCAGGATCGCCCCGGAAAGGGCTGCCGTCTCGACCAGCATGGAATAGAGCTTTTTGAGGCTGATGCCGCCATAAAGCACCGCGCCGATGATCATCGCGTAGAGCACGGCGATAGTGGACACTTCGGTTGCCGTGGCGACACCGCCGCCCACCAGGCTGCGGATGAGGAAGGGCAAAACGAGCGCCGGGGCGGCAATCAGGGCTGCCTTGCCCACCAGCGGCCAGGGGGTGCGCTTTGCACCTTCCATGTTTTCATGCCGCGCCTTCCAGCGGGCCAGAACGGCCAGCACCAGAAGCAGCACCATGGCAATCATGAAACCGGAGGTGAAGAGGCCGGCAATCGACACACCGGCCGCCGACCCCAGGACGATCAGCACGATGGAGGGCGGAACCGTATCGGCCATGGCGGCACCGGTGGCCAGAAGCGCGATCATTTCCTTGGGCTTGTGGCCACGGCGCTTCATTTCCGGAAAAAGCGCCGGTGCGACGGTTGCCATATCGGAAACCTTGGAGCCGGAAATGCCGGAGACGAGAAACAGCGAACCGAGCAGCACATAGGACATGCCCGCCCTGATATGGCCGAACATCGAGGACAGAAGCTCGACAATCGCCCTGCCCATGCCGGTGGCATCGAGCACGCAGCCCAGCAGCACGAAGACCGGCACTGACAGCAGAATGATGCCGGACATGCCCTCGTCCATGCGCCCGATCATCACAATGGTCGGAACCCAGGTGGTGAAGGTCAGATAGGCGAGGGTTCCAAGGCCGAAGCAGAAGGCAATCGGCACGCCCAGCACCAGAAATACCGCAACGAACAGGCCGAGGAAGATCGCCAGATTAAAATTGCCGAGGGATTCCAGCATCGGCGATGCCAGATAGAGCAGGCCGGAGGCAACGGCGACGGTTACAAGGGCCGTGATGATATCGCGCAGCTTTTCCCGCCGGAAAAGATTGTTGAGCACCAGAAGCAGCATGAGACAGGCGCCGACCGGCAGCGCCGCAGCGCGAAACGACATCGGAATATTCAGCGCTGCTGACGTGACCACCCATTCCTCGATGGCGTATTCCATGGCGGGCTTGATGATTGCTGCAAGAAATGTCGCCACCAGCACCAGCGCCAGCGAATTGATATAGCCCAGAACACGTTGCGGGAACATGTTGAGAAACAGCGTCAGGCGCAGATGTTCACTGCGATCGATGGCAATCGCCGCACCCAGCATGGCAAACCACAGGAAGCACAAGGACGCCGTTTCATCGATCCAGACAATCGGTAGATGCAGGGCATAACGTGACGTCACGCCCAGCAGAAGCAGGCCGATCATCACCGCCAGCAGCACGGCCGCCACGGCCTCGATGGGGCGCATGAACCACGAGCCCGTTACCGGTCCGGTGTGCAACAGTTCGCCATCGAGTACAAATACGTCGTCATTCGCGTCTGCGGTCATGGTCATCGGGGCCTCCTCTCCCACAGAACAACCTTCGCAATAAGATGTCAGCAAAACAGGATGTCCATGCCACGACCGCGACATCAGGATAGCTGTTGTTGCCAGACTGGCCAGACCCCTCCAAAAGTCTGAATGTATCGGTATATTGCCTCCACAATATGGACCACTACAAAACCATGTATCCGGGATACACAGGAATATTTGTGAAATCAACAGTAAATAGACGGATTTGTGCAGTTTATTTGCGCATCTGCAAGGTCCATATAGTGGATCATACTTTGTTTCGATCTTCATTCGCCGGTAACGACCATGCAGCACGGCACCTGATGCAAAGGCCAGCCAATGCAGATCGTGTCGGCCCGACCGGGGCAGGCCGCCATACATGCGGGGTGCCTGCGTCGCGCCACGGAGAGCCGGAAAACATTTCTGCTTAGCCTTGAACTGGCTGGGATGGGGAAGGGCCTTGACGTGACGACCACTGGTCGAACTGGGAAAATGACGGTGGTGCGGCTGAGCACTCTCTAACCGGCAATCCGGGCGTTGATTATCTCTTGAAATTCTCCCGTGCGGAGGTTTTTGCGGCAAGGGGATATGTTCTCAGCGATGCCGCCGCCCGGCGTTCTTCCTGTCAGGCGCGGGGCGATGTTTCGCCCCGCCTTTTCCCGAACAACCGCGGCGGATTCGGAGCGGCTTTATCTGATGCAGCAGGTGAGCCGCTGGTGCATCCGGGCCGCCCGCAATGCTGCTTTCAGACCAGGGCCAGAATCCGGGCCGGACCGCCTGTTCCGCCACGATGTGCCGGCGCGCCGACGACGACGGTTGCGCCCTTGACCGGCAAAGCCTCGAGGTTGTTGAGGCCTTCGATACCGTAGCGCCCGGCCGGAAGCCAGGAATTGTGAACGGCGAAATCGGCAGAGTTGCCCGGATCCAGCGAAAGCGTGTCGACGCCGATCGCGACCGTGTCGCGCTTGAGCAGAAGGTCGGTTGCCGACTTGCCGAAACCGGGAAAGGCGAATTTTCCGGCGTCGTCGGTGCGGAATGAGGGGCTCTTCACTCTGGTTGCCCAGCCGGAGCGCAGGGCGACGATCGCACCTGCCGGGATATCGCCATTTGCAGATATCCAGCGCTCGATGTCTTCAGCCTCGATGGTGGAATTGGCATCCTCTTTTGCGCGGTCGGTGATGTCGATGATGACCAGCGGCGCGACAAGTTTCTGCGGCTCCAGCTGATCGACGCTCGCGCCGTCGGCGCTGAAGTGGAACGGTGCATCGATATGTGTGCCGGTATGTTCGTAGATGGTGAGCTTGTGGAGCTGATAACCATCCTTGGTGATATCAGCTGCCCATTCGTATTCGATGCCCGGTTTGCCGTCGAAGGTGGGAAATGCGGAATCATAGGTGTGGGTGAGATCGATGACCCGTCCGGGTGTTTGCGCAAGCACCGGAGCCGCGAGGCTGCCTGCCGCCACCGCCGTTACACCGGCCACGGCGCCCTTGAACAGCAGGCGTCGTGACAGCATGTTCTTTTTCACGTTCTCGATCACGCAGTGGTTGCACATTCCTCAGTCCCTCCATTGAGAAATCCCTGATCGCAAGCGTAGCGCAAAGATGGGGTGAAGCAAGACAGGACCGTCCCTGATTTTTGACCCGTGTTCAGATGGCGGTTTCGGCAAGTCGCCGCCCAAAGGCTGCAATTGCCTTGCCCACCGGCAGGCGGCTTCTCTGATATCGTGAAAGGGCGGTGGGCAGGTCGTCCGTTTGCCGCAG
Source organism: Agrobacterium sp. CCNWLW32 (assembly GCF_037083425.1). Taxonomy (NCBI): domain Bacteria; kingdom Pseudomonadati; phylum Pseudomonadota; class Alphaproteobacteria; order Hyphomicrobiales; family Rhizobiaceae; genus Agrobacterium; species Agrobacterium sp. CCNWLW32. The sequence goes on from NZ_JBAOJM010000012.1 coordinate 133,928, forward strand.
GGCGTCGCGCAGCGCCATTGCGTCTCCCGCGGCCTTGGAAACGCCCATCGCGGTGTGAGGGCGAACCACAAAGGCGGCATCTCCGACCAGCGCCATGCGCGGCGACACCATCTGTTCAGCCTCATAGTCAAAAATGCCTTGGATCGATGGGTTTTCCTCCGCTTCCACCGCAAGCGCCAATTGCGGCGGCAGAAGGGAGGACGCGTCCCTGCGCAGTTGCTCGCGGCGCTGCTCAGTCAGTTCGCCACGGGGCAGCGAATATTCGAAATGCCTGCCGTCGCGGCCGGTGAAGGTTCGGCCAAGCTCATCGGCCGGTGTAGGACGATACCACACCCAGTTGTAACGGCGCTGTCCATGTTGTGTCTCACCAAGTGGCCCCGGCACGAGGTAACCCAGAACATGAATTCCGGGTGTGATGTAAAAAGCGAAGCGGTCGAGCAGCAGGGACGCATCGGCCGGTAATCTGGTTTCGGGTATCAGCCCGCGCCAGGCGACATAACCCGCAAAGGCGTTTTCCGAATGGCGATTGACCGCCTTGCGGATGGCCGAACCCAAGCCATCCGCGCCTATTACGAGATCAGCGCGCTCTTGCCTGCCGTCGGCGAAGGACAGCATCACTCCATCAGGGCCTTCCCGAACCGCGTCGACATGGTGTCCCAGGAGATAGGTATCGGCGAGGAGGCGGGAGGACACGCGCTCAAAGAGGTAGTCCCATGAAATCTGCATCTGCGGCGTCTTCTGGCGCTGGGCCACGCGGCCGCCAGCATCGAGGTAGATGCGCTCCTTCGCAACCACACCGACATGGGTGACGTCTTCGCAGCCGATCTGGTCCAGAACCTCGAACAGGTCCTGCTGCGGCACCAGTCCTGCACCACGCCCGCCGAGGCCGGACGACGAGCGTTCGTAGACTTTCACATCGTGCCCGTCCTGCTGCAGCAATATCGCCGTGAAAAGACCGGCAAGCGAGCCGCCGGCGATGCGGATTGTCAATGGTTTCATGGCCGTTCCTGTCTTTCGATATTGGTTTTGCGGCGTCGCGCCTTGTCTCGGTGAGAAAAGACCGGCGGATCGGACATGCCGAAACGCCGGTCAATGGGCGGACAGGATGTTCAGCCCGGCATGATCGCCGGCTGGTTTGCGGGAAATTTCGCCACGTCTTCGACGCTGACGTTGAGGTGCTGGGCCACCAGCGCCGGTGGGGTATGCGTCAGCCAGAAGGACAGGCTGACCTCCTGGTATTCGGCGGTCTTGAAGACCGCGACGAATTGCAGGTCGGTCTTCCCGGTATTTTCGATGATGTGTCCCTGACTTCTTTTCACGTAACCGATATCGCCGGCGCGGAAATCGGCGGTCTGGCTGCGCGGGCCCGCGTCGAACACGGTCATCCGGCCTTCACCCTTGATCCAGTATTGCCATTCGTCCGCATTGGGATGCCAGTGCATTTCGCGCACACCGCCGGGCTTGATCGTTTCGATGGCGGCGGCGATGGTTTTGGACACGGTAAAGGCGCTGCTATCCGCAAGGCGAATGACCCCGGCAGCATTTTCCTTCAGTGGTTTTGATGCAGCGAGTTTGTAGGTGAAAGGGAATGGGGGAAGTCCCGCGCCGGCAACGGCTTCCTGATCCCTGGAGAGCGGTCCCGGCTCCTTGCCCTGGAAAATCCAGAGGTTCTGCAGCGGAATGTTCCGGAACACGTCCTGCGCGACGCCGAAATTCTTGGCCAGCAGTTCGGGTGAGGTATGCGCCAGCCAGTCCGTCAGAAGCAGGGTGCCATATTCGGACTGGTCGCCTTCGTCGAACACGATGACGAATTCGCACCCTTCAGGGCCAAGTCCCTGCAGCGAATGGGGGTAGCCGGCCGGAAAATACCAGAGATCACCGGCCTCGACATCCTGCACATAGGCGCGGCCCTGCGTATCGAGCACCGTGATGCGGCAACGGCCATTGGTCATGATCGCCCATTCTGCGGCACGGTGCCAGTGCATCTCACGAACGCCGCCCGGTCCGAGCCGCATGTTGACGCCGGACACGGCATCCGAAATCGCGAAGTCCGATTTGGTCACCTGACGTGCCCATCCGCCGTTCTGGATACGCTTGGCGGCGTTGTTGAACGAGCCCCAGAAGAGCTGCATGTCGCCCACATCGGTCGCCGGCGGGCTCTGGAAGGATGGAAACTGATCGTTGATCGCAGGGTTCTTCGGGCCGGGATCGCTGAGACCCGCGGCATTGGCGTTGATTGCTCCCTCGGCGGGCTGGTCGGGATTGCCGAAAGAGGCTGCCCCGGCCGTGCTGGCGGCAAGGGCGGTGCCGCCGACGGCGCCGATTGCGAGGACTGCGCGTCTGGTCAATGTTTCCATTTCAGAACTCCTTGTTCATGGCGAGTTGGGACGAGGTGTCGATAGAGCGGGTCTGTGATGCGAGCTGGAGCACGGCGATGCGGTCGATCAGCTCGGCATTGAAGAGGCGGTGCTGCAGCTGGCAGAAGGCCTTGGGATCGAGCGCGTCGTGCCGGTCCGTTTTCTGGGCGGCGCGGGTGGCGACGCAGGATGTCTTGTCCAGTGCCGGAACAGCCTGTGCGCCTTTGGACGTTTCACTGAGCGTCGGCGCGGGAGCGGAAAGTCCGCCCAGCCTGTCGATCGCCTGTGGTGTGAGGGTGCGGAAGGCGCTGGCTGATGCGACGTCTTCGGAGGCCGCAAGCGCCGGTTCGCCATTCCTGATCAGGAAAGCATTGCCACCGAGCACGGCAACCGTACCCAGTGCCAACACCGCTGCGACTTTGAGACGACGGGGTCTCTGCTCGTCCGCATTCTTGCTGATGGAGGTCATGCCCTGCTCCTAAAAAGGGTGATGGTGTCGTCAGGAACGTTCGGAGGGGAAGCGCTTGACTGGAGCAAAGGCTACGGCGGAGAAGCGGAGCCGGCATCTATACAGAGGTCTAGTTCGTATAGCGGAAGGTGTTGGCGGCGGGATAAGCGCCCAGAGGCATCCGCTCAATGGCAATGCCTGCCCGGACGCCAGGCGTCGGAGCATGAAATAGCGACGGATTTCACTTGGAAGAGATGCAAGCAGAGCGATGGAAGGCTTGTCTGCGAGCGGATATAGGCTGGCTCGCCCGCTCGGTGGCGAAGCGTCAACCGTCAGGACGGCCGGGCGAGAACGGATTCCAGGCATCCGATCAGACTGACGATATTGACCGGCTTGCCGAGAAAGGCCAAAGCGCCGCCGTTCAAGGCCGCATTCCGGGTGCGCTCATCCTGATAGGAGGTGACGAAGATCATCGGCGGGTGGTTGCCGCGCCTGTTCAGCTCGCTCTGCAACTCGATGCCGGAAAGACCGGGCATTTTGACATCCACGACGATGCAGTCGATGTCCGCCTGCTGCTTCGATTCCAGGAATTGTTCGGCAGAAACAAACAGGCGGCATTCGTAACCGAAGGACATGATGAGATCATCCATGGCTTCGCGAATGGCGGGATCGTCGTCGACGACGGCAATGACGGGAACGGGGGGCAATGAAAGCGACCTTTTCTGTTTTTCTTTCTTTCTCTATGCGCCCATGCCGCTCTCAAAGATACCATACTAAGATACAGGTGGCCTGAACTTCTCGCCGATCAGCTCCGCTTTCCGCACGAGGTCGGCAACCGATCTCGCTTCCATTTTGCGCATGACATTGCCTCGGTGCAGTTTCACGGTGACTTCGCTGATGCCGAGCTCATAGGCGATCTGCTTGTTCATCAGGCCGCGGACAACGGCGCCCATGACCTCGCGTTCCCTTGGCGTCAGCTGTTCGGCAAGGGAGGTGACTGCCTCGTTCTGGGCGCTTTCGCGGCGGCGCGACGCATCCCGCTCCATCGCGGCCGCGACGGCGTCCAGAATGTCCTGTTCCTTGAAGGGCTTGGTCAGAAAATCGACAGCGCCGGCCTTCATCGCCCGCACGCTCATCGGGATATCGCCGAAGCCGGTCATGAAAATGATCGGCATCCGGTTGCCGACGCGTTCCAGCTGCATCTGGAAATCAAGACCGCTTATGCCCGGAAGCCGCACATCAAGCAGCAGGCAGCCGGGCCGGTTCAGATTGGCTTTTTCAAGAAAGGCGGCGGCGCTGTCGAAAGCTTCGGCATCGAACTTCATGGAGCGGAAAAGATCGGTGAGCGCCTCGCGCATCGACACATCGTCGTCGACGATGAACACGATGGGTGACGGCGGCTCCTTTGTCGTCTTGCGTGGCTCAGGCATGTTCCATCTCCTGGCTGATCGGCATGGAAATGGTAAAGACCGCCCCGCCGAGAGGATGATTGTCACCGGTAAGCCTGCCGCCCCGTGCTTCCAGTGTCGTGCGGCAGATGGACAGCCCCATGCCCATTCCCGTCTCCTTGGTCGTGAAAAACGGCGAAAACAGCTTTTCCTTCATCTGCACCGGGAAACCCGGTCCATTGTCGTGAACCGCAATATGAATATTGTCCCTGTCTTCGCGCTCCTTCCGCACCGTGATGGTGCGATTGCCGGTGCCCGCCTCGTCCATGGCCTGAATGGCATTGGTGAGAAGGTTGATGAGGACCTGCTGCAATTCGATCCTGACGGCCGTTATCGGCGGCGTGGCCGCTTTTTCCACATGCACCGTGGTTCCACTGCGTTCCAGCTCATGTTCGAGAAGGCTTAGCGTTTCGTCGATGAACTCATCGAGGTCGAAGGTTTCCAGCTTGCCGCTCGTATGGGCGAGCAGGCTGCGCGTGTTCTGGATGATTTCACTGGCGCGCTGCCCGTCGCGGATCATGCGTTCGGCCGAGCGGCGGGCGGCGGCAATATCCGGCGGATCGCGATCGAGCCAGCGCAGCAATGTCTGCGCATTGACGATGATGGCGCCAAGCGGCTGGTTCAGTTCGTGGGAGAGCGATGCGGACATGGCGCCGACGGCTGCCGCCTTCGAGGCCTTTGTCAGCTCCGCCTGTGCCTCGGCCAGCGCCTTCAGCGCCATTTCGCGCTGGGTGATATCCACCATGCTGACCACCACACGGTTGAAGGAGGCCGCCTCCGCGGGGAAACTGATTGAAAGAAGCACCAGCTTGTCTTCGCCGACGTCGGTGCGCACCACCACCTTGTCTTCGAAAACACGCCGGTTGTCGATGATCGCCTGCAGGACATCGACGAACTTGCCGGACGAAGAAACGACCGATTGCTGGAGGGTGCCGCGGATAGAGGAATCGTAACCCAGCATTTCCTTTCCGGCTTCATTCGATGCAACGACCGTGATGAGATCGATGCATTGCTGCGTAAAACCCGGATTGGCGCGCGCATGGGCCCGCATGTCGGTGATGCCCCGTTGCTTGAGGCCCATCAGCAGGGCGTGAAGCTTCGAATAGTCGCGTTCCCAGAGTGCGACGCGCGTACGGTCGAAAATGGAACGATAACGCTCCTCGCTTTCCTTCAGCGCCGCATTGACGGATAGCATTGCCAGCCGGGCGGTCTCCGTTTTCAAAAGCAGCATGGTTGTGACGGCAAGTGCCGCAAGGGCGACGACCAACCGAAGCGCCGACTGGAAATCCGCATCCTGCGCGTGGGTCGCTGCATAGGACAGGAGGGAAAGAATGGCGCAGGCGCAGGAGATCGCGATCAGTCCCGACCAGCTTACAGTCTGCGCAGCCAAAAGGACCGTGATGACATAAAGCACCGCGATCGCGCCTTCTATGTCGGTATAGGTATCGACGTAAAATACCGCGGCCGCCAGCGCCAGCGCCCCAAGGCCAAAGGCCAGATGGTGGGCTCGGCCTTCCGGCTCGCGCGCGCGAAACATCCTTGACGCAATCGACATTGTTCCCCCGATGCGATTTTTGCCGACAATACGGTTTTTTCAGCACAACCTGACCTATACATAGGTCTTGGTTGCCACCGTCGTCGAAACATCAGGATAGCGGTAAAACGGCACGGCGCTATATCGAAAAATCCGCATATATGGCCGGTCATCCACAGGCCATGCCTGATGGCCCGAGGTGAGGTCCAACCCAAACGGTGGGGAGAAGAGCGCGCAACGACCGCTGCGTTGCGCGCCGGGCCTTCGGTCGTCAGGCGGCTGCCGGGCTCACCGTGATCGGGACACCCTTGTAGGAAGGCGTTCCGGAAAGGCGGTCATAATGGCCGAGCGCCACCACCGCATTCATTTCCGGATAATAGCCTGCGGCCGACCCCTTCGGGATATTGTATTCGACGGCGGTGAAACCCTGAACGAGGTGTCGGTCTTTATTTTCTGGGCCGATGCCGTGAATATCGATGCGATCACCATCCTTCAGGCCGCGCTCCGCAAGGTCGTGCCGGTTCATGAAGATGATGTCCCTTCGGCCGAAGACGCCGCGATAACGGTCATCCATGCCATAGATCGTCGTATTGTACTGATCGTGACTGCGGATCGTGGTCAGCACGAGGGCTTCCGGATTGGAGATGAGCGGGTCTTCCTCAAGTCCTGTGGCGACAAGGAAATTGGCCTTGCCGCTCTGCGTGTTCCAGCGGCGGAAGGAGGCCGCGACATCAAGGCGAAAGCCGCCTTTTATCCGAACCCGGCTGTTGAAATCCCTGAAATCGGGAAAGACCTCTTCGATCTTGTCACGGATCCGGTCGTAATCGGCAATCAGCCAATCCCAGTCTATTCCATGGCGGCTGCCGATTGTCGCTTTGGCGATGCCCGCGATGATGGCCGGCTCCGACCTGACCAGCTCCCCGGGCGGGTTCAGGAAACCGCGAGAGGCATGCACCATCGACATCGAGTCCTCGACTGTCACGGCCTGCGGGCCCAAGGACTGGGTATCCAGATCGGTGCGTCCAAGGCAGGGCAGGATCAGCGATATCTTCGCTGTCAGAAGGTGCGAGCGGTTGAGTTTTGTTGCGATGTGAACGGCGAGATCGAGGTTGCGCATGCCCTTGAAGGTCGCGCCGGTATCCGACATGGCGACGGCGAGGTTTCCACCAAGACAGATTAGCACCCGGGACTCGCCGGCAATGATCGCCTCGACGGCCTCTATGGCATTGTGGCCTTTTTCCGCAGGGGGACGAAAACCGAAAGCGCGCTCCATGCCGTCCAGCAGCGCCTTGTTCGGGATTTCGGTGATGCCGACGGTGCGGTCGCCCTGTACGTTGGAATGGCCGCGAATGGGCGCTATTCCCGCACCCGGGCGGCCCATATTGCCGCGCAGCAGCAGGAGATTTGCGATCTGCTGCACGTTGCCCGTGCCTTTGGCGTGCTGCGTGATGCCCATGCCGTAACAGATGATGACATTGGAGGCGTTCACATAAATCCGGGCAGCGCTTTCAAGCGCCTCCTTCGTCAGCCCACTGACGGAGCAGATGGTGTCCCAGGAGGTAGCGTCGATGTCGGCGCACAGTGCGTCGAGACCGTCGGTGTGTTCTTCGATGAAGGTTCGGTCGAGCACACCGGCACCACCCGCCTTCTGGTTTTCTGCATCCAGTTCGAACACCGCTTTCATGATGCCCTTGAGGGCTGCGAGATCGCCGCCGGTGCGCAGTTGATGGTAGGCGGAGGCGATGGGCGTCGAAGAGAGTGTCGCCATTTCGATCGGGTCCTGTGGCGCGGCGAAGCGTTCCAGCGCCCGTTCCTTCAGCGGATTGAAGACCACGATCGGCACGCCGCGTTTTGCGGCATTATGCAGCGTCGTCATCATGCGCGGATGGTTGGTGCCGGGATTGTGGCCGAAGCTGAAGATCGCATCGGCATGATCGAAATCCTCTAGCGTCACCGTGCCTTTGCCGACGCCGATGGATTTCGGAAGGCCGACGCTGGTGGCCTCGTGGCACATGTTGGAACAATCAGGGAAATTGTTCGTCCCATAGGCGCGCACGAAAAGCTGATAGAGAAAGGCGGCCTCGTTGGACGCCCGGCCGGATGTATAGAATTCCGCCTTGTCGGGGTCGTCGAGCTTGTTGAGTTCCTGCGCGATCAGATTGAAGGCGTCGTCCCACGCGATTGGCTCATAGCGATCGCTTTCGGCATTGTAATGCAGGGGAAGGGTCAGCCGGCCGGCATCCTCCAGCTTGTGATCCGTCCATTGCCACAGTTCGGAAACCGTATGCTGGGCGAAAAATTCGGGTCCGGATCGTTTCGCCGTCGATTCCCAGGTGATGGCCTTGGCGCCGTTTTCGCAGAACTCAAAGGATGAGGTGTGTTTGGGGTCGGGCCAGGCGCAGCCGGGACAGTCGAAACCTTCGGGCTGATTGGCCTTGAGCAGCGTCATCGTGCCCTGCGCGACGATCTGCTGGTGCGCGAGCGTTTTCGCAACGGCTTTCAATGCATCCCAGCCGCCGGCTGGGTGATCGTATTTTTCAATACCTTCGGGCCGTTCTTCCGCCATGTTGGAATTCCTTCGATTTTGCAGATTGACGATTGTCGTGCCCGCTGAGGCTAACGCAACGGCGAAAGAGTAAACATAATACTCAGGCATAGGTTGCCTGCAGGTCCGAGGCCGAAACGAAAAAAAGGCCGCCTCCTGCGGCGGGGGCGGCCTTGGCGGATCGGGAGGAGATCCGCAGCTCCGGGGGAGGGGGACACCGGAGACGATGGCTTCTGCGAGCCAATCGCCCTGGGGCGGGGCGACAGGCGAAAACTATCCCGGGTTCGAAATTGCCGAAACTACACTTAGGTATCGGGTGGACTGTACCAGCAGCCGATTTCTCCCGAGCCATCCTTCTTTCTATCCTCGGTGCCGATCAGACAGCCGCAACAGGGGCGCTCAACAACGGGCGGTCGATTGCAAAAGGAGAACGATCATGGACACGACCACAGCCGCCAAAAACCGCAAGCTTCCACTCGCAACGCCGACCGACCTTGGCGCTGAAGCGAGCCGCGACATCTCCGCTGCGCTGACCGCGCTGCTGGCGGATGTCTTCACGCTCTACATCAAGACCAAGAATTTCCACTGGCATGTTTCCGGTCCGCATTTCCGTGATTATCACACGCTGCTGGACGAACAGGGCGCCCAGATCTTTGCGATGACCGACGACATTGCCGAAAGGGCGCGCAAGATCGGCGGCACGACCATCCGCTCCATCGGCCATATCGGCCGCCTCCAGCGTCTCCTTGATAATGACGCCGACTTCGTCACGCCGGAGGATATGCTTGCCGAACTGCGTGAGGACAACAAGCAGCTTACCGCCATCCTGCGGCAAACGCACAGCCTCACCTCCGACCTCAACGACCACGCCACCACCAGCCTGATCGAAAACTGGATCGACGAGACCGAGCGCCGCACCTGGTTCCTGTTTGAAACCACCCGCCGCGCCCGCTGAAACCAGGCAGGAAACCGAAATGACCGACAATCCTATCGAGCTCGCAATTTCCAGACGGTATGTTCTGCTGGCCGGCGCCGCTCTTTCCACCGCGATGGCCATGCCATCAACAGCCTTTTCAAAATCCATCCCATCCCGCAACGAAGGAGCATTTCCAATGACCGGATCATTCGTAAAGACCAAGGACGGCGTCGATATCTATTTCAAGGACTGGGGTCCGAAGGATGCCCAGCCGATCGTCTTCCATCACGGCTGGCCTTTGTCCTCCGACGACTGGGACGCGCAGATGCTGTTCTTCGCCCAGAACGGTTACCGCGTCGTGGCCCATGATCGTCGCGGCCACGGCCGTTCCCAGCAGGTGAGCGACGGCCACGACATGGATCATTATGCCGCCGATGCATCCGCCGTTGCCGAACATCTCGATCTCAGGAATGCGGTTCACATTGGCCACTCGACCGGCGGCGGAGAGGTTGCGCGTTACGTCGCCAAATTCGGCGAGCCGCAGGGCCGCGTTGCCAAGGCCGTGCTCGTCTCCGCCGTTCCGCCGCTGATGTTGAAGACGCCTTCCAATCCCGGCGGCCTGCCGATCGAGGTCTTCGACAGTTTCCGCAAGGGCGTAGCCGAAAACCGCGCCCAGTTCTTCCTCGACGTGCCGACCGGTCCGTTCTATGGCTTCAACCGTCCGGATGCCAAAGTCTATCCCGGTGTCATCCAGAACTGGTGGCGTCAGGGCATGATGGGTAGCGCCAAGGCCCATAATGACGGTGTAAAAGCCTTCTCGGAAACCGATCAGACGGAAGACCTGAAGGCGATCACGGTGCCGACGCTCGTTCTCCACGGCGATGACGACCAGGTCGTGCCGATCGCAGATTCTGCCGAATTGTCGGTCAAACTGCTGAAGAATGGTACGCTGAAGGTGTATAAGGGGTATCCGCACGGCATGCTGACCACCCATGCCGATGTCATCAATCCGGATCTGCTGGCCTTTGTGAAGAGCTGATCACCGGAAACGGCCGCCGCCGGAAAAAGCGGATGGCGGCCAATTTCTCGCGCGGAAGGAGATTCCGATGCCGTTCAAACCATCTTATGAAGACCTTGCCCTTCGTGACGGCATCGCAAGCCTGCCCGAGATGGAGGATATTCAGCTGGAGCTTCCTCTGTCCCCGCAGGCCGAGGCGGAAAACCGGATCGACGCGAACCCGGAGCCGTCGAGCGACGAAACGAAATTTCAGGACTGATCGATGCGATCGCCGTCCTCGACGGTAGCTTATTGTATCAGCAACCAGTCTGACTACATCGAGGTACCGTTTTCGGTTTCGGTGGAAAACTCTCGACACAACGCTTCTCCATCAAGTGACGCAATATCGTTATTCATGATGGAGATCCGAGATGACCAACGCAGTGTCGCTTCTGTCGATCCGCAGGGTTTTGAATGAGTTCTGCGCAGAGAACCGCCTGCCGATCGGCTGCTCGATAGCCGTTGACGCCGCAAAATACCTGATCAGGATCGCCTCCACGGACGCCGTGTCCGGATCAATGCTGCGATCTGCGCTGGATCAGTGGATGGCGGAACGTGTCGCGGTTGCGGCCTGAAATCTCCTGGCCTCAGATACGGAAAAAGCCGTTCCTCGACTGGTGTCGAGCGACGGCTTTTTTGGTGCAGAAACGCCCAAGCGTTAAATCGGACAGCAACACGAGGATGTGGTGAAGCGCGGTCCGGGAACCGCGCTTCCAGAATGACGTCTCTCAGCGCAGCTTTCTGAAAGCGTCACGAAGCTCTCTTGAGAAGATCCCGGGCTGCTCCCAGGCGGCGAAATGTCCGCCATGATCGACCTGATGATAATAGGTCAGCGATGGATAGGCCTGCCTGCTCCAGCTCTCCGGCGCCTGATAGATTTCCTTCGGGAAAACGGTGATGCCGACGGGGATCTTGATGTCCCTTGTCTTCTGGGCGTCCGCGCTGAAGTTGTTGTTGTTGTTTTCCCAATAGAAACGCGCGCCGGACGCGCCGCTGTTGGTCAACCAGTAGAGCGTGATATCGTTGAGCATTTCATCCCTGGAAAGCACGCTTTCGGGCTCGCCATTGCTGTCGCTCCATTGCGCGAATTTCTCGTAGATGAAGGATGCAAGACCGACAGGTGAATCCGACAGGGAATAGCCGATCGTCTGCGGTCTTGTGACCATCATTGCGCCATAGGCAGCGTTCCTGCCGAAAAACTCTTTGAGCGAGTCATAGGCATTTCGTTCCTGCGCAGACAGGTCCGCAGGGGCCGGATCACCGCTGTTGATGGCTTTCATGAGCGTAGCGGGAACGGTGGCCGGCATATTGAGATGGATGCCGAGCAGACCCTTTGGCGCCTGCCGGGCAAGCGCATCGGAAATGACCGAACCATGATCGCCGCCCTGGGAAACATAGCGCGTGTAGCCGAGGCGCTTCACAAGGGTGTCCCAGGCGCGCGCAACACGGTCCGGTCCCCAGCCCAGATCGGTCGGATGGCCTGAAAAACCATAGCCGGGGATGGAGGGAATGATCACGTCGAACGCGTCTTCGGCTTTGCCGCCATAAGCGGTCGGGTCCGTCAACGGGCCGATAACTTTTGTGAACTCGAAGATTGAACCCGGCCAGCCGTGGGTGAGGATGACAGGCAAGGCGTTGGGATGGCGTGAGCGGACATGAATGAAGTGGATGTCGACGCCGTCGATCGTGGTGATGAACTGCGGCAAGGCGTTGAGTTCTTTCTCTGCATTTCGCCAGTCATAGTCGCTGCCCCAGTATCGAACGAGATCCTGAACCCGCGCCAGCTGGATGCCCTGGGAGATATCGCCAACGGTTTCCTTATCCGGCCAGCGCGCATTCCTGATCCTGGCCTTGAGGTCGTCAATCTGTGACTGATCGACATGAACCTGGAACGGCCGGATGCTGTCGTCGGCAGAGGCGGTTTCGGATTGGGGTGGTTTGACAGTCTCAACTGCCAAGGCAGGGGTGAAGGCCATCAACACGGCCATTGCAGACCCAAGGACAATCGCGGTGCCGTGCCCGCCTTTTTCCGGGTGAAGGACGTCGGTCATATTTCTCTCCATATCGGTGTGTTCCGCGACCATTTCGCGTCCGAAACAGGTAGATGTTGATCGTATCCCGGCTGTTTCTTTCGACCTGCTGTTGCGTCACCAAACGTCGGTTTTCGCACGGCTGACACTTCTGGATACAAAGTCGGCCTGAAGCAGAACGGAGAGTGCGCCGTGACCGGCGCTGCAGACTTCTCGCGTTACGGGGTGAGAACGGCTCGCGGTTCGAGCATGCCGTCGAGACCGAAGGCGCCGATCTCCCTGCCGATACCGGATTGCCTGAAACCGCCGAAGGGGGCGCGAGGATCGTGCGGTGCGCCGTTGATGACGACGCGGCCGGCCATCAGCCTTGCGGCTATGTGTTCGGCACGTCTGAGGTCGGATCCAAGCACATAGGCCTGCAATCCGTAATCGCTATCATTGGCGATCTCGACGGCCTCATCTTCGTCCTCATAGGCGAGAAGACACAGGACGGGACCAAAGATTTCTTCGCGGGCGATGCGCATTTCGTTCGTGACATCTGCGAAAATTGTCGGGCGGGCGAACCATCCTTTTTCAATCCCGGCCGGTCGTCCGGTTCCGCCTGTCAGCAGGGTTGCTCCTTCTTCGACACCAAGCCGGATGTAAGTCTGAATCCTCTCCCACTGGGCAAGGCTGGCGAGAGGGCCTACCCGAACCTCCGGATCACGGGGATCGCCAACTTTGAATTTTTCAGCCGCCATCCTCAACCGCTCGGCAATCTCGGGGAGACGGGACCGCGGAGCCAGGATGCGGGTACCCGCGACGCAGGCCTGGCCGCTGTTTGCAAAGCCCGACATCAGGGCGACAGGTATGGCCTTGTCGAGGTCGGCATCCGGCAGGATAATGGTGGGTGCTTTTCCTCCCAGCTCCAGAACCACTCTTTTCATGCCGTCGATAGCCGCGCGTTGAATGATCTTTGCAGCCTGGGTGGAACCGGTGAAACTGATGGTCGCAACGTCGGGATCCTGCGTCAGCGCCGCACCGACCACCGGACCCGTGCCGTTGACAATGTTGAAAACCCCTGCCGGCAGGCCGGCCCGATGCAGCCTTCTCACCAGAATATCCGTCTGAAACGCACTCTGTTCGGCCGGTTTGATGACGAGGGACGAGCCTGAACCGATTGCATGCGCAAGCTTGGTGGCGATAAAACCGAAATTGCTGTTCCAGGGCGTGATGGCGGTGAGAACGCCGCGCGGCAGCATCGTGACCGTGCTTTTGCCCACGACCCGGTCAAAGTCGTAGTTCGCCACGGTCTCAGCCATAACATCAAAAATCGACGCTGCGTTTTGAACGGAGAAAGCCGTGAAATAAGCGGGCGCGCCGTATTCTTCGGTCATGACCTGCGTGAGCTCATCCGGTCGCTCTGCGATCGTATCGCGCAGGCTGCGCAGCATATCGATACGCTGCGCCTTGGTGGATGTTGCCATGGCGGGAAAAGCGCGTTTCGCGGCTTCCACTGCGGCCCTTGCATCATCGGCGTTGCCAAGCCGGACATCGCCGATTTTTTCTTCCGTTGCCGGATTGAAAAGGTCCAGCCGTTCATTGCCGTCTGGCACCACAAATTTACCGTCGACATAGATGTGTTCAATTGATCGCATTGATCTGGCCTCGTTTAAGATGGTTGGAAATCCGGCTCGTCTGGCCGCCGCGGAACGCGCTGGAGGCGCGCCGCATGGGGAGCAGGCAGGCTTCCTTGAGTTGATCAGAGGGATGGCAGGAAGAAGTTGAAACGCGAAAACGGCTGCGGCGGGCGCCGAGCCGTTCCCTTGTGGTCACATCGATGAAACTGCGCCCAGAAGTCCTGCAAGCGGCGAGGGCTCGTCGGATGTAGCATCATATACGCACGGTGCTGCGAATATCGCCGCAAACACGATGGCGACGACAAACGCACGGGCGGAAACAATCGGCTTAAGCGAGCTTGAGCGTAACATCGATGTTCCCCCTGGTTGCCTTCGAATAGGGGCAGATCTGGTGGGCATCCTCTATTATCGTCTGCGCGATGGGACGATCGATACCGGGCAGGCTGACAGTCAGGCGAGCCTGCAGAAAGAATTCGCCACCCGTTGTGCCGAGGTCGACCTCCGCATCGACAGTGGTGTCGGCTGGAAGCCGGAGCTGGTGTTTTGCCGCCGCCTTTGTCATGGCGCCGATGAAACATGCCGACCAACCTGCCGCAAAGAGCTGCTCGGGATTCGTGCCCGGCTTTCCGCTGCCCGGAGGGGAAAGCTTGATGCCAAGCGCGCCATCGTCACTTTGCGCCGATCCGTCACGCCCACCGGTCGTGTGGGTCTTGCCGGTATAAAGAACAGTCTCGATCTTGGTCACGGGAGGTTCCTTTCATTTTGCCGCTGTTGCGGCGTTTCGTGATAGGAGCTTTGTGACGGATCGGCGTATCCGGCATGTTTCCGGAAACTGCAAAACTGTATCGAAAAGTATCGTTGTTACTGGTTATCGTTGACCTGCGTCCCTCTCAGGCAAAAGCCACCTCGGCTGCAAGCCCGCCGCCTTGCCTGTTATAGAGGCGCACCGAGCCGCCGATTGTTCCGGCGAGCTGCTGCGCGATCGCAAGTCCGAGTCCTGTTCCGCCGGTGTCGCGGTTTCTCGAGGTTTCAATCCGGAAAAAGGGCTGCATGGCATTTTGCAGCATCTCGTCGGGGATGCCCGGCCCACGATCGAGCACCGTGATGACGACGGTGCCTTCAGTGCGCCGGTCGACCTTGATTTCCGCACTGCCCCCGAATTTGAGTGCGTTATCTATCAAGTTCGTCAGGATTCTTCGCAGGGCATGTGGCTTTGTCGATACTGTGCCGCGCACCATACCGTCAACCGTGACTGCTTTTCCGGTATCCTGATAGTCGTAGGCTAGGCTGTCGATGAAAGAGGCCAGATCGATACGTGAGGATTTCTCGCCATTGCCATGAGCGCTGCGTGCATAAGCGATACCATCCTGTACTAGACGTTCGATTTCACGCAGGTCACTGACCAGCTTTTCCTTTTCCGGCGTATCGTCTGCCATGTCGGCCCGCAACCGCATCCGGGTGATGGGCGTCTGCAGGTCGTGCGAAATCGCCGCGAGAATCTGGACCCGCTCCTCGAGGTATTGGGCGACGCGATCGCGCATCGCGTTGAAGGCGCGGGCGGCGTGGACAACTTCGCTTGGGCCGCTCTCACTCATCGGCAACCCCTTTTCGCCCGGATCCAACGCTTCGGCTGCCGCAGCCAGCGCGCTGAGCGGTCTGGTCGTCTGTCGCACTGCAAACCAGGTGCACAGAAGAAGAAGCGCCATCTGCGCGGCGAAGACATAAGGCAGCCATTCCGCCAGCGGCATCACGCCGCGCGGTGTCACGTCAATTGTCAGGGGCGAGCCGTCCGATAGCGTCAGATGCGCCTGAAGCCGCTTGCCGTCGCCGGGAATGGACTCGACCTTGACGGGGAAACGGTGTCCTGCGGCCTCCTCGATCCTCTGCGCAATTTCAGCGCCGCGGCCGGACATGTCGGAAACACCTGGAACACCCGGGCCGAGGACGAGTTGATAATTGCTGCGGCTCAGGCGATGGACCCATTGCGCCCGCTCTTCCGCAGGCAGGCGGTCGATTATGGCGATCGATACAGCCAGATCCTGCTCAAGAGTGCCGAGCATGATCGCCTTTGCCGACATATATCGTTCGGCAAAGAGGATGCTGAACGACAGACCGTAGGCAATGGCGAGGCCCGCAAGCAGGATGATGAAAAGTCTGGACCGCAACGAGCGCGGCCACCAGCCGGCGAGCAGGCGTGGGCCGTTCATATCCTCGGCTCCGAAATCTCCACGGGCACCGCAAAGACATAGCCCTCCGCCCGCACGGTCTTGATGTAGACGGGTTCGCGCGCGTCATCCCCCAGCCTTTGGCGAACGCGGCTCACGAGAAGATCGATCGACCGGTCAAAAAGTTCGGCATCGCGGCCCTGCGTGAGATTTAACAGCTGGTCCCGGTTGAGGACGCGCTGGGGATGATCGATGAAGACCCTGAGGAGCCGGTATTCGGCGCCGCTCAAGGCCACGGTCGTGCCCTCCCTGTCGAGCAGGTGACGGCCCACCGTGTCGAGGCGCCACTCACCAAAGGTCAGGAGCTGCCCGGCCTCGCTGATCTGCAGATTGGGAGGCAGCATCCGCGTCCGGCGCAGTATGGCTTTGATCCGCGCAAGAAGCTCACGGGCAGCGAAGGGCTTCGACAGATAGTCGTCGGCGCCCATTTCGAGCCCGATAATGCGATCCATCTCGTCATCGCGGGCCGTCAGCATCAGCACCGGCGTGGCTTTGTGTTTCCCCGCCCGCAGCTCTCGGCATAAAACTAGCCCGTCATCGCCAGGCATCATCACGTCGAGCACGATGAGATCGACGGTATTGCCGTCGAGAAAACTTCTCATCTGCCGTCCATCGGCCGCCACGCGCGTGCGCAGGCCGTTCTTCTTCAGGTAGCTGGAGACCAGCTCCCGGATTTCCCTGTCGTCGTCCACGACGAGAATATGGTCGATATGGTCCATTGGATGCCTTCGTCGTCCGGACGGTTCGAGTGGCCCGCTACCGCGCGCCCCGCTGTCACATGCAGTAAGACAACGGTTCGCGGGCTTCGGCAAGTTTAAAGCTTTGCGACGTCCAGAACAGCCCTGGCAAAAGCTTCTGGCGCTTCCTGCGGAAGGTTGTGGCCTATGCCGCCGATGATGTTGCGGTGCTGGTATTTGCCGGAAAACTTCGATGCATAGGCGGAAGGGTCCGGATGCGGAGCGCCGTTCGCGTCGCCTTCCAGCGTTATCGTCGGCACGGTGATGACGGGAAGTTTCGCAAGCTTACGCTCGTAATTATCGTACTTGGCTTCCCCGTCTGCCAGTGCCAACCGCCAGCGGTAGTTATGGATGGTGATGGCCACATGGTCGGGATTGTCGAATGCGGGGGCCGAACGATTGAAGGTCTCGTCACTGAATTTCCAGGTCGGAGATGCCGTCTGCCAGATCAGGCGCACGAAGTCGCGGGTGTTCGCTGCGTAACCCGCACGGCCGCGTTCCGTCGCGAAATAGAACTGATACCACCACGAAAGTTCCGCCTTGGGCGGAAGTGGCTTTCTATTGATTTCCTGACTGCCGATGAGATAGCCGCTGACCGACACGAGCCCGGTGCAACGCTCGGGCCAGAGTGCGGCCATGATGTCGGCGGTGCGAGCGCCCCAGTCATAACCGGCCACGACGGCCTGTTTGACGCCGAGTGCGTCGAGAAAGGCGATCATGTCGACCGCAAGCGCCGCCTGCTGTCCGTTGCGTGCCGTGTCGTCCGAGAGAAAACGGGTCGTGCCATATCCGCGCAGATAGGGGATGAGTACCCGATATCCAGCCGATGCAAGGATGGGTGCGACATCGACATAGCTGTAGATGTCATAAGGCCATCCGTGCAGCAGCAGCACGACTGGGCCGTCTGCGGGGCCGGCTTCTGCATAACCGACGCTGAGTACACCCGCTTCAACCTGCTTCAGGGCGCCAAAGGAGGTGGCTCCCTCGTGTCCGGTTGACGGCTGAGGCGAAGGCGCTTCGCCCTTGGCATGAGCAAGGCCTGCGGCCCCGAATTCGACGGCGGCAACCGTCATTGCGGCAATGCCGAAGAAGCGGCGGCGCTGGAAATTGATCTCGGAATTCATTGCTGTCTCTCCTGTCCATGTTGGATGCGGGCAGGTAACGCGGTGCGTGTATCCTCGATGTGTCCCAAGGGGGACGAATGTGAATGGTTTTGTAGCAGGGGGCATTCCGGATACAGACTGATACATTCGGTCAGCCCTCTGGACGCAATCAGCCGCCCCGGTGTCTGGGGCGGCTGTGTTGGACTTCGAGGCGGGCGCGGTTTATTTCGCAGATTGCCGGGCGGCCTGTTCGATGACGTCTGCAACCTTATCGGGCTGGGAGGCAAAAACCGCATGGCTTGCAGCAATCTCGGTCACCGCACTGCCGGCGCGCTTGGCCATGTCACGTTCGAGATCGGGGTTGATTGACCGGTCCTGCGTTGCGACAATCGACCAGCTTTTTTTGGTTTTCCAGGCGGGTTCGCCGGCCTTGGCGGCAAAGGCGGCCTTGGCGGCGAAGACCTGACTTCTTGCCATGAAGGCCGCGTCCTCACGCGGCAGATCGCCGGCGAAATCTTGTCCAAAGACGGCGGGATCGAGATAAAGGAACGTGCCATCCTTCGTCGGCTTGATGCCGTTGCCGGCCGGCGGTTTGGAGCCGGCGAGGTCGAGAAGGCTCTCTCCTTTCTCCGGCTGGAAGGCGGCGACATAGACCAGCCCGGCCACATCCGGCCGGTTGCCGGCTTCCGAGATCACCATCCCGCTGTAGCTGTGCCCGACAAGCAGGCTCGGCCCCTGCTGGAGATCGAGAACACGGTTGGTGGCCGCCACGTCATCGGCAAGAGAGGTGATGGGCTCCTGCACGATCGTGACGTTGAAACCACGGCTCTCAAGGATGTCTGTCGCCCTGCGCCAGGCCGAACCATCGGCCAGCGCGCCATGGACGATGACGATATTCTTCACCTCTGCCGCTTGTGCGGCAAAGGCGATCAGCGCGGTTGCGACGGCAAGCGCGAATTTTGGCATGAGACGATGGTGCATCATATTTCTCCTTTGGTTTTGATGGGAACGGGAGGAAAATCCGGGTCAGCCGAAAGTGAAGGCATAGGCCTGCGCGCCGGGGTCGAGGAAGCGGATGGCAAAGGTTCTCGCTTCGACGGCGCCGGTCTGGCGGACGAGCTGGTAAAGACGGGTTGAGGTGACGACGCCATTGCCCTCGGCATCCGTGTCGGCGCCATGATCCGCACCCGGCGGATGCCCGTCGACGGTGACCTGGAAACGAACCGGTTTTCCGGCGTTTGCCGGCCCAAGGACCAGATGCAGGTCACGGGCGCTGAAGCGGTAGGTTATGCCGCCATCAGCCGCATCAAGTGTGGCCGCTTCCGCGCCAACCGTCCAGGTACCGGAAAGTCCCCATTCGTTGAGGGAAGGCGTCTTGACGGAGTAGTCGCGCGGCGTGTCTGCACGCATCGCCTCGTTGGATGCGAAGCTGCGAGCCTGCCGGTAGCCTATATAGGTTTCGCCCGAGCGCATGTGCCCGATATCCGCACCGGCTTCGGCTCCTTTCGCCTCCGGGCTCACCGGCGCGCTGGCGGAGGCGCTGCTGCCGGCCTCGCGCAGCAGGTCCTGGATCGCCTCTTCGGTCTGCCGGTAATTGCCCTCGCCGAAATGGTGGTAACGGATCTGGCCCCTGGCATCGATCAGGTAATGCGCCGGCCAATAGCTGTTATCAAAGGCGCGCCAGATCCTGTAGTCATTGTCGATTGCCACCGGGTAATCGATCTTGAAGCCGGCGACGGCCTGTCTGACATTGTCGATCTTCTTTTCAAAGGCGAATTCGGGGGCGTGAACGCCGATGACGACGAGGCCCTGATCCCGGTATTTGTCCGCCCAGGCACGCACATAGGGAATGGTGCGGATGCAGTTGATGCAGGAATAGGTCCAGAAGTCGATGAGCACCACCTTGCCACGCAATTGCTCCCGCGTGAGCGGCGGGGAGTTGAGCCACTGGACGGCGCCATCGAGGGATGGGGCCTTGCCCTCAACCGGCAGCTCCGACCGGGCCGCGGCTGCGCTGCCGCCTGCCGCCGTCGTCACTTCAGGCGCTTTGGCGGTTTGGAGCCGATCGAGCACCCGCTGTTCGAAGGATGCCGTGCTCGCATAGGAAATCTGCGACAGGACACCCGTATCCAGCCCGAGTGCGATGACCGTGACGCCGGCAAGCACCGCCGCGCCAAGCGCCTGCCGAATCCGCTCGCTGAAACCCAGAGACCGCTTCATAACCGCAAATACCCGGCCGCCGATGAGGATGGCGACGGCAAGGGATGTCGCTGCCCCGGCGGCATAGGCGGCAAGCAGCAGGCTCGTTTCCAGATTGGCCCCCTTCAGGGCCGCCCCCGTCAGCACGAGCCCGAGGATCGGTCCGGCGCAGGGCGCCCATAAAAGGCCGGTGGCGATGCCGAGTATCAGCGAGCCCGCAATCGTCGGTACTGACCCGGGCTTGCCGGCGGCATTGGCGAGCCGGTTACCGAGTTCGACGACCGGGCGGGTGATGATGCTGGCCGCACGGGGCGAGACCAGCCCGACGCCGAAGACCGCAAGCAGCGCAAGAGCCGCGAGCCGGCCATATTCATTGGCGCTGATTGCCCAGCTGCCGCCCACCGCGGCCAGCGTCGCGACGGCGCAAAAGGTTGCCGCCATTCCCGTAAGCAGGGGCAGCGTGCTGCGCAGGAACGGTTGCCCGGCCCGCGCAAAAACGAAGGGAAGGATGGGCAGGATACAGGGGCTGAGAATTGTCAGCGCCCCTCCGAGATAGGCAATGACCAGAAACGTCATCATCTTGTCCTTTCAGGCAGGAATTTGCGGCTCCGGGCGGCGAAGGCGACCCGGTGATGGCGCCAATTTCCCGGTCTCACGTATCCCTGATGTGTCGGGGCTTCGGTGAATTTGTATTCGAGTGTAAAAGCCGCCAGCGGCGCACGGCCGCGAAAGCGAAGCCTGTCATTCGTCACTGCGCATAGCGCGTGAAGACGAAATCATGGTCCTTGACGTTGCCTTCGTGGCAGGAGAGACAGGTCTCATGCTGTGCGGCATCCACCGGCTTGCCGTTGACAAACCGCCCGAAGCCCCAGCCGTGGCTGCCGGCATATTTCTTGGAATCTTTCACCATCACCTGCACGGTGGTTGCCGCTCCCGGCACCGTGGCCGGAGGAAACTCGGTGGATTGCTGCCGCTTATAGGCAAGCTTCACCAGTATCGAGCCATCGGGAAAGGGCAGGGTTCCGCTCTTGTAGGCGTTGACGGCGATATCGTTTGCCAGAACAGCGCGAAGCTCGTCCAGCGGCGGCGCTTCCTGCGCGGGCGCGATGAACTTCCAGTCACGATATCCTTCGGGAAGAGTGACGCCATAGATGGGAGAGGCGTTTTCCGGCGGCGTGTCCGCAAAGCTCGAATAAGCGGCCCCAAAACCTGCTCCCGCAACCGAGAGAACGACGGCAAAGAAAATCTGGCTCTTCATGAAACATCCTGCCTGATCCGAAAAAGATCAGGCAATGATCTGCGCCGGAGGTATCCGGCATGTTTCATGAAACCCGCATTTATGTATCAGATCGTAGCAGGGAATGTGCCCATCAAGCCTGTGGCTAGATCAGCCTTTCCGCGACGCATTCTTCATCGTTTTGCCGCTTGCGACAGCAAACCAGCGTCGCCGGCCAAGAAACATTTCCGGTGTGGCGGCATGCAGATGCGCAGGAACGACAGTGCGATACCGAGAGCGGGGGACCGGGAGCGTTAAAAACATGCGTGCTGGCGTCAGGCAACGCCAGCACAATTGCGCGTAATCAGGTGCCTTGCCTCCAAAGGGTGCGAGGAGGAAAAGGCAACAATCAATCAGGACGCTGCAGCAAGGCCAGAGCGACCGTGGATGCAGCCAGGATCGCGGTCAGAGCCAGCGGAGCAGTTGCACCGTAGGAATCCACGATATAGCCGCCGAAAACCGCACCGATACTGATGGCCACCTGAAAGGAAACGACCATCAG
>NZ_JBAOJM010000013.1:0-147173 GCF_037083425.1 Agrobacterium sp. CCNWLW32
TGCCCAAGAGCGTCCGTCAAAGCGTGAAGGAGGTCGATGATGATTTCTAAGACGGACGCTACGGAAGCTTTTGTCTGACGCACTGTTCGAGGCCGTAAAAGAAATGCATCTCTACAGTCAGGTTGGAGATGAATATTCCATAACGGATAACGGCAGCCTTGTTCGCGAATATCAAGGTCGCTGGCCAGGCGATCGCAAGATGACGTCGTACGTCGTTACATGCCTTTGCGCGGGTTCTGCTGGCGTGGCGGTGACATTGACCAGTGATCTACGAGACTACCGCAAAAATCGCTCGTTCTATCGCGCGATTTTTTGCGAGCTTACAGGTACTGTCAAATCAGCCGAAACTATAAGCACCTGAATCTTAGTGGCCGTTGCCAGGCTTGGCGTGTCGCCGACGCGCCATCGAGACGATATGGCTGCTGCGGCATCTGAACCCGGATCCAGATCGATGACGATAATCAATGCCGGGCGCGACGCAGCTCGCTGAACGCCCGCCGAACCGTTCTTGGAAAGGCGGGCGCCGCCATATGCCTTACGGCCATTGACCGCTAATTATGCAACCAATCGCTTCCCAACCGCTGTACTCATACCACGCGTAATTAGGATCTTTGCACCCCTGCGCAAAGCTGGCTGTTTGCACCATGGATGGTTTCATCGAATGCTGGCTCTCGGACGGCGCTGTAAGACGCGGGATCGATGCGGATGCGTTGGATATCGCGAATGCCACGGCCGCGGTGGCAATAAGACTAATTCTGAATTTCCTCACGGTTAATCCTCTCGGTTGCCAAGCCCTACCAACTTCAACTCAATGGTCTTCGAAATGTCAACTGTGGTTGTACTGTCTGCGGAGATGACCCCATTCACGCCGGACAGACGGCCTAGCAGTCCGAGCATCAAGGCGCTGGTATGGTTCCTGGGGGAGGTCTTTGTCCTCCCAGTGATCGAGGATATCATATCGCGTTTATTTCTAAACAGTGGCTCAAGTTAGGAGAAGCTCTTCCAAGTACCAGCTGCTTTGGCTGCCATAGAAGTGCCTCCCCCGTTCTCAATCCAGCGTATCTGTAAGCGGGCGGATTCTGCCGCCATCAGTCTCGACGTCCACCGCATACAATTATTTCAAAAAGATAGTGCGGCACTTAATTTGAGATTCTAGCTTCGATGTTGGCGCTTAATGTGAGTCTAGCCGCCGAGAAAACATGGTTGCCGGCGGCCCAGCTTCATCATCACGGATACTCTCTGTGACTACGGCGCTCCGTTGATCTCGACGACATTGAAGTCGGGGTCACGGAGGTAGAGCTGTGGAAAGCCGGCAAGGCCGTTACGAAAGATCAGCAGACAATGTGGATCGCCCTGAGGCAGGTCTTCGCGGAAACCAAGTCGCATCAGTCGATCGACGGCGTCGTCGAAATTGTCCGTGCGGAAAGCGAAATGCCAGTCGTTACGATCGACAGCAGGGTTCTGTCGGAACGTGCCTTCCGGATATTCGACAAGATGCACTTGTAGGTCGCCACACGCCAGCCAGGCACCGCTAACGGAAAAACTCGGCCGCGCGATCTCGGTGAGGCCGAACGCGTCGCGATAAAACGGCAATGATTTACCAAGGTCGGCGGTGATGATCGATACATGATGCAACGCAAGCAAAGACATGGCTGCCCCCTAACGATACCGCAACGTCCTACACTACCAGAAGCCTGCCGTGCATGCCATCGGAGGGGCTAGGCCTGCACTACAACGCTAATGCTGATGCGGCCAAGCCACCGTCCGGGTTGGTCGGGTCTTCTTCTCTGCGAACGCTCATCGTATTCGTGCGAAGAATGCCTCAATCTGGTTCGCAACCTCATCAGGGGACTCTTCTGCCATGTGATGTCCACTTTCGATACCATGCCGCAGCACGATCCGGTCGCTCCAGTCCGACCAGGGGTCTGCTGGGTCTCCGTACAGCCTTTCCATATCGTCCTGCCGCGACCAGAGAACTCCCAGGGGGCATTGGAGGTGTCTATCAGACTCCTTGTCGCGTTTGTCATCGTCGTAATCAAACTCAAGTCCTGCGCGATAATCAGCAAGCATGCCACGCACCACCTCAGGGTCTCGGGTGGCGGTGAGGTAATCCCGATTATTTCCTGACCCAATGGCTGCTTCCGCAGGATACCAAAGTTCGGGATTGCTGCGGATTGCAGCTTCAGCTTTTTCGCTTTGCGCAAAAAAGAACCAGTGCCACCAGCTCTTTGCAAAGCGCCAATCTGCGCGGCTCAAGACCTCGTAGATCGGAATGCCGTCCATGACGACAAGGCCGGACACACTTTCAGGAAAGTCCATCGCCAGCCGAAATGCGCGATACGATCCACGGTCGTGGCCCGCGATCCCGAATCTGTCGTGACCGAGAATTGCCATACACTCATGTAATGCCGCGGCCTTCGCTTTTCCCGAACTATCCGCGAGTGTTTTCGGCTGATAGCTCCGCCCGAACCCGGGCATGTCTGCACAAACAACCGAGAAATGACGCGCAAGTCGGGGAGCCACCCTGAACCAGGTCGTATGCGTTCTCGGGTGCCCGTGAAGAAGGAGGATTGGGAAGCCGGACCCGCCATGCCGCAAACGAATCTCGCCATGCGATGTGGTTACATACTGTTCAGTGAAACCTTCAAAGAAGCCGGCCATCGTCTGTCCTTCAATCAGGTTCCTGTTCACTCGCCGGAAGACGGAGTGTTCGCACACAATTCCAGCCAGACCTTTGGGATCTAGGTTTCGAACCAAATCGACCCTCTACCCCGGTAATGAGTAGTTCGTTCGCTCGCTATCTGCGGAACTCACCAGTTGCCAGAACTCCCGCCTTGTCTAGTCGGCGTCAACCTTCCCGAATTCGTCCAATAGCGCTTCGACGAAGCTTTGTACCTTGGCGGTAGGCCGGCGCCCGACGGGGTAAATCACGTGCATTGGACGAGACGGACCCTCGTGGTCGGGCAGCACCTGGACAAGTCGCCCGGCAGTGATTTCTGCGTTCAGCACACTTTCCGGCCCCAACGTGATGCCATAGCCTGCGATCGAGGCATGCAACAAGGCCTTCCAGTCGTTGCTACGGATTCTACCGCTGATACGCACCTCCTCGCTTTTGCCGCTGCGACTGAACCGCCAGCGGCAGGGAGTCGAGGACGGCCCGTCGCCATAGGCAAGGCAATCATGCTGCTCCAGATCCAGAGGAATTCGAGGGGTGCCATGCCGGATAAGATAGTCCGGAGACGCACATGCAATCAGCCGATAGGGAGCGAGAGGAAGCGCGATCAGCGATGGGTCTTCGACCTCGCCGATCCTTACCATCACCTCGAACCCCTCCTCCAACGGATCAACGAAACGGTCGTTGAGAGTAAGGTCTATTCGCATGTCCGGATAGCGGTCGAGATAGCGCGTCACGAACGGCGCCAGACTAAAGGCACCGAAGGTCACCGGAGCATTGACCCGCAGCACGCCTTTTGGCTGGGAACGCATATCAAGTGCAACGGATTCAGCCGCCTCGACGTCTGAAAGCAGCTGCTTGCAGCGGTCATAGAACGCCCTTCCCACGTCGGTCAGACTTTGTCGCCGCGTCGTGCGGTGAAGTAACGCCGTCCCAAGTCGGTCCTCCAGGAACACAACATGTTTGGCGACCATTTGGGGTGACATTCCCAAGGCCTCTGCTGTGGCGGCAAAAGAGCCCAGGTCGGAGGCTTTGACAAAAACAGCCATGCTCGAAAGTTTGTCCAAGATTACCCCCTTACAGTTGGGAATGTCTGCTTGCATTGGCGATTTATCTCAATGTGGCACTCAATTAAACCCATGTTTGCGAAATCAATCGGAGAAACATCATGAAAATTGGAATCATAGGGGCGGGCATGGTTGGCCGTGCAATCGGCAAGCTCGCTGTCGCTTCGGGCCATTCTGTAATGTTGAGCAATTCGCGCGCTCCTCAGACCCTGTTCAGCCTGAGCCGCAGCATTGGCTGCCAAGTAGGAACGGTGGACGAGGCCGCGGCTTTCGGCGAACTCGTTATCATCGCAATTCCACTGGCAGCCTATCGGTCTATTCCGGTTGAGCCACTCGAAGGCAAACTGGTGATCGACACGAACAACTACTACGTCGAACGCGACGGCAACATTCCAGAACTGGACGCAAGCGAGACAACGACAAGCGAAATGCTGGCGCGTCACCTGCCGCGCTCACGGATCGTCAAGGCGTTCAATGCGATCGTCATGGACGACCTCGAAAAGGGTGGACGACTGGCAGGATCATCTCAACGTCGAGGCCTTCCTTTGGCCGGCGACAATTCCGCCGACAAGGCAGTCGTCGCAATGCTCTATGACCAGTTCGGCTTCGATGCAGTGGATGCCGGCCTTCTTGCCGAGGGATGGCGATTGGAGCGCGGCAGGCCGGTTTATTGTGTCCCGATGGATGCCGAGCGCCTCAAAGATGAGCTTGAGAACACGATCCGCTAGTCGGGCGGGCAAACAGCTGAGAAGATTGCCGTCGCCGAGATCCTTCGCTTTCGACATCCTGCGGCTTGATAAGGTTCAGGCGGAAGCGTCGCCCCGAAGGGATCCAACCCTGCGAGCGGCTGAGTTTCGAAGGCGTCGGGAGGACACTACAGGCAGGATGACGGCCACCCAGGTTACGGTCGCCGTCAATCCTTAGCGGCTAGATAATGCCAAACGCTTTTCGATCGCCGTTCCAGTTCGTCGTCCTGAGGAACTGCTCCCAACTCAGGCTTGCTGGGTTGATCCGTCGGCTCCATTCGAGATCACGGTCCTTGCGGAAATAACCCTGCTCTACTGCATATTCCGCCATACCGATGATCTCACGGACGAGCTCCTCGTTCCTCGCAAACTCGGGAAAGTGGTCTACCAGTTCCTTGGAGCTATAGGCGGAGGCGTAGACGGCCTTTTTCCCGGTGACGCGGGTAAATGTCTCGATCATCTCGGCCGGAGAGAGGATGTCGCCGATGACCGGTAGGGTATGACCGGTATAGGTGTCCGGGTGATCGAAGATCTCCAGGACCGCTGGCCCGGTCGCCGTCAGCGGATCGACAAACGGAGCTTGAAAATGCTCCGGCAGGTAGACCGGAAAAACCAACGCGTCGCCGTCCTTACGCGGAACATAGTATTCGAGCAGGTTGGTGTAGAAGAATGCGAGCTGAATGAACGAGCTTCGGATCGGAAGACCACGGATGTAGGCCTCCACCCTTGCCTTGTCCGTGAAGTGCGGCGCGAACTTCGTTCCACCTGTAATGCTGTCGACGTTCTCCAGCGAGCTGAAGACGACGTGGCCGACGCCGGCCTGAACGCAGGCGTCTGCAAGCTCCTTCCCGATGTCGAACTCATAGCCCGCTGGCGGGACGACACCTGGCGTCATCAGGAAGGCCATCTGCGCGCCTTGGAATGCTTTGACGAGATCCTTGCCGTGATTAAGCGCGAGAGGTACTTCGACAAGCTCGGCGCCCTGTTCAGCCAGCCGAAGCGCCTCGGGGGAATCGATACGGCTCGTAAGGGCACGCACTCGGTACCGCCCGCTCCCCAACAGGGACTGGGCGACGCTGCGGCCCTGCTTGCTCAGGCTGCCAGCCACCACGACCAGGGGTTTGCTTTCGATCGACATATAGACCTCCATCAGCTGTTGGAGCTTCTTTGACGCTCCTTGCGGAAATGGTCATCGCAGCTCGCAACGTATCTGTGAAATCGATTCCTTTTGGTGCTACCATCCAGCAGATGGATACATCTCGAATAGACCTCAACCTCCTAGTCAGCCTGGAAGTTCTTCTCGCAGAGCGAAACGTCACGAAGGCGGCCTCTCGGCTTGGCCTGAGCCAGCCAGCGCTCAGCGCTCAGTTGAACCGTCTCCGCGACCTGTTCGAGGACCCGCTGCTGGTTCCTGCCCACCGAGGCATGATTCCGACGGCGAAGGCGCTCGAGCTGCTGGAACCACTGCGGGCATCGCTAGACCAGTTCCGCAAGATGCTTCAAAGTCATGACATGTTCGCCCCGGAGACCGCGGAGCTGAAGGTGGCCATCGCCTGCACGGATTATGTCGAGGCCACTGTGGCAATCCCTCTGATCCTGGCTTTGCGCGCGCAAGCTCCCAGAATACGCGTCGCGGTTCATCGCCTGAACCCACCGGCATTGGCCCGGCAACTTGCAGACGGCGAGGTCGATTTCGCCATCGCCACTCCTGATCCAAATCATCAGGACCTTCGCACTCAGTGCCTGTTCGAAGAGAGCTATGTTCTCATTGGCCGGAAAGGGCATCCGCGGATCAGGGAGGCGCGGACGGTGGAGGGTTTCGCCGGCCTCGAACAGGTGATCGTCTCTCCGTCCGGCGGAAGCTTCACTACGCCGGTCGATGCCTTACTGACGGCACAGGGCTGCCAGCGAAGGGTTGCTGCCTCGGCGGCCACCTTCCTGATCGTTCCTGGAATGGTTGCGTCCAGCGACCTCGTCGCCCTGGTACCGCGACGGCTACTGCGGACCGCCGGGCCTCCACTCGACGTTATGGAAGTTCCGTGGCTGTCGGAAAGTTTCGAGGTGGCGCTGATATGGCATGAGCGCAGCCAAGGACATCAGGGCCACCGCTGGGTACGCGAACTTGTTCAGCATCTGACAGCCGGCTAGGAAGGGTAGGCAAGCTGGACAGCTTCGGTTCACAGATTTGGATTTTGCTGGCCCAAACCGGATCGCCGCAGAGGCTTGAAACATCGGGAGCGGCGGCTACGTCTCCTAAACTTTCAGGTCTCGAACCAATTCGAACTTCTGACGCGTAATCAAGCGGACCACATGCACAGGTCTGCCGACCAGCTTAGTTGGGAAAAAATAAGCTAACTGCGTTCTTGCCGTGAGGCTATCCGCAGCCTCCGACACTCCACGACGCGCTCGCCGAGCTTCATCATAACTCACGAGGGCGCTTGAGAAACAGCTAATCAAACTGGCATGCGGTTGGTTCGCCGGGCCCATAACACGTTCGAGCGACGTAAAATCGGAGTGAGTGGCAACCAGGCCATTACTTCAGTCTTCCGCATGTACCGCTGCTTGACAGCCCAGCATTTTTATTATTGGATACAATTATGATTTCGGATACTGAAAAGACTCAGTCGGAAGCGGCGACCGACAAGATTAGGACGCTTATCCTGAGTGGGACATATCGTCCCGGTCAGCCACTTAGGCAGGAAGCCTTATCGGGACACTTGAGTATCAGTCGCACTCCTCTCCGGCACGCGCTTCAGTCACTCGCCGAGGAAGGGTTAGTCGAGGCAGTCGGCTTCAAGGGAGCACGTGTTGCACAACCTGATTTGCAAATGGTGCGCGATCTGTTTGATATGCGCCTTCTGCTGGAACCGCTTGCACTCAAGTCTGCGCTTGAGCACCATACAAAGCTTGATTTCGCCAAGGCAGAGATGGCGCTCGATGCAGCTGACGCAGAACGCGACCTCTACAAGCTCTCCCAGTTGAATTGGGAATTCCATCATGCGCTCTACCGTCCGTCAGGCCGGCGAACGCTCATGAGGACCATCGAGCATCTCAACAGGGCATCTGCTTTTGCGGAAACGATTGCGAAGTCCATCGTTGTCAGATCGGAGAAATCGGCTGCCGAGCATCGCGAACTGCTGCAGGCCTGCCGCAACGCGGATGCGGATGGCGCAATTGACCGCCTGACGGAGCATCTCCAGCTAGCCTATCGCGACATTCAGAACACGGAGTACTGACTGTGCCGGTCATCAACAGGATCGCAGAATTCCACGATGAGATGAGCAAGTGGCGGCGTCATCTTCATGCCAATCCAGAACTTTCATACCAAGAGCATCAAACAGCAAAGTTCGTCGCTGACAAACTTCGGTCCTTCGGGATCGAGGTCAGCGAAGGCATTGGCGGAACCGGCGTCGTTGGCATCCTGTACGGGGGTCGAAGCGGCCAACGCTCCATTGGTCTGCGCGCTGACATGGACGCGCTCGCGATTGAGGAGCGCAACGATTTTGGACACCGTTCGGTAAACATGGGCGTCATGCACGCTTGCGGGCACGATGGGCACACAGCCATGCTGCTGGGTGCCGCCCGCTATCTTGCCGAAACCCGCAATTTTTCGGGCCGGGTTGTTTTCATCTTCCAGCCTGCAGAGGAAATGGGCGGCGCGGATGGCGGGGCGGCTCGAATGATCCGCGAA
The DNA here is from genome assembly GCF_037083425.1 of Agrobacterium sp. CCNWLW32. Taxonomy (NCBI): domain Bacteria; kingdom Pseudomonadati; phylum Pseudomonadota; class Alphaproteobacteria; order Hyphomicrobiales; family Rhizobiaceae; genus Agrobacterium; species Agrobacterium sp. CCNWLW32. The sequence goes on from NZ_JBAOJM010000013.1 coordinate 8,179, forward strand.
GGATTGTTCGAAACCTTTCGATGCGACGAAATATACGGCTTGCATAATTGGCCGGGAATGGACATCGGAACCTTCGCGGTTAAGGCCGGCCCGATGATGGCGTCGGGCGATAGCTTTGAGATAGAGGCGTCCTCCAAGGGCATGCACGCAGCGCAACCACACAAGGGCGCTGATGTCGTTCTGACGGCTGGCCATATCCTTGTTGCGCTTCAGCAGATAGCGGCCCGAAACACTGATCCTCTCGACGCCCTTGTCGTCAGTGCAACGCAGATCCATGGTGGGGACGCTTACAACGTCTTGCCGAACACAGTCACCATTCGAGGGACGGTGAGAGCTTTCTCTCCCCGAGCACGCGCGGCAGCGGAATCGGCGCTTCGCCGCGTCGTCGAAGGTATAGCGTTGTCGACAGGTGCCCACTGCAAGGTGTCGTACGCTCAGCAATATCCGACCCTCGTTAACTCCGAGCCGGCGGCGCAAGCGGCCGAAGCTGCAGCATTATCGGTATTCACTAAGGTCGAGACAAACCCGCCGCAGACGATGATTGTCGAGGACTTCGCCTTCATGCTTGAAGACCGCCGCGGATGCTACGGGTGGATCGGAAATGGCCCGGATGACAATGGCCGGATCCTTCACAGCGCGTGGTTTGATTTCAATGACGAGGCCCTGCCTTTCGGGGCTTCCTATTTCACCGCAGTCGTTGAACAGCAACTGCAATGATAACCCGCGTGCGCACCCTCTTCTCAGCGTCCGGAAAGCTAACCAAACCGCCGCCAAAGGGAGGCGCTCGCAAAGAGAGTGCGTCACGAAGCAGTTCCAGATGCGAGGACCTCCATGCGAACAGCCAAAACCAAAACACTCGAAATTGCTTATTTTGAACACGGCTCGCCCGAAGGTTGGCCTGTGGTGCTGAGCCATGGGTTTCCGTACGACATACACGCCTATGACGAGGTGGCCCCTCGCCTGGCGGAAGCGGGAGCGCGGGTGATTGTCCCGTACCTGCGCGGCTTTGGTCCAACGCGCTTCCGGTCCAGCTCCACGATGCGCAGCGGTCAGCAGGCTGCTCTTGGCAAGGACGTCATCGATCTGCTGGACGCTTTTGGTATCGAGAAGGCCATTCTCGCCGGCTATGACTGGGGCGGCCTTGCTTCATGCGTTGCATCGGCACTGTGGCCCGATCGAGTGGCCGGCCTGGTCTCCTATGCGGGTTACGACGTTATCGATGTGAACCGGCTCGGCCACGCCTACCAGCCCAGCCTCGAACAGGCTGTCTGGTACTAACATTTGTTTCAGCACGAGCGCGGCCGCGAGTGCTTGGCTCTCCACCGCCGCGATTTGTGCAGGATCCTCTGGAAGCAGTGGTCGCCGACCTGGGCGTTTGACGACGCGACGTTTGACCGGACAGCGGCCTCTTTCGACAATCCGGACTTCGTCGATGTCGTCATCCACTCCTATCGGTTCGACTTCGGGAACGCAGCGGGAGATCCCGCTCTGGCTGATCTGGAAACGCGGTTGGCCGAAAAGCCACCCATAACCGTCCCCGCGATCACTATCGACGGGACCCAAGATCCGTTAAAGCCCGGCGGAACGGCTGATCATGCCCCCATGTTCAAAGCACGACACGAGCATCGAGTGGCCGGGTGCGGACATAATCTGCCCTGGGAGGCGCCACATGATTTCGCCGACGCTATAACAACAGTTCAAGGTTGGTGCAGTTTCGCGTCCTAGAGGCCGCAATCGGTTCGTCGGACTTGGAGCGGCACCGACTGCCGATCCGTGGGCGTGGCGCTCCTTTCGTATCCGTCTAGAGGCCGGGCCACATTCCTCCATCAGGCCGCAGATTCGCCCCGGTGATATAGCTCGCACGCGGGCTCGCGAGGAAGGCGACAGCATCGGCAATTTCTTCCACTGTGCCAACCCGCCCAATTGGCACTTGCGCGAACATTGGCAGTGCGACCCTTTCGACTTCGGGCCATGGTGCATCTGGCGCAAGCCCTTGCGTAAGGGCCGCCTTGCGGAACGCTTCATCAAGACTGGCGCTGTGAATCGTTCCGGGCGAGACTGTATTCGCCGTAATGCCTTCACGTGCGACGGCCTTTGCCAACGAAGCGGTCATCGCAATCATCGCCGCCTTTGCTGCGGCGTAGTCTGGTTTTTTGGACGGAGGCATCAAACCCGCGAGGCTTGAGATGTTTATGATCCTTCCCCACTTCGCAGCCCGCATGTTGGGCAGCAAGCGGGATGTCACCCTTACGGCAGCAAGCACATTCCGGTCATATCCGCTCGCCCATGTCTCGGTTCGCGTCATCGACCAATCCTCCAATTGACCGGAGCCACCGGCATTGTTGATGAGGATTTCTACAGGTCCAACGAGAGCCTGCGCTTCATTGACCAGGTGCTCGACGTCGTCGTCTTTCGTCAGATCACCGACAACAGCAACTGCGCGCCCGCCTCGGCTACGGACGTTGTGAGCAACCTCTTCGGCTTTATCCCTGTTTCGACCATGAACGATCACGATTGCCCCTTCGCGAGCGAGCGCTTCAGCGATTCCTTCGCCAATGCCCTTGCTGCTGCCGGTCACCAAGGCCACCTTACCGCCGAGTCTTAGATCCATCACGACCTCCCTTCTCACGAGGACGCAACTAATGGACAGCACCGTGAATGAGGCAATTACGCACTTAAAAGTGCCTATGGAATTGGAAGACGATCGAAACGTCTGCCTCGGCCCGGACGGTTCGGTCGCTCACGTAACGAGAACGCTCAATATGGTCGAGGGCCGATGGAAACTTCCAATCTTGTTCCGCCTTTTTGAAAAGGCTCCAATGCGGACGTCGCAGCTATTGCGGGATATTCCGGGTGTTTCGCAGAAAATGCTAACGCAACATCTTCGAGATCTCGAAGACGATGGCCTCGTGAGGAGACACGATTACAACGAGCAGCCTCCACGTGTTGAATATGATCTTGCAGCTTCCGGCCGTGATCTGATGCCGGTTCTCACCGCAATGAGGGACTTTTCGCGCCGACATCCCTGATTGCCTGGGAAGAGCCGAGCCCGCGGAAGCCGAATACGCCATTGCCCGAGTTCATTCAGGAGGTACACCGCCCCCGCTGCAGCGCAGTTATGCTAACGCGCGTACACCAATTCGGACGGGACCATGTCGATCATTCAGAGCCGATGGCGCTCCTATTCAAATCCATGGAACAAAACAACAATCTGTTGCTTTTTGCTTGTTGAGATCGCGTGCTGTGTCAACCGGACGTGACAGGGATGACGAACGCGATGATTTTTCCGGTTTCTCATCGCGGCCAACGAAACGGCAGCCGAGCGTCTTACCTGTCCGGCCCGCGCCTCGTCCCCGTCCTCATCCGAGACGGGAGGCGGATTTTAACCGGGGACAGCAATGGCCAGCGACAAGCTCTCGACCTACAAGCAGAAGCGCGATTTTCAGAAGACGCAAGAACCGAGCGGCGCAGCGAAGCTGAAGGCATCGAACCGCAGGCGCTTCGTCATCCAGAAACACGACGCCACGCGGCTGCATTACGATCTGCGGCTCGAACTTGATGGCGTCTTCAAGTCTTGGGCCGTCACCAAGGGACCATCGCTCGATCCGCACGACAAGCGGTTGGCGGTCGAGGTCGAGGACCACCCGCTCGACTACGGTGACTTCGAAGGCACGATCCCCAAAGGACAGTATGGTGGCGGCACGGTGATGTTATGGGATCGCGGCTATTGGGAGCCTGAAGGCAGCAAGACGCCCGAGCAGGCGCTGGCCAAGGGCGACTTCAAGTTCACCCTGGAAGGCGAGCGGCTGCATGGCAGCTTCGTGCTGGTGCGGATGCGCAACGACCACGACGGGGGCAAGCGGACCAACTGGCTGCTGATCAAACATCATGACGACTTCTCGGTCGAGGAGAACGGTGCTGCGGTCCTCGAGGACAACACAACGTCGGTCGCCTCCGGTCGAACCATGGAAGCGATTGCCGCCGGCAAAGGCTGGAAGCCGAAGCCGTTCATGGTCCAGAGTGGCGAGATCCAGGCGGATGCGGTCTGGGACAGCAATCACGGCCTTGCTGCTGAAGAACGCAAAGCCGAAACCAAAACCAAGAAGAAAGCGCCGGCCAAAGCTGCCAAAGCAGCGAAGGCCGCAATGCCGGACTTCATCGCGCCGCAGCTCTGCGAGACGCGCGAGCGTCCGCCTGCCGCCGATGGTTGGATCCACGAGATCAAGTTCGACGGATACCGCATTCAGATGCGCATCGAGAACGGCCAGGTGACGCTCAAAACCCGCAAGGGCCTCGACTGGACGGCAAAGTACCCGGCAATCGCCGAATCCGGCGCCGCGCTTCCTGACGCCATCATCGACGGCGAGATCTGCGCCCTCGATCAGAACGGCGCGCCAGACTTCGCAGCACTTCAGGCGGCGCTCTCGGAAGGCAAGACCGACGAACTGGTATATTTCACGTTCGACCTTTTGTTCCAGGCTGACGAGGATCTTCGGGAACTGCCGCTGATCGAGCGAAAGGATCGGCTGCAGAAACTGCTCGATGACGCAGGCGAGGATCCCCGCCTGCGCTTCGTCGAGCATTTCGAGACCGGCGGCGACGCCGTTCTGAAGTCGGCCTGCAAGCTATCGCTCGAAGGCATCGTCTCCAAACAGGCGGATGCTCCCTATCAATCCGGCCGCACCGAGACATGGGCCAAATCCAAATGCCGGGCCGGCCATGAGGTGGTGATCGGCGCCTACGCCACAACCAACGGCAAGTTCCGGTCGCTGCTGGTCGGCGTCAATCGCGGCAGCCATTTTGTCTATGTCGGCCGTGTCGGCACGGGCTATGGCGCCGGCAAGGTCGATGTTCTGCTGCCCAAGTTGCGCGCGCTGGAAACGTCCAAGTCACCGTTCACCGGGATTGGGGCGCCGAAGAAGGATCCCAACGTCGTCTGGGTGAAGCCGGATCTGGTGGCAGAGATCGAGTTCGCCGGCTGGACCGCCGACGGGCTTGTCCGCCAGGCGGCCTTCAAGGGATTGCGGGAAGACAAGCCAGCAGGGGAAGTCGTCGCCGAGAAGCCGGTCGAACCAGCTGAGGTGGAAACGCCCGATCCGGAGACACAGGCCAAGCCCAAACGGCCCGCAAAGACGCCGCGCAAAGGCGGCAAGGAAGATGTCATGGGCGTGTTGATCTCCAACCCGGGCAAGCCGCTTTGGCCGGACGCCAACGATGGCGAACCGGTCACGAAGGTGGAACTGGCTCGTTACTACGAGGCCGTCGGCCCTTGGCTGATCGATCATATCAAGGGCCGCCCGTGCTCGATCATCCGGACGCCTGACGGTATCGGCGGCGAGCAGTTCTTTCAGCGCCATGCGATGCCGGGGACGTCCAATCTTCTGGAACTGGTGCAGGTCTTCGGCGACAAGAAGCCGTATTTACAGATCGATCGCGTCGAGGGCTTGGCCGCGATCGCGCAGATCGGCGGCGTCGAGCTCCATCCATGGAATTGCGAGCCGAAACTCCCTGAAGTGCCGGGTCGCCTGGTCTTCGATCTCGATCCGGGTCCGGACGTCCCCTTCTCCACCGTCGTCGAAGCCGCCCGCGAGATGCGTGACCGGCTGGAGGAACTCGGCCTCGTCAGTTTTTGCAAGACCACCGGCGGCAAGGGCCTTCACGTCGTCACGCCCCTTACTGTCGCGAAGGGCAAGAAGCTGGCGTGGCCCGCGGCAAAGGGTTTCGCGCACGACGTCTGCCTGCAGATGGCGCGCGAGAACCCGGAACTTTATCTGATCAAGATGGCGAAGAACCAGCGCAATGGCCGCATCTTCCTCGACTACCTGCGCAATGACCGCATGGCGACCGCTGTTGCGCCTTTATCTCCGCGTGCCCGTGCCGGTGCCACCGTATCGATGCCGCTGACATGGGCCCAAGTGAAGACAGATCTCGATCCGAAGCGGTTCACGATCCGCACCGCGCCGGCTCTTCTTGATAATACAAGCGCCTGGCAGGATTATTGCGATGGACAGCGCTCACTGGAGCAGGCAATCAAGCGGCTCGCCAAGTCGATGAAGCGGGCCGCCTGAACGCGCCGGCCATCAAAAACCGTAGCGCTGATCGAGTTCTTTCAGGGCAGCCTGCACCTCATCGATCGAGACAGGAGTTGTTCCCGGTAGCTGACGGAGTGCTGGCTTGGAAGCGACGGCGTAAAAGTCCGACGCCCATGCTGCAAGAATGGCGCGCTTGTCATCGACGGAAAGGGCCGGCGCTCTCACCACGTCGATCGGTCGCCGAAGCTGCATACCCTGAAGCAGGACCGTCGGTCCCATCGCCATCGCATTGTTGGTGGCCTGCTGGAGCAAATCGTGCATCGTCCCACCACCTCACAACACGTGCGGATCTTTGTCTCTCCGCAAGCGCGTTGCGGCGATCACATTGGTTTCCGGCGCCAGCAGATCATGTTTCTCGGCAAAGGCAGCAAACAGGCCGCGCGCTGTCTCGGCTTCGATTTCACCACGCAGCGCGGCACTGCATGCCTTGAGCGCGATCGAATGGGCGGTGTCCCGGCTTGAGGCCGGCCACTCGGAAAGATGCCGGTAGGCGTCCATCACGCCGCGAACCTCTGCCGGAAAGCCGAGGCCGACTAGAATGGAAACAGGCTGTCTGAACATATCGGGTTTCATCGCTCTCTCCTTCCCAACCCGGAATGTTGATGGGCGCCGTAGCCACGGCGCCCTTGTTCTGCAGTCAATGCGGGTTACGCTGCCTTCTGCGCTTCGATCTGTGCCGGAGCTGCAGATGCCAAAGCTGGGGCGCTTTCGATGGTAATTTTTCGCGGCTTCAGTGCCTCGGGGATCTCACGCACCAGATCAATCGACAATAAACCGTTGCTCAGGTCCGCTCCGTTTACCCGGACATGGTCGGCAAGTTCGAAGCGGTGTTCGAACGGCCTCCCGGCAATGCCGCGATGCAGGTAGCCATCTGAGGAAGCTTCCTGCTTCTTGCCGGTGACTGTCAGAAGGTGGGACTGAAACGTGATGTCGAGATCGTCTTGGGTGAAGCCCGCAACCGCAATCGAGATCCGGTAGGTGTCATCGCCGGTCTTGACGATGTCATAGGGTGGCCAGTCGCTGATCGAGCGGGCGCGCTGTGCGTTTTCGAGAAGATTAAAAACCCGGTCGAAGCCGACGGTCGAGCGGAACAGCGGTGCGTAGTCATAAGATGTTGCCATAGCCATATCCTCCTTGAAGCAACATGGGTACGGAAGCGCCCAAAGGCGGCGCTCCCAGCAAGGCCAGCCCTCGTTTCAGCGGCTGGCGGCAAACGATTTGGTTTTTGGGAATTTCCGATTCAAGAGCACCGGTCGAAAAAATTTAAGGTTACGCCAACCGGTCAGTCGAGTTCATAAACCGCAGCATTGTCCTGGATTGTTGATTATCGCACGAATTTGACCCACTTTTTCATTTCGGAGCGATCCGCTCACACCACCAAAAGACGTTTCCAGTCAACACCCTAGGTGAGATTAGGTGACACAACGCGAAATGGAAACGTGGCGCAAATTCTGCCGAAACTCAGCACTCTGGATCAAAATGCTTATGACGCGGAGATTACACGGAATAATATCCGCATAATTGCGGACATTGCACTTGCTATTCTCCGCATCTGGATCTTATCCTCCACTATGACTTATATCTGGCAATCTCCCCAATGGCCGAAGTTTGAATGGAAACTCGAGCACTTGGCACCAAGGCTTGCGGCCGTACGCCTCGATCAGGGGCGTCTTATCGGCCGTGTCGAGAGCCTCGGATTTCGTACGCGCGAGGCAACGTTCCTGCAGGCACTGACAGACGACGTCGTCAAGTCGTCGGCGATCGAAGGAGAGCGACTAGATGAACAGCAGGTCCGATCATCATTAGCCAGGCGGCTCGGTATCGACATCGATGGGTTCGTGGCGCCGAACCGCTCTGTTGAGGGTATTGTCCATATCACGCTCGACGCCACGATCAATTGCTCGCACCCACTAACGGCAGAGCGGCTATTTCAATGGCATGCAGCACTGTTTCCGACCGGACGAAACGAATGGGGTCACAAGCTGCGTGTCGGCAATTGGCGTGACGACTCAGGCGGTCGTATGGAAATCGTGTCAGGCGCGTTCGGATACGAGAAAGTTCACCATGTCGCGCCGTCGGCAGATCGCTTAGAGCGTGAGATGTCGACCTTCCTCGAATGGTTCAACGAAACGCATGATCTCGATCCTCTCGTAAAAGCGGCTGTCGCCCACCTTTGGTTCGTAGCCATCCATCCTTTCGGTGATGGCAACGGCCGCATAACCCGTGCAATCGCCGACATGACACTTGCACGTAGTGGCGGCGGCGCACAGAGGCTTTACTCCATGTCTGCCGCTATCGAGAGGTCGCGCATTGGTTATTACGAAGCCCTGCAATCGATCACAAGCAATGAAGCTCTCGATATCACGAGTTGGATCGAGTGGTTTCTGGATCGTCTGGGCAACGCTGTTGGAGGCGCGCTGGCAACCCTCGACAACGTCATGCTGAAGAATGATTTCTGGCAAAAGCATGCTGCGCATGATCTTAACCCACGACAAGCCAAGGTTCTCAACAGGTTGCTAGAAGGTAACTTCGAGGGCAAGCTTACATCAACGAAGTGGGCGAAACTAACGAACGCATCCCAGGATACAGCGTCCCGCGACATTGCGGACCTGCTAGTGGAAGGTATCCTCCGAAAAGGAGATGCTGGGGGGCGCAGCACAGCCTATGAACTGATTATGGATTTTCCGGAGAACCCTACGCCCCGATCCGAGGGAGGTTGAGCCGCAGGCCGCAGACAAGGCGATGACCTTGCGCTTGGGAAGCAAAAGACAATGTCGTCGGCGTATTGGCATCAACGCGCCAAGCGTGTTAACGCCCGCGCCGATCAGCGTCTAGGCCATAGATCCCCAGAAGACCGAGTGCGTTATCGGAATGAAGGCGAGGACGGCAGCGAGTGCTGTCAGAATAATGGGTCGCGTCCTCTGCACGGTCGCTTCGATGACGGCATAGTAGTCATCCAGACCGGCCGCTCGTTTTCCTTGGTCTGTTCCGTCAGGATCAGGGTATTGTGTATGAGGATGCCCGCCAATCCAATCAAGCCTAGGATGGCGTTGAAGCCAAAGGGCTGGTTGAAAACGAGCAACATCGGAACCACGCCGGCAAGCCCCAGCGGCCCTGTCGGCATCACTATCGTCATCGTCGACAGGCTGCGGACCTGAAGAATGATGACGATGAGCATGGCAGCGACGATGGCCGGGAAAATCTTTATCAGCGCGACATTCGCCTTGAGAGGTTCCTCGATACTGCCGCCCATTTCGATGCGGTAACCGACGGGAAGCGAAGCGATCAATGGTTGAAGGGCCCTGAATACCTGCTGCGACACTTCCGGCGGCTGGGTTGCCTCGCTTATGCCCGAGCGGATGGTGATGACGGGCGTGCGGTCGTAGCGTCAGCACCCCAATACCAGGATATTTGTTATCCCGCTCAGCTATGCCAGCAAATCCGTCAATACCCGCCCGTCAGAAAAATACTCTCCCCGGTCATGAAACTGCAAGCCTCGGACGACAGGAAGATGGCGGCACCCACCATTTCTTCCGGGTGCCCGGCACGGCCCATCCAGTTCAGCGTCCGGACATAGTCTGTCCAGCCTTCGGGATCCTCATCACGACGGTGGGCATTGCGGTCGGTGTCTATGAGGCCGGGAGCGAGCGTGTTGAGCAACACATTGTCGCGCGCATAATCCCGCGCCTGACTCTGGACCAGATTATGCTGCGCAGCCTTGGTGGCGGCATAGGCGGTAACGACGCCCTTCGGCCGCAGCTGATTGACCGAGCCGATGGAAACCACCCTGCCCCATTTGCGGGCCGCCATGCGCGGCAGGGCCGCCTGCAGCAAGTCCACGGTCGAGCCAAGATTGACCGCCAGCTGAAACGCCAGATCGTCCCGCGTCAGTTCCGACAGCACGGCATTGATCTGGGCGCTGGCATTGATGACAAGAATATCGACCGGTGCAATCGCCTCGGCGCGTTCGATGAGGTCATGACCTGCACCGGGTTCGGACAGATCGCCCGCCAGTTCCTGTGCCGTGCCGCCGCTTGCGACGATCCGGTGTTGCACGGCTGCGGCGGCATCCGGCTTTACGCCATGCAGGATGACATGGGCGCCCGCACCCGCCAGCCCCTCGGCAATGGCAGCGCCTATTCCACGGCTGGAACCGGTGACAAGCGCCGTGCGGCCCTTCAATCCAAAGACGCTTTCGAGACGCATGCTTTATCCTTCAAACAGCGAGATGCGCGCGCCGGCAATTCCCGGGCGGCAGGAAAACAGGCCGCCGGAGAGCGGCGCGTCGGCGAGTGTGGATGCAGGCAGGCGCGTGCGGGCGCTGGTGATGAACAGCGTCGACAGGTCCGGCCCGCCAAAGGCGATGCTGGAAGGGCGCGGCACCGGCATGTCGATCACCTGATCCAGCTTGCCGTTCGGAAGATAACGGCGCACGCACCAGCCATCCCAGATGGCGCACCAGACCCCACCTTCCGCATCCACGGCCAGACCATCCGGCCGGCCATCGGCCACCGGAATGCGGGCGAATTCCCGGCGCTGCGACAGGGCGCCCGTCGCCGGATCGCAATCATAGGCATGGATGAGGCCGGGCACGGTATCGACGAAATAGAAGGTCCTGCCATCGGGGCTCCAGCCGAGACCGTTGGAAACCATGATGCCGCCTTCCTTGCGCTCGGATGCGCCATTGGCATTGATGCGATAAAGCGCACCCGTGGGTTTGGAGGCATCGATCCGCATCGAGCCGACCCAGATCGCGCCATCCGGCCCGCATTTGGCATCGTTCAGGCGGTTGTCGGCGATGCCAGCCTCCGGGCTGACAAAGGGTGTCAGCCGGCCGGAGGCGAAATCCAGCCATTCGACGCCATCGTGCGACGCCACCAGCAATCGCCCTCCGGTGACCGGAATGACGGCGCTGACCAGCTTGCCGGTCTCGCAGGTTTCGTTGCGGCCAGTGGCGGGATCGAAGCGGTGCACCGCCGGATGCAGGATATCCACCCAGTAGAGCACGTTTTCCCCTTCGTGCCAGACCGGGCTTTCCCCGAGTTGCGCACCCCATGGCAGAATGCAGCTGAGTTCAGCGCTGGGGCGGCCCGTTACCGAACGCGGTCGTGGCCGCGAGCTGATCGCCACGGCCCCGGCGGCACCGGTAATCCGGCGGGCGGCAGCAATCAATTCGCGCCCGGCGGGATGGATATTGGAGGAATCGAGCCGCGATGACGGCCCAAGCGCAACGAGCACACCCATCGGCGTATTGTCACGGCCCATGACAGGGGCGGCGACCGAATTCACCCCCGGCAGATGCTCCTCGTAAGAAATCGAATAGCCCCGCGCCCGCGTCAGCGTCAGATCGGCCTGCAGCGCATCGAGGGTGGTGATGGTTTTGGGTGTCTGCAGATCGAGCGTCTGGCGATCCAGCAGGGCGCGGCCGACGGCGGGATCCTGAAAGGCGAGCAGCGCCTTGCCCGGGGCCGTGCAATGCAGGGGAACGCGGCGTCCCACCTCGACGCGCACCGAAAGACCGTTCGGCGAACGCTCGGCCAGATATTGCGTCATGGTGCCGTCAAGCCGGCACAGCGCAACCGTCTCCCCTAGTTCAGCGGCCAGCCGCTCCAGTTCCGGCGTCGCCGCCGAGACGAGATCGAAGCTCTCCCAAACCTTATGGGACATTTCCAGAAAACGCTGGCCCAGAACATAAGTGCCACGGGCCTCATCCTGACGGACGAGGCCATAGGCGATGAGGGTGCGCAGGATGCGCGCGAATGTCGGCTTCGGCAGACCGGAGGCGCGCAGCAGCTCGGCAAAACGTAGCGGTTCCGGCGCATCGGCAACCATATCGAGCAAGGTCAGCCCCTTGGCCAGCGCCGCCGTGCCGCCCGGCGTCTCCGGTTTCACCGCCTCTGCTCCTGCGCGAGTCGCTGCCGCCTTGCGGCCGCCGCGTCGTCCAGCATCCGGTCCATCGTCCATTCCGCTTCAAACCCCAAAGTGTTTCTGATCCGCTCGTTGGACGTATGGTAATAAACGCCGTCGCCGGGAAAATCGACTGTCACGATGGGCAGGCCGGTCAGTGCCGCAATCGTCGGCAGAAGCGCGGCGAAATCGGCCGGTTCATCGGCACCCAGATTGAAGGTGCCACCCGCCGCCTCGGGGTGATCGAGAGCGAGCAGAATGCCCGCCACCATGTCGCGCGTATCAGTTATATGCATACGGAACGGCCGGCCGTTTTCATTGCGCGCCAGAATGTGCGACGGCTCACCGATATCGCGGGACTGGAGCAACTTGGCGATCGCAGTGTTTCCGAAATTCTGCTGCTGGCGAATGCGCGGCCGCAGGAAAAACCGGGGACCTGAAAAGAAACTCTCCTCATCCAGCAGTTCCGCCGCATCCTGCGTATGCGAAAACCGCAGGATCACCGTTTCCATGGTGCCGCTTCGCTGGTGAAAGCGCACCAGCTCTTCGCCCAGAAGCTTGGTCAGACCATAGGGCGAATTGGGGCAAAGCGGATGGTCCTCGGTGACCGGCAGGAATTCCGGACGGTTTTCCGGATAAACCTCACCCGAGGAGGCGAAGACGAACCGCCGTACGCCAGCCGCTGAAGCCGCATCCAGAATCCGGCGCGTGCCCTCGACATTGACGGCAAACATGCGGTCGCGATCCGCCGGAGCCCATGACATGAAGGCGCCCAGATGCAGGACGACGCTCACACCCTTGATGGCGTCGGACAGTGCCTGCGCATCCTCCAGAGACCCGACGACCTCCTCGCCGCCGGTTCCTGATGGCCTGAGATCAAAACCGCGAACGGCGCGGCCCTGCATGCGCAAGTCGGCGACAACGGCACGGCCGACACGGCCTGCCGATCCGGTGACGAGGATCATAGCCGTGCTCCGGTCTTTGCATCGAAGAGATAAAGCTGGGCCGGATCGAAACCGAGCCGGAGCGCCTCATCACCGGGAAGGTTGCCGGTATGCGAAACGCGCGCGATCAGCCCCTTGGACTTGCCCTCCTCGCCATCCGCGACCCTTGCGCCTTCCGCATCGAAATAGACGTATTTTTCCGATCCCAGGCTTTCCACCAGCGTCGGGCGGACATCGAAGGTGACCGGCGCATCGCCCAGAACGAGATGTTCCGGCCGCAGACCGACGATCACGCTGCCCTGGCGGCCGACGGCGCCCGGCAGGGAAACCTGTTGCCCAAACAGGGTAACAATGCCGTCACGCAGTTCCGCATTGAGGAAATTCATGCCCGGCGAGCCGATGAAACCGGCAACGAAAAGATTGGCCGGGTTGTTGAAAAGCTCGTCCGGCGCTGCGATCTGCTGGATGATGCCGCCCTGCATGATGACGACCCGGTCCGCCATGGTCATGGCTTCCACCTGGTCATGGGTCACATAAACGGTGGTGACCCCTATGCGTTTGTGCAAAGCGCCGATTTCGGCACGCATGTGGACGCGCAGCTTGGCATCGAGGTTGGACAGGGGTTCGTCCATCAGGAAGGCCTGAGGCTGGCGCACGATGGCGCGGCCAAGCGCGACGCGCTGCCGCTGGCCGCCCGACAGATCCTTGGGCTTGCGTTCGAGATAGGGCGTCACCTCCAGAATGCGCGCGGCATCGTCGACCCTGCGATCGATTTCCGCCTTGTCCGTACCACGCATCTTAAGACCGAAGCCGATATTCTGGCGTACAGTCAGGTGCGGATAAAGCGCATAATTCTGGAACACCATGGCGATGTCGCGGTCGCCCGGCGCCAGATCCGTGACTTCGTTATCGCCGATGAATATCTGCCCTTCGCTTGCGGGTTCGAGACCGGCGAGGATTTTCAGCATCGTCGACTTGCCGCAGCCGGAAGGCCCGACCAGCACCACGAACTCGCCGTTCTCGATCTCAAGCGAAAAGGGCCTGAGCACGTTGAGCGCGCCATAGGATTTGCTGACGTTGCGAATGGAAATATTGGCCATGCTTATTTCTCCGCGCCAGCGGTGAGGCCGCCGACCAAATAACGTTCCAGGAACAGGTAGATTGCGATGATCGGCAGCGCGATGAACACGGATGCGGCGGAAATGTCGTTCCAGTAGGTGACATATTCGCCCTGCATCGTGGTGATGCCGAGATTGGCCGTCCAGTTGTCCGGCGAGTTGACGAGGAAGGTGCGCGCATAGGCATAGTCTGCCCAGCTGAGCACGAAGGCATAAAGTGCGGTGGCGGCAAGCCCCGGTGTGGCGATGGGAAGCACGACGCGCACCATCGCGCCGATCGGCGAGCAGCCGTCGACCATGGCAGCCTGTTCCAGCTCCTTCGGAATGGTGTCGAAATAGCCTTTCAGCATCCATGTGGCGAAAGGAATGATCATTGTCGAATGCGCCAGAACCAGCGTCCACAGGCTGCCGATCAGGCCGAAGCTGGAAAAGATCGAAAACAGCGGAATGACGAGCAACGTCGCGGGCAGCATCTTCGCCGTCAGGACGAAGAGACCCATGGTCGCGCCGCCCCTCATGGAATAACGCGACAGCGCATAACCGGCGCTGACCGAGACCAGCATCGACAGCGCCACCGAACCGATCGCCGCCAGCATCGAATTCCAAAGCCACAGCAGGATCGGTTTTGCCGCCCAGACCCGGGCGAAAATGTCCCATTGCGCATCGTCGGGCCAGAAGGCCGGTGGCAGGCGATACAACTCATCGGTGGTGGAAAGCGCAGTGACCAGCAGCCAGTAGACCGGGAACAGGATCATCACCAGCGTGAAGATCACAGTCGCATAAAGCGCAAGGCTCTGTAAAAGTGTCCGTTTCATCAAAGCCTCCTCAATAGATCGATTTCGAACGCCGGCCGAGCATCAGCAGGCTCGCGACGATGCAGATCACCAGCGTCAGCACGCCGACGGCGGCGGCGCGGCCGAAATTGTGATACTGGAAGGCCTGGTCGTAGGTCATGATCGACAGCGTCTGGGTTGAACGCAGCGGCCCACCGCCGGTCAGAACCTTGATGATGGAAAAGTCGCGGAATACCCACAGCAGTGTCAACACCAGTGTCACGCCCAGCACGGGCATCAAAAGCGGCATGGTGATCCAGCGGAAACGCTGCCACACACTCGCGCCATCCACCTTCGCCGCCGCATAATAATCGGCGGGAATGGACTGCAGGCCGGCGAGACACATGATCGAGACGAAAGGAAAACCCTTCCACACCATGGTGATCGCCACTGCCCAGAAGGCGGCCGTGGAACTGCTGACCCACGGGATCATCTGATCGGTGAAACCGAGCTTGATCGCTAGCCAACCGAACAGGCCGAAGGATGTGTCGAACATCCATGCGAAGATGACGACCGCGATGATTTCCGGCACCGCCCAGGGCAGCGCCATGCCCAGCCGCGCGACGGTGCGGCCCTTGAAACGGTTATTGGCGAGAAGCGCCGTGCTGAGGCCAACCGCGACGCTGCCGGCGGTAACGACGATGACCAGCTTCAGTGTTACCCAGCAGGCCAGCCAGAATTCCGGCGACGAGAACAGCCAAGTGTAGTTGCTCAGCGAAAACGGCCGGCTGGCACCGCCGAGCCGGGGTATCTTGACCTGCTGGAACGACAGGTCGATGGCCAGAACTAGCGGCCAGACGATGATGGCGGCAACCATCAGGACCGCGGGCGCGATCAGAATATAGCCGAGGAGATGTTGCCGGCTGGGACGCGCAAGATCGAAAAACTTGCGACGCCCAGCCCGAACGGGTTCGGTCATGGATGGTCCTCCTGCCGGATGCGGATGATGGGCCACAGCCCTTTGCGGGCCATGGCAAGACAACGGGATCAACCCTTGATGGCTTCGGCCTTTGCCTGCATGGTTTTCGCCACCTCCGCCGGATCGAGATCCTGAATGATCATCCGCTGGCTTTCTTCCATCACCATCTTGCTGAACTCGTTGTAGAAAAGCTCAAGCCCGGTCGGAATGCGGTCGATACCGGCTTCAGACGCGGCCTTCATCGTTTCGATCAGCACCGGAAAATGCGGGATGGTCTTTTCAACACCCGAAACATCCGCCTTCGGGCTTGGCGGGGTGTTGCCGCCAAGGGTGGCATAGCTGCGCTGGAATTCCGGCGTCATTGTCAGCTTGATGAAATCCCAGACCAATGCCTTCTGGTCGTCGGGAATATCGGCCGGCATGGCCAGCACGTTGGACGACCCGCCGAGCGGCGGATGAAGCGGCGGCGCGACATAAACGATGTCGCTCTTGGCCGAACCCTTTTCGGTCGTGCCGTAAAGCCAGGGCCCATCGAGCCGCATGGCCATCTTGCCGTCGGCAAAGAGCTTACGCACGTCGCTGGCGCTCATGTCCACCGGGCTGATGCCGCTCTTCATCACGGTTTTCCATCGGGTCAAACCTTCAACCATCTGCGGCGTATCGATGGTGATGTTGCCATCCTTGTCAGTCCAGTAGGCGCCGGCGTCGAGAATGTAGTTCAGCATCTCCGTCAGATATTGCCCCGGGCCGCCCTTGGTTTCATGGCCGGTGCCGAACTGGTCGATAATGCCGTCGCCGTTCAGATCCTTGGTCGTGGCTTTTGCGGCCGCCAGAAACTCGTCATAGGTCTTCGGAACCGCGACGCCCGCCTCTTCCAAAATCTTCTTGTTGTAGGCCATCACGAAACCGAAATAGTTGGTCATGATACAGACGGTCTCGCCGTTCCATTCGCATTTCTGCTGGCCGGCCCAGCCGGTCATGTCGATGCCGTCCTTCTTCAGCCACGGGTCAAGCGGTTCGAGCCAGCCGCTATCGGCAAACATCTGGAATTCGAAGGAGGCGAGATGCACGATCTGCGGCGGCTGATTGGCGGCAAAAAGCGTCGTCATCGTGTCGGCGTAGGAACTACGCTCGGCCTTGGTGAACTCGATCCTGACGCCCGGATGCTGTTTCTCGAAGGCCGCGATGGCGGAACGCCACCATTCACCAGTGCCGGCATCGTCCGTTTGCCAGGATATGAATTTCAAAACGGTATCGGCCATCGCTGGTGCAAGTCCGGTCAAGGTCATTAGCATCGCGGTCGCTGTGCCAAGCGCCAGCTTTTTTATTCTTTTGGTCATGGGTTCCTCCTCCAGAAAACCAAATCAGATACGTTCAATAAGAGCGAGCGCCGCCTCCGACGGCTTGACGCCAAGTCCGGGGCCCGAGGGCAGGTGATATCTGCCTTCGCGGCAATCCATGTCGCCGGCAAGCAGCCGGCGGTTGGGCTCGAAAATCGAGTGCTGGAACTCGTGGCCCTTCAAAGTCGGCAATGTCGATGACGCCTGCAGGCTGGCGGCAAGGAAGATGCCCGCGCCGACTGTCGCGTGCGGAATTACGTCAATGCCCTGCTCGGCGGCAAGGGCGCCGATGCGGATGAAATTGGTGATGCCCTTATGGCCCATTTCCGGCTGCACGATTGCGATGCGGCAGCGTTCAATGCGGGCGCGCATGTCCCAATGGGTGCGCCATTCCTCGCCAACGGCGATCGGAACGTCTGTTCCCTTCGATACTTTTTCCAGCCCGGCGATATCTTCCGTCCAGACCGGCGCTTCGGCGAACCACGGGTCGAACGGCATCATCTGCGCAATGAGTTCCAGCGCCCTTTCCGGCGTCTGGTTCCAGTGCATGTCGGCGGCAATCTTTGCCTGCGGGCCAAGAACCTGCCGGAGATTGGCGATCTCCGCCGCCGGGCCATCGTCGGCCACCGGCGTTGCGAATTTGAAGGCATCAAAACCGCGATCCTGCCAGTATTTCGCCAGTTCCCCGCGCGCCTTCAGTGTCTTTTCGGGCAGCCCCGAAACATAGGCCGGAAAGCTGTCCACGCCGCCGCCGAGAAGGTCGCGCACCGATTTTCCCGCTTCCTGCCCGGCAATGTCCCAGAGCGCGATATCGAGCGCGGCGAGCGCATCCACGTAAAAGCCGCCGGTATAACCGCGCACCCGCATCATGTCGTAAAGGTCGTCATAGACTGCGGACGGATCGGACGCATCGCGACCGATCACGAAACCGGCAAGAAGATCGTTGATCAACGCGGCGACCGCGCCGGGGGCGACGATACCATAGGTCTCACCCCAGCCGACAATGCCGGCCTCGGTCGTCATGCGCACCAGCACGCTGCGGTCGAATGTGGGGTAGACCGTGCGATTGCCCCTGCGCACGATGTAACCATTGGGATTGACCACCTCGCCTTCCCTGAGCGCGCCAAGATAGGGGACCTTGCGCGGCTGGGTCAGCGTGAAGACTTCGACGGTTGCGATGGGGCTGTTCATGCGGCCTCCGCGGCAAGAAGGCCGAGTTCGACCAGATTGGCGTCGATATCGGCAAGGGCCGCCGCATCAAGCTCGGGTGTCGGCGCACGCACACCGACGCCTTCGATCACGCCGCGGCGGGCGAGCACATATTTGGTCAGCCGCATGCGATAGACCGCCTGCAGCACCAGAAGCGGCAGGGTGCGGACATAGATCCTGCGAGCCTCCTCCTGCCGCCCGGCAACAAGCGCCCGGTCGATGGCCACATGTTCCTCGGCAATCTCCAGCGCCGGCATGGCCGCCGTAGCACCTCGGGCATATTCGTCAAGAATGTAACGCGCGCCACCGCCGCCGATGACGCCCTTCAGTGTCGAAGGCGCATGGGCGATGATATGGCTGATGGCCGGGCCGGCGGGAAGCGTTTCTTCCTTGACATAGGTAACCTGCGGCAAGGCTCGCACGATATCCACGATCGCCTGCGGCGAAAGGTCGGAGCCGCGCGGCGCAGGCGCGTTCTGCAGGATGATTTCAACCTCGGGCAGCGCCTCGACGATCCTGCCGAGGAATTCGATCAGCGCCGGCGCATCCGTGCCGACCGACTTGGGCGGCTGCACCATCAGGTGGCGAATGCCAAGCGCCGATGCTGCCCGCCCATGCTCGACCACGTCACGCCAGTCTGCCGCACTTGCACCCGCCACGACCGGCACCCGCCCGGCCACCGCATCCACGACGATCTTCAGCAGCGTCGCGCGCTCGGCGGCATTCAAAGTCTCCACCTCGCTGGCGAAACCGGGAAACACGACACCATCCACGCCCCTGTCGAGCGCGAAGACCACCAGCCGCTTCATGCCCGCTTCGTCAATGCCACCATCAGCAAGAAACGGCGTGGGCAGAACAGGCAAAATCCCCTTGAGGCCAGCCACCATCTTTCTCCTCCCAATTAAGTATCATATTTTGATACCTTGAATTCACTAATTGACACTATATAGACTCGCACCCTATGACAAGCCCCAAGATGAAATGAACGAGGAGGTTCAAGACATGGCAGCAGCGGCGACATCGATCATCGTCGATTGGGGAACGACATCACTGAGGGCGGCGCTCGTCGGTGAAGGCGGCGAAGAACTCGATCATCTTGAAACCGCCAATGGTATTTCGAGCCTTGGCAAGGGTGAACATGAGGCGGCTCTGATGGCTGCACTCGCACCCTGGTTCTCGCGCCATGGGGCCTTGCCCGTCGCCGCACTCGGCATGATCACCAGCCGCAACGGCTGGGTCGAAGTCGCTTATGTGCCGTGCCCGGCAGGCCCGGCGGAGCTTGCCGCCGGCACGGTGCGCAGGTCGCTGCCGAACGGGTCCGATCTTGTCTTCCTGCCGGGTCTCAACGACCCCGCCCGCCAGCCCTTTCCGGATGTGATGCGCGGAGAAGAAACCCAGATCGTCGGCCACGGCCTTGGCGAAGACGCCACCCTCATCATCCCTGGAACCCACAGCAAATGGGTGCGGGTGAAGGCGGAGCGGATCGACGGTTTCCAGACGTTCGTAACCGGTGAAATCTTCAACCTGCTCATCAATCATTCCTTCATCGCGCGCGGCGCCACGCAGCCGCCGGTGGATGATCCAGAGGCCTATCGCTGGGGTCTGAAAGAGGCAAAACGATCCGCCGCCATGCTGTCGCTGCTGTTTTCGGCGCGAACCGGCGGGCTTGCCGGCCAGCTTTCGCCGGACCAACTGCGCTCCTATGTGCGGGGACTGGTCATCGGACAGGAATTTAGGCAGGCCCGTGAGGCGGGATGGTATGCGGAAGGAGACGAGGCAGCTGTCGTCGGCAATGACGGGCTGAACGATCTCTATCTGGTTGCCGCCGATGTGTTCGGGCTCAAGACATCCATGGGTGCGGATGACGCCCTCCCAAAAGGCGCCCTGACTGTCCTGCAGCAAGCGCTTTTATAACCCTTGCCGATCGCCGGTTGCCGAAATGGCGGCATCCGGCTTTCAAGACAATCTTTAGGACCGTCATGTACGACTTCCCAGCCAATATCGGCACCAGCCGTTACGAAAACGATATCATTGCCGTTCTGGCCCGCATTCAGCGCATCGGCCTTCCAGACAACCCGATCGCCTTTTATGGCTCATCCTCGTTTCGAATCTGGAGCTCCATCACCGAGGATCTTGGCTCGCTGGATATCGTCAATCTGGGATTTGGCGGCGGCACTTACATTTCTGCCAGCTACTACCTCGACCGGCTCCTGGTTCCCTTGAAGCCAGGCAGAGTGGTGCTTTATTTCGGCGAAAACGATATTGCCAGCGACGGCCTCAAGGCCCAGACGACGCTTGTGCACCTGCAGGATTTGCGCGATCGCGTCTCTCGAGCGCTACCGCAGGCGGACGTCTTTGTTCTGGCGATCAAGCCCAGTCCGGCGCGCTGGATATACCGCCATGAATTCGATCTCTTCAACCAGACGGCGCGCGACTGGTGCAACGGCCGCGAACGCACGACATGGCTTGATCCGAACGCCGGCCTCATTGGTGAAAATGGCCTGCCGATGTTCCGTTATTATTTACCCGATCTGGTTCACCTGAATGCGGCAGGCTACGCGGTCTGGTCGGAAGCACTTAGAAAAAAGTTAGGTCTGTTGAACTGAGACAAGGGGTATCTTTATCTTTTGTTGGCTCGTGAAAGGAGTCGCACAGGCTGATTTCCATTGGATTTATAGAGCACGTCCGTTGAACGCGGAAACGCGTTTAGGATTCCCTTACTGGCGGAATTCTGATTCCAGCGCTCCGATTGGTGATTTGGTCACAGGCAACATGACCTGAGCTTTCAACGATGATCTGCGTAGCGGCGTTCTAGCTGCGTCACGGGATGGCATATCGGCGCACTCAGCAGCGGCCAGATTTGGATTTTTATTTTGACAGCCCTCGCGTGGATTGCGAGCGTGCGGGAAAGGCGGCTGACCCCGGCGAAACAGGGACGACTCCGTCCCCCAGGTCGGCCTCTATCCGGCATTCAAGGGTCGAGTTGAGCCTACCCGCCCTAGGTGACAGCCCATAATGTGTGCACAGGCTGAAGGACGCAGTCTCGGCCACTGATGAGGAAACGGTACACCCCGACTGCGATTCCAGAACCGCCGCCAGGATTTTTCGGCCATCGTCGAGGCTTATTTGCGCTTCCGCCGTAACTCGTCGCCATGGATGCCAAAGTGCTGGATGATCATATCGACATTGCGGCGGTGCGATTTGAAATAAATATCAAACAGATCACCGAAGACAGGAACACTGCCCACAAGAGCATCCATGGCGATGTTGCCAACCATTCGCGCAAGCTTTTCCTGCGGCACACCAAGGCGGCGCGCTTCATTGACGATATACAGGCCGACAATAGCGCCCGCACCATCACCAATCAGTGGCAGCAAACCCATGATGGAATCTGCACCAAAACGGATTCCCGTGCCAGGAATGCGGATCGCTGTGTCCATCATACGAGCGATGCCCGACAGCCGCCGCAGACGGCGGAGCCGCTCAGCACTATCCACGAAGTCGTCCGATGTACCGTGGGCGCTCCACGTTCTCGCTGTCATACAATCGTGCTCCATAAAAGAGATATGCCTCAGCCTAATATCAATGGGGATGTGGAGAGTTGCGTTCAAGAGCGTTGCGCAAGCTATCTGCATCCATTGAAACCGAACCAGTCAATCGGCTCGATCCTGTCTATGTGACAGCACCAATCGCCCGGCATCCCTCAGGCCCCACACCCCTTTTTCGATTCTGATAGGCCACAGTAATTTTTAAGCAATATTTTCCCTTACATTGGCGCTACTACAGGACTGCTAGGTCGAGAGAAAGATGTGAGGCACGCCCTTGCATCTTTAACGTCTTTCGCGAGTTAAAGCTGATCTTCATAAAGCAGATGCGGACATGGCACAATTTTTTGAGTTCATCGGTGCATCTAAAGGCGGACTGCTGATGGACACTGGCGCTTTAACAACAAACGACATCGGAAAACTTATGGCCGTTTCTCATCAAGGTCCGCTGGCTAACACCAGGCTTTCTGGACGAACGATTCTCATTCTGATTGGCGTCGCGGTCATCCTGCACGTGGGTCAGGAAATCTTCGTGCCATTAGCCTTGTCCCTCCTCCTGACATTCACTCTGGCACCTATTGTCTCTTTTCTCCGAAAACACTCTGCGCCCAAGATCGCCGCCGTTATTTTGGCGGTCGCCTCAGCCTTCATGGCAATTGCGCTGTTCAGTTTCGTCGTCGCCACGCAGGTGACAAATCTTGCCGAAAACATCCCGACATATCAGCGCAATATCGTCACCAAGGTTCAGGCGCTCAGCCAAGCAGGATCAGGGAATGGTGTGCTCGAACATCTGAGCAAGGTTGTCGAGCGTGTCGGCGCCGAGTTGCAGACACGCGCCGTCGAAAGTCAGGACGAGCAGTCGACCGCGCCAACCATGCGAGAGCCGATGCCCGTTGAAATCGTCACGCGATCCCATCCGGTCGAGACACTTGGCAATTTCATTCTTCCGCTTATTCCCGCGCTGCGCGGGCTTAAGGCCCAAGAGCGCCACGCCAACAGGCGTCAATACAGACAAGCGGCCCGCGTCTACCAGCACTTCATTCGGGAGAACAAGGGTAACCTGGCGTTGCTGCCCCTCTACAGCATACGAGACAGTTGATCCTAGGCAGACCGTGTCGAGCGAGACCTGTTCCTCTGCCAAGACCCAGGAGTTTTCCAGCTTCTCACTCAAGTCGGGGCCGACGTCGAAATCATTGGTCAGGGTCACGAGCGTTAGGCGGCTAAGTGTGTGAAAGTCTGTTGCCCCGATTATGGGCATGGTTTGGCTGAGTGAAGACATGTTTATTGTGACCTGCGCAACAACCCCATCGCTAGAGGAAGGGCGTTGACGTGTTTGAAGAGAGACTTGCCGCAGATGGTAAGGCGAACGTGTTGACGTAGCCACTCTGGATCCGGCAGGCGACAGTGGCCGGACCCGGTTACGATCCTGCGATGGGGCAGACCCTGAAAGCGCTCACTGCGCGTCTTTTGCTCTCGTTCAAGATCAACCTAGCATTTATGGAAGGTGCCATGAAGTCAAGGGCACTTGCCGAGATCAAAAGCACCGGGCAGCGTCTCACGGCGCGCTTCTTGACTTCCCCTTCAGGCATACCATGATTAGGGCACTATGTTGAAAATTGGCAATTTCCATAGATTTCGCCTCTGCCGAGAGTATCCCGTCGAAGGATACTAGCCCGGGACGTAGACTGCTGTCGCGCGTCTGAACCCGGGCTTTGATCCTGCGGGATTGCGCGACTTCACCCTCCACAAGCAGTCTTTTTAAAAACGCAGTTATTCGGCCGCGGTACGAGGCATATGAAATGAACACCACCGATTACACAAAGCCGTCCATCATCGTCCGGCAGACTGACCACGCTCGTCTGACCGCTCTTGCACTCGCGGCACCGGGGCGCGACCTCGACGATGCCGAGGAGTTGCTTATCGAACTTGAGCGTGCTGATGTCGTAGAGGATGACCAGTTCCCCGCAGACGCAGTGGCGGTCGGCTCGACGGTATCCTACCTGACGGAAGGCGGAGCCAGAAGGACGGTAACTCTTTGTTACCCCGGCCTCGCCGACATCGAACGCTCAATGGTCAGCGTGCTGACCCCGATTGGAGCTGCTCTACTTGGTCTTTCTCCCGGACAGCAGATCGAGTGGAACGACCGTGACGGGCATTCACACAAGTTGACCGTCATTGAGGTGACGGTAGACCTACCGGTCAACGCCTCTTATGACACCCGTTCCAGATGACGGCAACCTGTTCACAAATCGACGGTGACATTCCGCATGCCTTCCCGGTTGAATGCAGAGTGAGAAAGATGACGACGTCAAGAGCCCGCGTAATGCAGGTGAGCCACGTTTTATGTCCGTTTCTGTCGGTTTCACTCAGAAATGAGCCGGTTACCGTGCAGCTTTCGGTGCTCGGTACAGAGACACACTCGACAAGAAACATCAGGGCGACAATCGAGATGGAATTCCTCATAGAAATGCTGCGCCAATCCGCACCCAGGAACTGGGTGAACCGCTCAACTTGCTATTCCTTGGCTCTACGCTCGCCCCTGAAATACACCTCAGACAGCCGAAAGTTCCCTTTGTGTCGCCTGCACTGAGCAACGATATCGATACTCGCCTTCAAAAAACCCACGATGTCGGCGCGGTCCAGGCCTGCGCCGCCCTCCGACTCCTTAACAAGCAGGACCAGCTGCTCAAAAGCCAATTCGGCCGAGTTCGCATGGACCGTGGTTATCGAGCCAGGATGGCCCGAATTCACGTTCCGGATATAATAAAAGGCCGTCCCATCGCGAAGCTCCTGAAGCAGAATCCTATCTGGCCGCATACGAAGACAGGATTCGAGAAGCTCTTTCGGTCCGGCGCGCGAGAGCCCCTGCCCTCCTTTCGAGTAGAACAAGCGCACGTGGTTCGCTTGTGAGATAATGAGCTCGGGAGTGTCCTCGATTGAAATGACCCTCTCGTTTTCGGGAATATGCTTGATCAATGCTTTGGAAAGTGTCGTTTTCGCCGAACCTGTGGCGCCAGAAATAATGATGTTTTTTCGAGCGATGACGGCCTGCCGCAGGAAATCCTTAAAGCGGCCGGCACGATATGTTTCGCACAGTTCCTCATCCTGCGCGGAGGAGGTGGTACTGGTCGCTGCGCACGCTGTCTGGAAAAATCCCTTTTCCTCCAGATCATCAAGACTGAAGTCGACCGAAGAAGGCTTGCGGATTGTCATGCTGACAGTGTCATTGATGGTCGCCGGGGGGATGACGATCTGGATTCGTTCGTTCCCGGGTAGCGTCGCCGACAATATTGGACGCGTCTCATCAATCGACTGATGGGAAAAACTTGCGACTGCCCGGGCAAGACGCATGAGCTTTTCGAAGGTCAGCTCCGGCATTTCATAGGTCCGCCACCCACCGGGACCTTCCGTCAACACCTGCCCGGGCCGATTGACGATCACCTCTAGGAGAGACTTGTCCTGAAGGAATGTCGAAAACGGTTTCATCAGCTCGCTGACGACAGCCGAGTCATGCCTCTCTGCCATTTCGCGCCCTATTTCGTTAGGAGCGTCGATCGTGGCGCGAAATCCCCCAAGACCGCACGATCGAAAACGCGGTTTCTGGGTTCGGTCACCCGAAGACCGTAGATGCCGGAAAAGTCGAGATCGCGAGCGACAAAGATCGAAACCGATTCACCTTGGTGCTTATTGAGTGTCGGCGGGATATTTATGGACTGCTCGACCGCGATGGCGGCCGCCTGTTGACTGGCACTCGTTGTTTTTTGCGCGTCGACATCGCTGTCCTGCAGCCGACTGCTTGCATAGTTCGTCGCGTCCCCGACAATGGAAAGCAGAAGAGCGCTGCCGAACCGCTCCCACCAATGGGTGTCGACATGGCCGTCGACACCGGCACGACCAAGTGCGTCGGTTGCTGGTGATGCGAGAGTGACGATAACGCCCTTCGGCGTTTTCGCGCGATTCCAGAGAATGAACAGGCGCTTTTGCCCGCGTTGAAGCCCTCCACGATATTCGCCGACAACCTGCGTGCCCTTTTCCATCAAGACCACCCTGCCATTGTCAGAGAGAACATCGCGGTTGATCACACAAGTGGTAAATCCCGGCTGGTCGGACGCTAACGCGGTTTCAAGAACGCAGGGAATGGACGTTCCCATCGCGACGATGAAATTGCGGTTTCCGAGTGTACCGGCCCTTGAGCCTTCAAGCCGCGTTGGCCGCAGCAGGCCATCGAAACGCTGCTGCTCATTGTTTTGCTGGTTCTGAACAGTCATATTGTTGTCGAGCGGCACGAAATTGCTGTTGTCGGAAGGATAAGAGCTGTCGCTTTCCCTCAGCTCTTTCCGATTCCTCTGCCCTCCACTGAAGGCCATCACGGGCGCGCGGCGGGCGGAATCGAGCAGCTTATCCTGCTCTTCAATGACCGGTTCGACGACAGGAGTTGGCAATTTTACTTCAGGGAGCGCCTGGTCCGGTTCAACTTTCTCTTTTGCGGCCTCGAAGGGGGTCGTCTGACGAATAATGATCCGTTCGGGCTGAAGATTTTCATCCCTTCCCTTCTTTCCCGTCGTCGACCAAAGCGCGAAGCTGACAAACGCGATGATCGCAATGGCAACAGTGCCGCGTTTCAAGAGAGGGCTGTTGTCGATCTGACGACTGGTGACGGTTTCGGCACGCTCTCCGGGGATGCGATCCTCGTCTTCCTGAGCCATGACTGTTCCCTTCTCTATCGCCCGGTAACGTCGCGCTTCACGACGCGCTCCACCGAGGGAGACGTTGTGTTGGTGTCAGGATTGATACCGACGCGGTCGTAGGCTTCGTTGAAGACGCAAAGCACATCCTTGCCCCGACGCAAGATGAACTTGCGGCTGATCGCGTGCACCATCACCAGATCTCCATCGACCGACTTTGGAACAAGGCTTTCGGAGCCGTCGGAGTTCTCCATATAGATCGCGGGCATTTCCTGGTTACCCACAAAGGCGAACGTCGTAATCTTGCCGTTGTCGTAGACGCTTTGCGGCTCCAGTGCCTGCGATCCCTGAGAAGAATAGCGCCAGTTTCTAGGGCCATAGGCTTCGTGAAGCGCCAGCACATTGTCGGCGTCCTTCGCCTGGGCCGCGAGAGCCCTCGACGCTGCCTGCTGGCGGCGAAGCTCGGCGTCATCGCCTGGATACCTGTACTTCACGTAGAAGTAGGTGTTTTGACCAGCCTCCACGGAGCCATCGCGCGCCGTCAGTTCCATCTGGTAGCTGCGGGTCGAGCCATCCCTGCGCGTCGTAACCACGGAAATATTCGTCACCGGCTGGCTCTCGCGTGGCTTCAGGAACAGGATGTTGCCGGCCGGCGCAACTTCCCAGGCGACGCTATTGCCGAGCGCGACATGGGCGATTTCCTCGTCCGCCGCGAACTCGACCTGTACGGACGACCGCAGAGTGCCGACTACCCTCGTGATGTTGTAGGGTTGGTAGTTCACGAACCGGACCCGACTGTCTTGCGAGGCACCTCGGGGTATCTCAAGCGCAAACGCTGGCGACATCGAAAGGGTCACGATGAGTGCAGGAATTCGAGGAATGCGCATCATCTCACCTCCTCCGGATCAGCGCGATACTCGCTGACGACAAAGCCGAGCGGGTTTACGAGCCGGTCCGTCGAGGACATCGGAGCGTTCGCGTAGGAATAGGTGATTGACGCAACCCAATGGGTCGTTCGTACTTCCTCGCCACGCGTGATGGTTCGCATGTAGCGTACGGAAACGACATTCTGATTGATGAGGGAGATTGAAGCGATATCGATCCTTGCTGTAGCCCCGCGACCATAAGTATTCTGGGGAGATTGCGGGTTGCTGCCACGGTAGAGGGCCGCGAAACGCGTTTGCTCCGCTTGCGTCGACAAGAGGGCGATGGTGCGGAAATTTTCCTGTGCTTCACTCCAGACGTAACCCTCGCGGGCCCGGACATATTTTGCAGCGAAATATTTCGTCACCGCCTCATCGTAGGTGCCAGCCGTCGATGTCAGCGCTGACACGACGTCGACAATGCCGGTCGAATTGTCGACGCGCACCACAAAGGGTTCAACCGTCTTGAGGGGTGTGAGACACGCGACCGCGAAGACGGCTACAGCGGCGACAATGCCTGAAACTATGGCGATCGACCAGGCAATCCTGTTCGATCGCTCGACCTGGATCATCCGGTCCTGGTCGAAACGACGTGCTTTGTCGAAGTAGCTCTTGAGATTATCTGTCGTCACCATGTTTCATCCCTCACAGCGGCGATAGGAACCGTCGATGTCCAGATGCGCAAAAGCGGAAGTCTCGCTGGCCTCTTTTACGAAAGGTGTGAGGGACGTGGACGAACTCGTGTTGGATTGCTGCTGTTTCAGCTTGCTGCCGCCCTCCCAGTCCCACATCGAGCGGTTCAATGGGCGGCGCGAATATCCGTCGCAGTTCGGCAATGGGTAGGTCATCGAAGCGCAGCCGACAAGCGTGGCTGAGAAGGCGAGTAACAGGGCAGGCTTAATCATTCAGCAGACCTTTACTTATTGTTCTGGACTGGGTGTCATACGCCGGCATTTCTTGATCCGAAGGCGCGGCGGGCAAACCGAGCACCGCGACCGATCATCCGGCCGGTGTGGGAGGCTGCTCGGGCCAGCATGCCTTCATGCGCATCGCGTGCGGTCGTGTAACCATAGACCAACGAGGCGCCGCCAGACGCCAGCGCCGATGCAATGCCGGGTAGCTGGTAGAATACGTACAGGGCAGCTATCCCGATGGCACAAAAAGCAATAGGGCGCATAAGGACGTCGCTGTAGCTGTCGATTGCGGTGAAGGTCGAGTCGAGGCAGGAGATCAAAAGCGAACCGACGGCAACGACAAGGACCTGAAGGATCACGAAGTTTGCGAGCTGCCCGATCCAGGACTCGGTAAAACGGCGCGTCGACTGAAACATGGCGAGCGCAATGAAAATCGGCCCGATCGCCAAGACGATCGCCAGCGCCAACCGTGAATAAAGGGAGACGACATAGCCGATCCCCGCCACCAGAAAGCTGACGCCGATCACCATCATGCCGCCCACGCCTGTGACGATGTCAACCGGCCAGGAAGCCCTCGACCAGATATCGGTCGCAGAGGCCTGGCCCTTGTCGAGCAGGCTGTCAAAGGTGCTGGCACTCGGCACCGTTCCCGAATTCAGCGCCTGAGCGATCTCGCGCGGCAAAACATCGAAAAAGATGTTTGTGATATAGGTCTGGTATCCGCCCGCGTTCTTCACCAACATCACAATGATCGCGAGCTTTATCGCGCGGAAGGCAAAGTCAAGGATGGGTTCCTGGACCGAGCCCCGAAGGATGAGATAGCCGTAGAGGACGACATAAAGTGTCACTGCCACCGTCAACGGACCGGTGACCCACTGGGCTATGTTCGACGTTCCATCCGAGACGAAGGTCTCCAACGGCCGCTTGAACTGGCCGTCGATAAACTCAAATACCTGATACATTTTGTCAGCCTCCCAGTGCCCTACGCATGTTCTGGAAACGGAGCTTACCGTCGGCCGCTTCCGCGTTCTGGCAATTGGGCGTCTGGCGCAATGCACCCGGGTTGTTGCGGCACTCGGTAATCGTACGGGACAGCAATTCGGTGTCGGCGACGAACTCGTCCACCGTATGAGTTCGCTCCGCCTCTTGCGAACAAGCCGACAAGAGCACCAGGGAAAGGACGATGAGGGTGCACTTCACTGCAGCGCCGCCTTCATATTGTCCATCCGTTGGCGCCAGTCCTCCGCCTTGCGCTGTTCGTCAACCTGGTTCTGCGCCTGCTGCACCATCTTCAGCCCCTCCATCCGCAGGACGTCGGTCTGAAGAAATGCCTGTTCGGCCTGCAGCCGAGCCTGCAGGTCGGCAATCTCTTTGGCGTCGCCAGCCGTGGAAATCTTTCCCCGCAGCTGATCAATCCCGTCGATGCGCTTGGTCGCGGCATCGTAGATTTGCTCACCGAGGCTCATTTGCCCGGCATTCTTGTTCTGAAGCCGGGACAATTCCTGAGCGTAGAAATCATCGGCGTCAGTGCGGTAGGTCGAGTTACCTTCCAGAAACCTTGAGGCGGAATCACCGAACACGCCGGTGCCGTTGCCTTTGA
Organism: Agrobacterium sp. CCNWLW32; assembly: GCF_037083425.1. Classification (NCBI taxonomy): domain Bacteria; kingdom Pseudomonadati; phylum Pseudomonadota; class Alphaproteobacteria; order Hyphomicrobiales; family Rhizobiaceae; genus Agrobacterium; species Agrobacterium sp. CCNWLW32. The sequence goes on from NZ_JBAOJM010000013.1 coordinate 38,208, forward strand.
GCAATCCCTCGATGGCAGCGAAGTCGGAGGGAAGCGCCTTGCGGATCGCCGGATCGTTGAGAACCTCGGCGACATCCGCCATATCGGTCAGCTTGTTGAGCGAGCCATAAAGCTGCCGAGCCTGGCCGATCTGCTCATTGAGCGCGTCGAGTTGCGACTTGAGCTGCGCGATGCTCTCGATCTGCTTGGCAATCGCAGCCTGATCGTTGACAGGAATCCCCTGCCCTGACGCGCCTTCATCGGCAAGCATGAGCACCGCGCTGAGCAGTACGCCATGAAGTCGATAGGAAGTCATCAGCTAGCACTCCTTCGCTGTTGGAAAATGGGAAGCCAGTTCTCGACGTCGTCTCCAACCTCCGCGCGGATCGCGTCGAGAAGTTCGACATTGGCGGTCCGGCCGGAGAGGATGGCGAGCTCGTCATCGAAGCCGTTGAGATCGAGCTCGGCAACGACGCTGTTGTGTCCTTGCTTCAACACGAACCTCCGGCTTTCAACGGAAAGCTCGCGCGCTATCAATTCGTATTCGCGCTCGGTGAGCTTGAATCCATCGACATAGTCGGCATGGTTGCCGCGCGAGTTGGGCAGGAAGATCTGTGTCGGGCATTGCTCGATGATCGTGTGCGCGATTGGCGAGTTCAGCGCGTCGCGTGGGCTTTGCGTGGCAAACAGCATCAACCCATTTTGTTTGCGGATGGTCTTCAGCTTGTTTTGCGCAAGATCGCGGAACCCCTCGTCCTGTAGCGCCTTCCAGAATTCGTCGATGACGATGATGATCCGGCGGCCATCGATCACCTGCTCGACGCGATGGAAGAGATAGGCCATCAGCGGTGTGCGAATTTCCTCGTTGTCGAGGAAGTCGGTCATGTCGTAGCCGATGAACTTCCCTGATCCGCCGAAATCGCCAAATCCGATATCTTCGTTGACATTGTCGAAGACCCAGCCGAGCGGCCCTCCCTCCTCCCACCGGCGGAGCCTCGCCGCGATACCTTCCGGATCCGTATTGTTGAGGAAAGCCCGCAGCGCCCCTATTGTCCGTCGCTCAGCGGGCAGGTCGGCAAGGCCGTCGATCGCGCCGGAGATGTCGCGAAGTTCGGTGACAGTCAGTTCCCGCGCCCCTGAACCCACAAGCTTGCCGATCCAGCGCGCCAGGAACGCCTTGTTCTCCGGCGTCAGGTTGAGGGCCTTCAGGGGAGCGCAGCCGGTGGGGACCCCGTTCTTCAGCGGCAGGTAGGTGCCTCCGGCGGCGCGAACATACAGGTCCGCGCCGCGATCCTTGTCGAAGAACACCACGTGCGGGTCGTGTTTCTCGAGCTGTGACAGCATGAAATTGACAATCACGGTTTTGCCCGCTCCCGACGGACCGCACATGAAGGTGTTGCCCAGATCGCCATAATGGAGATTGAAGTAGTAGGGCGAGCCTGAAGCGGTCTTGAGCAGGGCGACGGCGGGTCCCCACTCATTGCCGTCCTTCTGTCCGATCGGATAGGAATGGAACGGTGACAATGCTGCGAAATTCTTCGAGCTGATCGCGCCCGAGCGCGCGCGGTAACGAAAATTGCCCGGAAGTTGCGCCCACCATGCCGCTTCGAGACCAAGATCCTCGCGCGCAACGACAGCCCCGCCATTGGTCAGGCTGGCGCGAACCTTTGCCAGATTGTCGGTTAATTCCTTTAACGTGGTCGCAAAGACGGAGAGTGTCAGGTGATGCTCGCCGATCACGAAGCGGTTGGACTCCAGGTCGTCCATCGCATCGTCAAGTTCATCGATTTGCGAAGCCGCCTTGTCGCCGCTGCTCACCAACTGGTTTTGCTTACGCCCCATGATGACGCGAGCGTCCGCCTTCGACACAAAGCAGAATGACTGTGAGAGAATGAGCTCAAACGGACTGTTTAGAACTCCGTCCAGCATGCCTGTCCTGGTGCGGGCTGGATATTCCTTGAAGCTCAGCATGCCGGCAAAGCGGCTTTCTGCCTCATGCCGGATCTCGATCGTTTCCCGACCTATGATTACGCGATCAGAGTAAATTGCCGAGGCGACGCGACCTTCGGTAAGCGGCACACGCTCGCGCCTCCCGCCGACGAGCTGGTGCAGCACCTCGCTCGGTTCAGAGAAGAGCATGCCTTCCTGTTCGTAAAGAGAAAGGACCCGTGGCTCAAAGCGCCTCAAGCCCGCGACTACGTTGACGACTTTGTCCTTAAGCTGTTTCAGAGCCTCTTCATCCAGCTCCATATCGAGTCGTTTTGACCGTCGAAGGTACGACAGCAGCTTCCCCGCCTTGTCCGCAGGGCCACGCGCTGGCGACCAAAGAACGGTCAGATAGAGATCGTTGCGAAAAAGGTGTTCGCGCGCCATGCGTTCCCGGTATTTCTCGTTGAGCGAGGCGGAGAATGGCGTTGCGAACGATCCGCCCGGATAGTCGCCATCCCTGCGCCGAATGAGATGGGTCCAGATCGCGAGCCGCTCATCGGCTATATTTCGATAGAGCGTGTTGAGGTCGCGATGGAGCGCGTTGATGTCGAGCAGATCAGCAGTTTCGAAAGATACGCCGGCGAGCGCGACCATGACCATGAGTGTCCGGGACTCGAGCGCGATTGTCGTCTCGTCGATGTGCCGCACGTAAGGGATAAAAGCCTCAGGCGTGAGTTCGCGTGATCTAAGGGTGGCGATGTCAGGCAATTCCAATATCCCTTTCGTCGAAGCGGCGTGTCAGTCTCAGAGGGGAAAGTGTTGCCCCGCCCCAATAGGCACCGTTGCGCGAGCGGCCGCGTGTCTCGACCCAGGCGAGCAGGATGCGGAACATGTTGTGATCGTGCTTGACGAGCGCTTTGAAGATGAGATGGAAAACGATGCCGATGAACGCGTAGGCGATAGATCCGGCGACGATGTAGAGGATCGTCGTGACCATGATGTTGAAGCCCATCGCCTCCATCGTGACACCGGCAATCATCGCGGGACGCGTACACGCGATGAAGAGTGTGTCTTCTTCGAGAACCGTTTGTCCGCCCACCATCCTCAGGCTCCGACGATGGTGTTGACGAGTTCGGTGGCGCCAAAGATGCCGCCAATTCCGATGATCCAGAAGCCCGCTCGCCTCAGGTCCATGTAACCAAACATCCAGGCGATACAGATGACGATGACCGCAATCACGGCGAGAAGCTTGGCAATGTTTCCCGTCAACATGTCGACGATGTTCTGCAGGACGGTTTCGATGCCGGCGGCTTGCGCGAAGGCGGGCTCAACCATCGTCACTATAATGGCGACAGCCAAGACGGACGAAGCGACGACGGGTCTGATCCGGGAACTGATTATCATTCACTCTGCTCCAATTCCAATTGATTGTCTTGAAACACCAGGACGGATGAACGGTTTCGGGTCTTGAAGACGTCCCACGCGGGCGCCGCCGAGATCGCGTGTGCTTCCCCCGGAGTATTTTCCGCCACCACTTCGGCAACGACATCTGCTTGGGAAGAATTCGCCGACACGTTTGTCTGCAACCCTTTTCCCGTGTCGCCGATTGTAAATCGAGCCACTGTCGGTCCGAGCCGTTCGATTTCGCGGCGAACCTGATCGCCATAGTTGACCACGCCCCCGACCGACGGATCGTCACGTCCATAGCAGGATTGCAGCACCTGCTCGGCCCTGGGACTGTCAGCACCCACCTTCACCGAGAGGCAGCAATAGCCATCGAATGGCGTCGCTGGAGCCTTCAGGTTAAGGCAGCGAGCGACAGCGGCTGGTATCGAGAGGTTCAATCTCCGCAGTTCTTCCGGCCCGACCCCGTCGGGACCAATGTGTATGTCATGGCATGTTGTCTCCGAGGATGCGGCGACTTCGATTGCATCGGCCTTGGTCGCAGGTTGCCGCCCGAGCGGTGCACGGCTGTTGATCCTGATTGTGAACGGAGCGAACCGGCTTTCCGGGCTGACCACACCCGCAAGAGCCTCCGATGCAACGAAGGGTGCGCAGGTCTGCGCAAGATCTGAGAAGACAACGGGCATGTCAGAACCACACCCTCTGCGTGCCGACGCCCTCAATCGTCACATCGACGTATCGAGGTTTCTCGCGGACCAGGGGTCGCGCCACGGTATTGGCCAGGCATTGGTATCGCCCGTCTACCCTTTGCCACCTCGGTGACGTGACAGAGCCTTTGTTCGGATCGCCACCGTCTCGATCTCGCCGGCAAAAGCTGTCGCTCACGGCTTGCAGTGACGTGGAAATGCACGTCGCGTCACGTCCCCTGGGACCGTAGCCAGCAGATAAGCGGTAGCCGGCGTTGCAGTAATATGGCTCGTAAAGAGGGCGAGAGGTCTGAAAACCCACGCCCGCGCAAGTTGGAAACGAACGCCCTTTTGCCAACCACCTCCAAAGCTTCTCGACGGGCGGCCTGCATTCGCCATACTGGGTCGGACCGCCGGGATTGGATAAGCACAGGATAACCTGACACCCCCATTCGTCGGCACGAGCGCTTCGCTCCGAAATGGTATAGAGTGAAACGAACCCTGACGCTGCTATGATCATTCGAAAGAAAAGGCCCTTCATGCCCCCTACCCTCCGTCTTCCTAAATGTCCGCCTCAACTGAATGGCGACTCGTCTCAATTATTTGACTATGCAAATAATAGATAGTTAAAACGATGGCAAGCAATTTAAGTGAAAGATGGCAGAGTCAGGCCTTGTCCGTATTTGCGGTGCGTGAAATCCTGGAGAAGCCGATCGATGGTGAATCGGCGCAGTCGCGCATCAAGCAGATCGGCATGATGAATATTCTCTATCTGATGCACCAGGCGCATCAGAAATTAACACTCTCAAATGTAATTGATATTACCGGAATGACGCGTGGTGGGGTGATCGAAACCATTGAACTCTTGGTCCGACGGGGCATCCTTACGGAAACGCTGGGAAGAAACTCAATGGGACGAGGAACGGCTCGACAGTTTGAGTTTTCCCCGCAGGTTTTTGCCGCGCTTGGTGGTGCCGCGGCGACCGGAAATGCCTAATTTTACCAAGTATGTTTTATACAGTATTAATGTGGACGCCGTTTTAGATTAAAGGGTCGGCATGTCCATGCCGTACCGCTCACCAGCATTGTCGCGGAAGATTTTCGCTGCCGATGCGTACTGCCGAGTCCGTTCCAGGGGTCTGCACTTGGTACAGCAGCCTCGACTGACCCTCTGCCACAGCGATGGCGCGAGGCAGGCCATCAAGCATTTGGCTGGGATGACTGATCAAGGCGATACGCCAATGCTGGATTTTTGTCGGGCCGACTGCGGAACGGATGGTCTGTAGCGGGGTTATTTTCTGACAGAAACAAGCAGGGTCGGTCATCTGGGCTCGAGCTGCTCACCAAGGAGATCAACATGAACCTTCCGCAGAACACGGTCGTTGCCGTTGCCGATGGCGAAAAGCTTAGCCTTTTTCGGAACGACGGAGATGCGGCGACTGTCAATCTGACAGCGTTGCCCGATCCGGCGATCGACAGCACGAAGATCTCTTCCGGCGCCCGACATTCCAGTAGCTCGGCTAATCCCGACGATAGTCAGCAAGACGAAGACGGGTTTGGTGCAGGTGTTACGGATATGCTGAACAAGCAGGTGCTTGAGGGCAAGATCAAAAGTCTGGTGATTATCGCGGCACCGCGCACACTGGGTGAGATGCGCAAGGGCTACCATAAGTCGTTGTCGGACGTTCTTATTGGAGAACTGGATAAAGATCTGACTGGCCATTCTGTGCAGGATATCGAGAAAGCACTCGCTATCGCTTAAATCCTGCATCTAAACGGCGTGATCGGCCCCGCCATCCCCGGCGGGGTTTTTGCTTGGCGCTCGTTGGGAATGTAGAGAATCGGCAACAATGTAGTGTTGCCAAATTTTGCTAGACTGTTCCTGACAGGAACGACGCCACGACTTTTTGCTTACGTCTTATTTCAGGAGATGGCGGGACTGATCTGAATAGCCGGTACGAAGGCGCAAAGCTGAAGTCACTCCCGAGTTGGTCCAAAGGGGAAAAGAAAGTGGCATGCACTCCGACCGTGAGGGCGACGAGACCACAACTGCGCAAACGCGTTTGAGCGAGGGAACAAACCGGACGAAATATCCGTTGCTCGTCATAATTGTTTATTTGGAGGCGTGTCATGAAACTCAAGCTGGCTCTAAGCGTGATTCTGGGCGTTACCTTCACGGCAGCAGTCGCGGAAGCGCGGACTCAATGGCATCTTTACGGCACGGTTCCGGTGACGGGCGACTACGTACGTGAGATCGCCTATCGGTCAGCACTCGACAGATGCAGTTTGGAATCTTACCCATCATACCACCCCGTCGGTATTTATGCAGGTGCGTATGGCTCTCCCGAAATGCGCAGATGCATGTACCGTATGGGTTTCATCTTGGAAAATGGTGAGCCTCTCGCATACCCCGTGAGGAAGGCGACCTCCCTGTTAAGGTAACAAGACGCCAAAATATGTAAGATTGAAGCGTCTGACAATCACCGTTTCAATCACGATGAACTTGATACGTTTACGGCCCCGGTTCCTCATCAAAGAGGAGCCATTTTGGTTTGTCGAGTGAATCGCGTATTGAAATCCGGCTTCCGAATATCGACTTTCAGGATAACCTGGAGGTCGAAATGATCTACATTGTCATCGCGTTATGCGCGCTCGTCACAGCATTCTTTGCTTGCCGGTACTATGCCGCCAAGATTCTGCTTGTCGAACACGATATTGACAAAGCTATCGCACGGAAATTTGAGTCGAGTGGGAAGGCTATTGAGGTCGCGAAACTTCGAGAAGAAAACGCAGTGATGCGAAACCTTTTGCTCGACCTTCTGGAAAACGAAGTGGCTTTTCCGGTGCAGCAGGCAACGGTATCAGTCGACGACTTATTCAGGTTGAAAGCAACCAAGATCCAAAGGTATCGCGAGATACTGGCCGAATCCCGGCACGTCTTGCAGCAGCGTGAGGCCAGTCGCGTTTCCGGGCTCTCCAGCTCACTTAAGAGTACCGAGCGCAGGATGTAAGGTTCAACACACACTCAGCGAAAAATAGCAAGAAACCGAGCAACGGGGATGACGGAAAAGCCGACGGCAACCCTTATTGCAGCAGAGCGTCTCCTGTTGGCCCAAAGCGGACGAACGACTGTTTCGGAAGACTAATCCGACGGGAACGGCGTCCTTTGATTTTGCCGCAGTATCATCCGTGTACCTTCTTTCTTTCGTGGTCCAGCCTTGCCAAATAGCGGCGACACAGGATTTTCGAAGGATTGAAATCAATGAACAATGCAGTTTCCAACGTGAAGTCACGGAACATTCTCGTGCTTGGTGCCGGGGAACTCGGCATGCCGGTACTACGCAACCTGGCCCGTCGCGCCAAGGACATCGAGGACGCGAAGATCAGCGTTTTGCTGCGCACCAGTGCCGTGGAGTCCGATGTACCGGCTAAGCAGCGCGACATCACTGAAATTCGTGACTTGGGTATCGAGATCGTCCTGGGCGATTTGGTGAAAAGTTCGATTGACGAGTTGGCATCCGTCTTCTCGCAGTACGACACCGTGATCGGCTGCACGGGCTATGCGGCAGGGATCAATACTCCAATGAAGCTCGCCAGGGCGGCGCTGCAGTCCGGTATTCCCCGATATTTCCCTTGGCAGTTCGGTGTCGATTTCGAGGCGATTGGTCGAGGTGGTCCTCAGGATATCTTCGACGCTCAACTCGATGTGCGTGAACTCCTGCGCTCTCAAAGCAAGACCGAATGGGTCATCATCTCCACCGGCATGTTCATGAGCTATCTCTTCGAACCGGAATTCGGCGTCGTTGATCTGGAGAAGAGTACGGTCAACGCGCTCGGAAGCTTCGATACTGCCGTCACGTTGACGACGCCCGACGACATCGGCGTGCTTACCGCTGAAATCGTCTTCTACGAACCCTCCATCAGCAACGAGATCGTCTTTCTGGCGGGCGACACCGTCACCTATGGCGAGCTTGCGGACAAGCTTGAGACAGGTTTGAACCAACCCTTTAGCCGGTCCGAATGGACTGTTCCGGCCCTTATGGAAGAACTGGCAAACGACCCCCAAAACATGATGCGCAAGTACCGTGCAGCCTTTGGTATCGGGCGAGGCATGGCATGGGACAAGGCGGGCACGTTTAACGTGCGCGAAGGCATCAAGGTGACGGATGTGTCCGATTGGATCAACGCGAACCTAAGCAGAAAGTGACGCGGCCTTCAGGGTACGAACCGGCATAAGAAAGCGAAACAGAGGAGCACGGTATGCCCGCGCTCCTCCAGTTAGCCCGCAGCTTCCAATCACTGTCCGTTGACGTCGTGATGACATCCACGGAGGGGCAACGTTTCTCGCCTGTTAGAACGTCTGCCAGGAAGGCTTTTCTGGCGGCCGGGAGTCAAAGTCCTCTCGTGACTTTCGAAACTGCCCGGAATTCTCCACGACCCATGTCCACAACGGAACCATACGAATGAGAAGACCCATTCCAAGTTCTGTCAGTTCGTATTCCACCCGAGGCGGCATCTCGACAAGATCGTGGCGCGTGACGAGGCCATCTCTTTCGAGTTGGCGTAGGGTGCGAGTTAGCATTCGCTGCGTGACGCCGTGCATCCGCCTACCGATATCTGCGTGTCGAAGTCTGCCATAAACGCCGAGGGTATGTATGACGCCGAGCGACCACCTATTTCCTGCGTGGGTGAGAACCTCACGTCTCACCCCGTCTTCGTCCTCGCGAAGGCCATCACAAACCGCTTGAGAATAGCTCAGCATTTCTTCTCTGGTCATTAGTCTTGCCTCCGGGGTGTTCCAGCCGTTTCGTCTTACCAGCCTTCTAACGGCATTTCACCTGTCTCTCCGTGTTGCATACCTCCGGAGGCTCGAGCGGGGATACTGCTTATGGATCGATCGCCGATCGTGAAAAAATGAAAAGCGTCCTGTGCCGATGGCTAAGCATGTCCACACATGGCGCATGGGCGTCATGAGGATTATTCAGAGCAATTTCACGACTTGCGCCACGCTTTCATCGACAGAAAGGAGGAACGTGTCGAGACGTAGATCAGGGGACCACGGCTCGTACTTTCGCTCCTGTATCTGGACCCAGGTTGGATTGGCCCGGCCTTCTATGCCAGGTGATCGTGTCCCGGCCCGATGACGGTGTGTCGTGATGTCGGAGCAGAAAACTTCAACCTCAATGAACTTACAGTCCGTTTCGAACGCGACATTCCTGAAGGCAGCGCGGGTGATTTCGATCGGGTTGACGGAATCGGCGATGACGGTCTGACCCAGCCGCAAATTGTCTGCCGCCAGCCGATAAAGGGCAATGTATCCTGCTGGACCGACATCATGTCCGTCTGCTTGCGCTGAAGAGGTGATGGCTTGTTCTATGGTATCGGCCCGCAGGTAACACGCGCCTATTCGCCGAGCCAGTGCCTGGGCAATCGTACTCTTTCCCGAACCCGGCAGTCCACCGAGAATAATCAGCATCCGCACCTCCCGTAGCTTGAGCGTACTGGATTCCATTTGAATGTCGATGACTGCAAATGGCGCGAAGCGGAAGGCACCAATTATAGCCAAATCGGAACTCGCCTTTTCCCGTCTTAGCGACGCGGAAGGGCCCAGATGCCAGCTACTACGGCTCGGGGCGGTTAAAAAAGAGCGACATTCAGCGACCGTCTTCTTCCCCTAGACGGATGCCAAGGCTTGAAGCGTTTGAAGCCATCGCTCGCGCAGATGGCCACTGATAGCGGACGAAAGCTACGTCCGGATAGCGACTCATCACATTCTGCTTCTGCTCGACTATATGACCATTAAGGCGATCATAGAATCCGCGCGCTGTGTAGTTCTCGCGTATCGTCAGGAGGTGAACTGGCTCTGCCCAGCGTTCTTCTGAAAAACGACTGATGCTTTCGATGAGGAGCCTCGGGCCGAGCCTTTTCCCCTGAAAAGACCGATCCACATAAAGGTTGTGCAGGTAGGTGCCAAAATCCGTCTCCTCATCAAGGGCGAAACATGCAAAACCCGCCAAACCAGAGTGTACCTCGGCTAAAGTGATCACCAGCCTCTCGGGGTCGATAGAAGGAGTAAGGCGTCTTTGCCAGAGCTTAGCCTTCTCTCCAGGCATCACATTCGCCAGATAGTCCTGGGGGAGCAGGCCAGCATAGGCCTCCCTACTTACACGAACGTGGAGGTCGGTAATGGACAGTTGGTCAGTTACTACGGCCTGCCGGAAATTTACAGAGACCACGACAAATCCTTATGCTTCAGCCATTCACGCAACAGATCACTGCGTAGGCAGCACATTGTCAATGACCGGTATTGGCGCGAGAGAGACCACCGGCTATTGCCGATGGTCAAGAACCTATAGCTCGATCTGCTCGGCAATTCTGAGGGCATCATCCACCTCGACGCCGAGATAGCGAACGGTGCTTTCCAGCTTCGTATGACCGAGCAGAATCTGGACGGCCCGGAGGTTACCTGTCTTCTTGTAAATCTGCGCTGCCTTGGTTCGCCTCATGGAGTGGGTGCCGTAGGCGCTGGCATCAAGTCCGATAGACGAGACCCAACGGTGGACAATCCGAGCGTATTGCCTCGTGGACAAATGACGCGACGTCTTCCGACGGCTTGGAAATAGATAGCTGCCGCCGTTCCTTCGAACGAAGGGAAGCCATGCCACGAGCGCGGTCTTCGTCTGCTCCGTCACCTCAAACTGCACGGGTCGCTTCGTCTTCTTCTGGATGATGGTCGCTCGGTCCCGGATCGAACTACCCGATCATAGGTCCTCAACCCTCAGCTTGACCAGGTCGCAAGCGCGGAGCTTGCTGTCGATGGCAAGGTTGAACAGCGCCAGCTCTCGGGTCGCCCCACTCATTTCGAGCCTGACGCGGATCGACCAAACGTTCTTTGGCTGCAGTGGTCGCTTCTGTCCGACCAGAATTCCCTCGTTCCATGGAGAACGATTACGCAGTGCGACGGTATCCATCCCGAATCCTCCGCCACTCCTCCCGCCGCGTCGCCTCCATCAGGCCGACCAATAGTAGCATATCTCGTCGCTACTCGGCCCTATGCGGTCATCTACCTTGCAGGTGCGCCGTACCAATAAATGGACCTCTGCCAAGTATCTGGAGTAAGCACTCCCTCGTCCAACAACCCCGCATATTTTGCCAGTTTTTTAGCAAGGCCGATGTCGATACCTTCATTTTTCGGCGACCCTTCCATCAGCTTCAACAGCACCGCCTCAAAAGGTAATTCCCATTGCCCATAGTCAAATGTTTCTGCCTCACGCAGGAAATCCGAATCCAGCAATGCTGCTACTTGGCCCAGGAAAATGAGATAGTCTGCTGGGCCTGCATCGTCTTTTTTCATGCGGTTGCCCTGTTGTAGAAGACTGTACTTACGCTCAATGGCAGGATCAGCCTGCAAACGCCACTTTTTAACGCATCGTCGCCACGGCAGCTTCCGGTCCCAAGTTGGACAATGCATCGCCTCAAGCGAATGACCGCAAATGGCGCACAGGTGACGTGTTACGCCGCTGCGAAGCGTTGCCTGCTTTCAGGCGCGTCCCATGATAGCCTCTGTGACCGATACGAAGGCGCTTTGCCGACTGGGCGGAGCCGACCCCATTATCACCGTTCACTATGCGGGCTGACTTCCCGGAAGCAATCATCGCGGGGGCCTTAGCTGTAAAGGTAACGACGCATGCAACAGAGGAGCGTTGCCATTTCCGCGTTCTCGCGCAGGTCGATCGCGCGCCTGAAGAGGAGCCGGTGGGTCGCCTCGTCGACGCCATTGGTTAGCTCTCATTCAAAGGTGAACCGATGCGTCTGTGAGAACCGGCTGGTTTAGCGAACGGAAGCTTCCGTGAACTTAATGCGGGCCGAACGACCGATTGAAGCCGCTTTGCCCGCTTGCCAGACCCGATCCCATTGGCCGTTTGGCGCCAGAACGCCAACGCCCAAAAGCTGCCGCGAGCAACTAATCCAAAAGCCTGCCTTGCGCTCCGTCCTTATGCCGCGCTCGCAGCCTCCCCAGGACCTGGTGTGAGAGACATGACGGTCGCCAAATCGAACCTTCCTCAGGGAAACTCTCTGCCAGATCGTGCCACTCGACATGAGCATCGGCGGTCGTGCCCTGGACAGCGGCCTCAGCATTGGCCGAAAGGGCCGAAGCCCTGTAGGGAATTAAGATCCTCTGCCTCATGGTCGGGGTTTACTCTGGACCGGCGGTAAGCCGAACTTGCGGGAATAGGCGCGGGAAAATGCGGCGGCGCTGCCGAAGCCGACCCCGGCGGCGACCGATTTGACACTTCGTCCGGCGCGCAGTTCTGCTCGTCCGAGCGCCAGGCGCCAGCCATTGAGGTAGGCGATAGGCGACTGGGCAACGGTTTGCGTGAAGGTGGAAATGAATTGTCCGCGCGACATATCCGCTATGGCGGCAAGGTCCGCAATCCGCCAATTTCGCGCCGGATTGTCATGTATGGCCACAAGGCTGGGATGCAGTCCGGGGTGCGCCAGACCCGCCAGTAATCCCGCATCGACCGTGCCGATCGCTATTGCCTTGCGGATCGCAAGCACGACGATGATCTCGCATAGACGCGCCTCGATAGTACCGCCACCGCAGCGGGCGACCTCGACCTCGGCCACCATCAGTTGACACAAACCGCGCAATTCCGGTTCGTTGGCCAGTGAAAGGCACAATTCGTCTGGCAGTGCACCGACCAACGGATTGGCACTACCGCCAAAATCCACTGTGGCGCCGGCGCATATAGCTGCGCCATCCGGCAGCGACGCCGTGGATCTGGCGCGATAAAGCAGATGGGTCGGTTCACCTGCGCCATGGACATTGATGATCAGGAGGTTAGCGGCTTCAGCACAATCGCAACGTGATGCGCCAAGATGAAAGGCTTTCAGGAAAGCCGTCAACCGATCATGTTTTCGCCCGGAATCTGAACTTTCAATCATGTATTTCCTCCCTTTCCTGATCGCAAATCTTGTATCCTCCTTGGGCGAAGCACGCCAGCACGTCTAAACAGACAAGAGACAGCATGACACAGGATTCTGCAGCCAAATTTGACGCCTCCCGCGCAGGGGAATACGCACGACAAAGTAGGATAGCGCTGGCCGGATATGACGCCTGCCACGAGCTTTCCGCCTGCATGCTGTCTGCAGCTCTGGGCGAAGGAACAGCGGCACGGGTGCTGGTTGTCGGGGCTGGCGGTACGGCGGGCGAAATCATCGCCGCCGCTCGGCTGGAACCGCAATGGTCCTTTGTCGCCGTCGATCCTTCAGCACCGATGCTCAACCTTGCACGCGATCATCTGGTCAGGGCCGAAGTGTCTGACCGGGTGGAGACCGTCCTCGGAACCGTCTCCGATCTGGATAGAGCTCCATCGTTTGACGCTGCAATCATGATCGGCGTGCTGCACCATTTGCCAGGGAACGACGCAAAGCAGGATGTTCTGGCGCAGATTGCAATGCAGCTGTATCCTGACGCGCCCCTGATTGTGGCGGGGAATTATCGGTCGTATGCGTCTCAGCCCCTGCTCATGGCAGCCTGGGCAGCACGCTGGCGTATGAACGGCGCCGGGCCTGAAGAGGTCCAGGCCAAAATGGGCAAGATTCTGCAGGATGCGGAGCCACCCCGATCGGAAGACGAGGTCATTTCGTTGCTGGAGGGCGTTGGTTTCAACGAACCGCTTCGGTTTTTTGCAAGCCTGTTTTGGGGAGCATGGCTTGCCCGACACGTGGGGAACGCTAAGTGAGCGCCATAATCTGCTCGATTTGCAGACAGTTTGGATCAAAGAGACAAGTTCACTCTAAGCCATCCGGTATTGGCAAATTGTCAGCCCGAACCCCGATGGCTCAACGTAACGCCGGGGCGAAAAACGTCGTATAAGCACACTCGCGCAGCTAGAGGATAGCTTTCAGGCACTTGAAGCGACAACGCGAGCGACCTGAACGAAGGCGTATATCCGGAAAAGGCCGATGCGCCGAAATACAAGGTCCCGCTCGGCTCGGTGCCCTTGGCTCATATGATAAAAATCGGCGAGGCTGCATGCAACCTCGCCGTATCTGGCCGTTGACTTGCGCGTTCTATTTACGCGTAAAATTCGGGAGCCTTCTTGAAGTTCGCCCAGGCGTCAGGGTCATGGCCGGTGACGACTGTTGCATCATGCTTTTCGGCATAGGTGCGGAGCTTCTGAACAGAACGGACCGTGTCAACGGTCGAGGCAAGGAAGCCAGGCAAAGCCTTCTCTTCCCAGTGGTCCAGTGTGTAGGCAGCATCGATCGTCAGGAGAAGCGGTTTGCTGTTTGGCAGGCGCACCAGGAAGGACTGGTGGCCGGGTGCATGACCGGGCGTGAAGATCGTGGTGAGCGTGCCGTCGCCGTAAACGTCGTAATAATCGTCCTGCGTACCGTTGAGGAACTGCCACTTCAGGCCCGGCTTGTCGAAGTCCTTACGGATATAGCCGCCGCCAGCAAACCAGTCGGGCGTAAAGGCATACTCATATTCAGAGCGCTGCACGATGTGGGTTGCGTTGGGGAAGCGACCGATGGCGCCGGTATGATCGAGATGCAGGTGCGACTGCACAACATATTTGACATCGGCCGGATCGAAACCAAGCGCCTTGATCTGGTCAACGCAGCCCTGGTCCTTGTCCAGCACTGGCCAATAGACATCGCAGATGCCGCCCCAATGGCCACGCGGATCCGTTGCAACTTCAATCGCGTTGCCGCCGTCGATCACGGTGTGCCCAGCCGGATGGGTAATCAGGAAAAACGGAACGGGGATCTCGTAGTCCGCACCGTTCCCCTGGTTCATCTTGATATTGTGTACCTTGCATTTCAGCGTACCCGACTGAAGCATGTAAAGTCTGATATCGGTCACTCGTTTTCCTCCCTTGGGACTGAAGATATTGCTGTAAGAAATGGGTCAGAACGCCTCGCGATAGAGCGCAAGCGCATCCTCTTCGCGGACTTCGACCGGATTATTGACCAACAGACGGCTCTGTTTCATTGCGTCGGACGCAAGCATGGCGAGCGTGTTGTCCGTCACGCCGACATCGCGCAAACGCCGCGGCGCGCCGCTCTCGTCCATCAGCGTTTCCATATGCTGAACGAACGCATCCGAACGGGTTGCCGCATCCCCTTCACCCGGAACACCCAGCACGTCGGCAAGCTCCGCATAAAGCGACGCTGCAGCCTTCGCGTTAAAGCGTAAAACCGGCCCCAGCATCAGGGCATTGGAAAGCCCGTGTGGCACGTGATAATGGCCGCCCAGCGGATAAGCGAGCGCGTGGACGGCGGCCACCGGTGAGTTGGCGAAAGCCTGACCAGCCAATGTCGCACCCAACAGCATGCCTTCACGGGCTTTCCGGTCGGCCCCGTTCCTGCAGGCGGCGATCAGGTTTGCACCGAGCAGACGCAGTGCCTCGCGCGCCAAAGCATCTGACAGCGGGTTCTTCTTGTGTTTGCTGGTGTAAGCCTCGATGGCATGCACCATGGCATCGATGCCGGTGGCAGCCGTATGGACCTGCGGCAGTCCCACCGTCAGTTCAGCATCCAGAAGAACGAAATCAGCGTAAAGCTGCGGGGAAACGACCCCCATCTTGGTGGTTTCGCCCGTGGTGATGATCGAGATGTTCGTGACTTCCGAACCTGTACCGGCCGTGGTCGGCACCAGCACGAGCGGCAGGCGTGATCCCTTAACGTTTCCGATCCCGTACATGTCGGCAAGCGTCTGGTCGGAAACCAGAAGGACAGCCACGAGCTTGGCGATGTCGAGCGATGAGCCCCCGCCAAGACCAATAACGATATCGACGCCGATCTGCCTTGCGGACTCGACGCAGTCGGCAACGATGTGCTCTGGCGGATCAGCAACGACCTTGTCGAAGATCGTGACGTCAAAGCCGCTGGCCGCAAGAGCGTCAGCAATCGGCTTGATGAGGCCGGCCTTGATGAGACCTGCATCGGTAATCAGCAGCGCCTTGCGCGCCTGAAACCTGCCGGAAAGAATCTCTCCGAGGCGCTGGGCGCCACCCCAGGCAACCTGCATGGAGGGAACGGTGCGGAATTCGAAAGGGTTGATGGTCATCTGATCCTCCCAGCGTGATCTCAGCCGATGGCCGAGCACAGGTATTTGATTTCAAGATATTCATCGATGCCGTAGTGCGAGCCTTCGCGGCCCAAGCCGGACTGCTTCACGCCACCGAAAGGTGCGACTTCGTTGGAGATGAGGCCTGTATTGTGGCCCACCATGCCGTATTCGAGCGCTTCTGCGACACGCCATGTCCGGCGGACATTCTCGGTGTAGAAATAGGCCGCCAGACCAAATTCGGTGTCGTTCGCCATGGCGACCGCTTCGTCTTCCGTCCCGAACCGAAAGAGCGGGGCGACGGGTCCAAAGGTCTCCTCACGGGCAACCTTCATGGCCTGGGTTGCACCAGTCAGAACCGTTGGTTCGTAAAATGTGCCTCCAAGAGCATGGCGCTTTCCACCGGTGACGATCTTTGCTCCCTTGCCAAGGGCATCAGCAACGTGATCCTCGACCTTTACCACGGCATCCTGGTCGATCAGTGGACCGATCAGAACACCAGGTTCCGTGCCCTCGCCGACGGACAGGCTTTCGACCCTTTTGACCAGCTTTTCCGCGAATGCGTCGTAAACACCATCCTGGACATAGATCCGGTTGGAGCACACGCAGGTCTGTCCGGCATTGCGGTATTTCGAAACGATCGCGCCTTCAACGGCCGCATCCAGATCGGCATCATCAAAGACGATGAACGGCGCATTGCCACCAAGTTCCAGCGACAGTTTCTTGATCGTCGGGGCCGATTGCGCCATCAGCAGACGACCGACTTCAGTCGATCCGGTAAAGGAGATCTTTCGCACCGTGTCGCTTTCGGTAAATACCTTGCCGATATCGCGTGCGGCGCCCGTAACCACCTGGAAGACACCGGCGGGAACGCCCGCTTCTTCGGCGAGAACACCCAGAGCAAGTGCGGTGAGTGGCGTCTGTTCAGCCGGTTTGACGATCATCGTGCACCCTGCGGCAAGTGCCGGGGCCGCCTTGCGGGTGATCATCGCGGCCGGGAAGTTCCATGGCGTGATCGCGGCGCAGACACCGATCGGCTGCTTCAGGATGGTAATGCGCTTGTCCGTGGTCGGCGAAGGAATGGTATCACCATAAACACGTTTGGCTTCCTCCGCGAACCATTCCACGAAAGATGCCGCATAAAGGGCTTCGCCCTTTGCTTCCGCAAACGGCTTTCCCTGCTCGGCAGTCATCAACGCACCAAGATCGTCAGCGTTCGCCACCATGAGATCAAACCATCGACGCAATATGGCAGCGCGGTCCTTCGCAGCCCGGCGGCTCCACTCGGAAAATGCCTTGCCTGCTGACTCGACTGCAGCTTCAATCTCATCTGCCGACAAGGAAGGAACGTGGCCGATGATCATCGAGTTGGCGGGATTTTCCACCGCAATCGTCTTGCCATCCGCAGCTTTCAGCCAGCGACCATTCACCAGGCAGGCATCGCGCAACAGCGCCGCATTTTTTAGCTTGATCATCGACCTCTCCCGCACTAGAGTTCAACTAATTGAACTTGAATCATTAGACTGAACTATGGGCCAAAGGGGCCAAGTGTGTCAAGGAAGGTGCATGGCTGAAGATCAACAATCGTCGCAAATATCAGACACTGTACCGGCACTCAGACGCGCCGTGCGTATTCTGGATCTTGTGGCAGGTTCCCCGCGGGACCTCACAGCAGCCGAGCTGACACGATTTCTGGATTTGCCCAAAAGCAGCGCGCATGGCTTGCTAGCGGTGATGACTGAGCTTGATCTTCTGGCGCGATCTGCCGATGGAACCCTGCGTATTGGACCTCACTCGCTCAGATGGGCGAACGGTTTTCTATCGCACCTCGATATCGTATCGACATTCAACGACCATCTCGCCCAGCGCCACGACCTCGATCCCTACACGGTGACCCTCACCGTCCGCGAGGGTGGCGAAGTCGTTTACATCGGCTGTCGCAACTCGGCCCAGCCGCTTGGACACACGTTTCGGATCGGTATGCGTCTGCCGGCGCCATTTACGGCCACCGGGAAGATCCTCCTGTCCGATCTCGGGCCCGGTGAATTGAGGATGCTGTTCTCTCAGTTTCCACAGCCTCTGACATCAAGGAGCGTTGCTGGCCTTTCGCAGCTTGAAGAGGAACTGGCTTTGACGCGCGCTCGCGGCTACTCCATCGACGATGGTCAGATCCGCGAAGGTATGCTTTGCATTGGGGCGGCCATACGCGATTACTCGGGAGCCGCATCTGCCGGCATTGCAATCAGTCTGATCCGCAGCGAAGCCAGCGACGAAAAAATCGCTAGCCTTGGTGAGGAGCTTCGCACCACTGCCAACGCGCTTTCTGAAAAGCTTGGGTACCGATCGCAGAAAGACTAGTCGTAACCCGTAGCGGTATAGACGATGCCGACCAGCCCAGCTTTGCTGTATGCGCCAGTGCACCGATACCCCAGGTAGCCCCCTGTCCCGAGTACGGCTGCGCCGAGCGCAGTTCCGGATCGAAAACAAAAAAATACATCGTGATGTGTTGAGCGCCAAGGGAAGGGACCTCGGTCCGGAGATGCACGATCCACCGCCCTACCTGATGCCCAACTGGAACGAAGCCGAACAATCGGTTGTCATCACAGGTCATGGACCTCCGCTACGGTGCGAAAACCTGCGTGCGCGTCTCCACGAACTTGCCAATAATTTCTCAGCAATTGCAGTGCCAGAAGGCAGACCGGAGGTTCTCGACCCGGGGAAACCTGGCAAGAGTGAAAACGACGCTTATCGTTAGATCAAGGAACTCAAGACGACTCCTTCGGAGCCTGTCCGGGATGTCGCGCCGGCCCGGATAAGGCGGCGTCTATAAGCTCAGGCCCTGCTCCAGCCGATATCTCGGCAAACGCAGTTGAACTGGCTAATATCCGGTCATCTCCAGATAACCTTGTCCTGACGTGCTTCTATCAAACTCTATTGGCCCCTCCCAGTAGGGGGTTGACGTCGCCATCCAGGCTTTCTCGTTCAGGGGCTTCGTTTTTATGTCGAGGCCACGGCTGGGTATCTTCACGCTCCATTCGACCGGAATGCTCTTGCCGTTGATATCCGCGGTCCGCAACGGACTGAGCAAGACGTCTTTCGGATCGACGGGAGACGGCCTGCCATCGGCGGAAATCCAGTTGCCGGAGATGTAGCCGCTTTTGTCGTCACGTAGACGGAAGGCCATGAGTTTTTCGCCGGATGCAAGGTGAAGGGAAAACCAGTCCCATCCCGTCTGGCTCGAGGCTAGCGGTTGCGACGACCATTCCCGATCGAGCCACGCCTCGCCCGTTACCTCATGGGTTTCACCATCAAGAAAGACGCTGCCGCTGACACGGTAGAATGGCTGGGAGTAATAATAGCTTGCCTGGCCCTTTGCCGATTTAACGGAGTAGCCCTTGTCCCCCTGACGCACCAAAGGCCCGTGGGCCTGAAGTTTCAGACGATATCGGAAGCTCTCGCCATTGGCGTTCAAATCGATCTGATCGAGGTCGTCCCGTGCATTGCCAATTCCTGCCTTCATTTGCCAATTGTCAATCCAGGCGTCGAAGGGTTCGCCTTTGACCCTCGCCTGTCCCACGCCTCCCCGCGCCAGCCGTTCGGCAACATGGTGACGGCTGGCAGTCGTCACGGCTGCGTGGCCAATCCAAATTTGAGGGTCGGGCCATCCGGGGCGCTCCACAGGTTCAAGCGCAGAACGGAAAAGTGTCCATTGGACGCCCATGCGCTGTCCATCGGCCGTCTGCAGATTTGCAGTGACGTACCACCACTCGATCCTGAAATCCGGATGCGGCTTGTGGTCTTTTGGAAAGACGAGTTCAACGCCTCGTGTGGGAATGCTGAAGCCTTCGGCATTTGACCCGAGGCCCGCAAAGCCTTGCCCCATGACCGGCGTGGGCAAAGAAGTGCATGAAGCGCAAAGGAGCAGGAGGACGGCTTTAGCGTTCACTGGCGAATATCCTCAGAAGATCGGCCGGCGCGGTTTTAGCAAGCCTTCGAACAGGGATCAGGACCGAAATGATGGCGGCGAACAGCGCAACAAGACCCAGCCTCAGCCAGTCCAGCGGAAACAGGATCAGCGGCAGTCGCCATCCGAAAGCCTCCACATTGATGATTGCCAGCAGAACCCAGGCCAGTCCCAGCCCGACAGGGATGGCGGCAATGAAGCTCACAAGCCATAACGCAAGAGTTCGCAGAACTTCCAGCATCGCAAGGTCGCGGCGACGAAGTCCAAGTGCCCAGACAGGAGCAAGCTGCGGCAATCGAAGCGAAGCGAGCGTAAGCTGGCTCGAAAACATGGCAAAACCCGCCACCGCGAGCGTGAGCACATTACGCGCGCCGGTGACGGCAAACGTCTGTTCGAAGATTGCAGCAGACTGCCGTTTCAGCGAGGCCTGGTCGACAATATTGGCTTCGGGCAGGCCGAACTCAGTCATGAGGCGTTGTCTGAAGCCCGCAACCTCCTGTGGCTCCATGCGAAGGCCGTATCTCAGCTTTTCCACGTCCGGGTAGTGCTGGACGAGGGCATCAAGACCAATGATGATTTCGCCCCTCGGATTGCCATAGTCGGAAAACACCCCGGCGACGCGGGCTTTCCAGCCACCTGGCATTTCTATCTCTGCGCCGGGCGACGCCTTGCCTGACCTCCAGAACTGTTCGTTGACCAGTGCACCCTTCCCCGCTTGCAATCTCGTCCCATGTTGCGGGCCCGCCCGAAATCAACGGCCAATGATCCCTGTATGTCGCATCGTCAGCGACGCCAAAGATGCGGACCTTCTGCCCCGAAATTTCCCCTTCCGTGCTCCAGATGGGTAGAACCGCCCTTGCATGGTGTGGAAACCACTGCCGCAGACGCGCAGCTTCAGCCTCGTCACGGGCCGTCACATAGACCTCTGCGGCCAGGCGCTGATCGAGCCATCCCACAAAGGTTTGCCTGAAGCTTGAGACCATGGTGCCGACCCCGATATTGGCCGACAAAGCGAGCAGCAATGCCATCAGCGCCAGGGAAAGACCCGGCAGTTGCTGGCGCGTATCGGCGAAAAACCAGCGGGTCAGTCCGTGTCCGGAGATGTGTTCCGCCACTCTCATGCCCAGTGCCAGCAAGGTTGGAAGAATGAGTGCAGCACCCAGAAGAAGCGCTGCAAGCACTGCGAAACCTGAAATGAGCCCGCCGCCCAGCAGGACAAGCGAGCCAGATACAAAAAGCAGAACCAACCCGGCGGCCGCCTGATGGAGGAGGCTTTTCGTGGACACCATCGCCCACGCCCTGCCCTGTGCCGTGGACAGTATCGGCATCCGCCAGACGCGGAGGAGATGTTGAAGCGAGGAGAGCCCGGTCCCCACCAGCGCCATTGCAAGGCCGGCGATCCACCATTCAGGCCGCAGCGAGAGTGAACCGGCAACACTGGCCCCGTAAAGACCACGCAGGGTCGCGGCCACGCCCGGCAATAGAGCCGATGCGACAACGTAGCCGACAACAATGCCGAGCGCTCCCGATACCAGTGCAAAGAGCGCGGTTTCGATAACCAGCATCACGGTTAAGGAGCGAAGCGAGACCCCGAGCGACCGCATGGTCCTGAACGTGCCACGCCGTTGCTCGAACGACAGGCCCGTTGCGGAATACACGATGAAGAGACCGACAACGAAGGCAAGAAAACCAAAAGCCGTCAGGTTGAGATGAAAACTGTCCGTGAGGCTTGCGACATCGGGCCTGCTTCTTGCCTGTTCGAGTGAAAGTTCAGGGGCTATGTTTCCGATCGTCGGAAGATCGGGGTCTTGCGATGGCGAAACGATAAGCCGGCTCAGTTCACCATTGCGTTTCAACATGCGGTCAGCCGTGGAAATATCGACAAATGCTGCGCCGTCGGGGAGATCCGCTCGTGCCTTAATGGTAAGGCCAGAGGTATCTTTCAATGTGGCAGCCGTTGCAGCAGAAACGATCATCTGTCCCGGCGTCTGGATGAATTCCACCAGCCCGGACGGATCAGATGGTGCAGGCACCATTCCGTCGGACGGCATGGTCAGGGGGTCGATGCCGATAAGCCTGATACGCGTCGTACCAAACCTGTAATCGCCTTCAATGATCGGAGAGACGTGCAAACCTGCCCTTCGAAGCCGGGCATATGTTTGCGAGGAAATTCTGCCGCCGTCCTTTGCCACCAGTTGATCCAGCTGGTTTTGCGCCAGGACCGAGGCCGCCGGGTCATAACTTGCTCTGGCTTCGGCATTGATTGCCTGGACCGCGCACCAGAGGCCGGTTGCAAGCGTGACGCCGACAATGAGGGTGAGAAGCTGAAGCGGTCGGTAGCGCCAGTGTGAGAGCAGCGCCCGGAAGGCGGTCCAGTTCATTGCGAAACCTTCCCGCCGCTCAGCGCGATACGCCGATCGAGTTTTACCGCCAGCCGGCTGGAATGGGTCACCAGGAGGAGTGTGATCTGCGCGGACTTTGTCAGTCTCAACATAATATCGATGACGATATCAGCCGTCGCCTCGTCGAGATTACCTGTCGGCTCATCGGCAAGAATGAGGGGCGGTCTTGCCGCAAGCGTACGTCCGATCGCCACCCTTTGCTGCTGACCGCCGGAGAGCTGTTCGGGATAGCGTGCAAGCAGCTCTCCGATCCCCAGCGCCTCGACCAGGCTTTTTTCCCAGACCGGGTCGAAACGGCCCGCCAGCCGGGCGTGAAACGAGATATTGGATCCGACATCGAGGCTCGGAATGAGATTGAACTGCTGGAAGATTAAGCCCACCTCCCGGCGTCGGAAGCTCGCTCGACCGGCCTCGTCGAGATCGGTTATTTTCCGACCCCTCACCGTGATGATGCCACTGTCGGGCAAATCAAGGCCGCCGGCCAGATGCAAAAGCGTACTCTTTCCACTGCCGGATTCCCCCGTCAGGGCAAGACTTTCGCCGGCTTCAAGTGAAAGGTCGACGCCGTTCAGGACGGGGATATTGCCTTCGGCTGTCTGGTAGGATTTCTTGATGCCGGAAAGTGAAAGGACCATGGCTCTTCGATCTCTGCTTCGTCCTATATGGACCGATATGCTGGCGGATCTCAACCGGTTTAGATACCGATATTCCACGCGCAGCCTAAACGACCGCACCGTTTCTGCCTGTAAAGTCGCCTTCCCCTCTGGCGTCTCCCCCCTCCCGTTCCGAGCGTGAGATGGCACCCGACACAAAAAACACTCGCCGTAGCCTTCCGACAGTCATGGCGGCTCTTGGGGGGCCGGATTGACCGACGAGCTATGATCAACGTGACGGTTTATATCGCAGCGCCTTCGATCATTTCTGAGCCGGGCAAAAGTGAGCGGCGTGGCGATGAAGGCTGCCGAGGCAAAATTTCCTCAAAACTTAGGAGTATCCATGTCAGTCACGGGCATCCGATCACGTTGGCTCACATGACAGGCGCATACAGGCTTCACCCTGTTGAAGAATTGTCCTATGCTGTGGAAACATGACAGGCGGTGTGCATCCGGACGGCGAGGGTCGCCAAGGCAGTGTCCGGCCACAAGCAACTTCTAAACTCGGCCGGACTCTCATTGGAGAGTCGTCATGTCGGAACAATCTTTTGCAACGCCGTCCTTGCCGTTCGTACGTGTAGAAACCTGCGACGGAATACACGCCGCTGTCGCCTTTGAGGTGATGCGTGATCACTATGGGGTTTATGCTGCGACAGCCGCGGCATGGTGCGCCATAGAAGCACGTGGCGACGATAAGGATGACCATTATCGTTTCTGGTTTGGTCTTTTTTGCGATCTTCGCAAGGCGTCCCCGGTCTTCTCTCTTCAGTTGCCACCAGCCTTCAAAATTCCAGGAATTTCTGAGCGCTCCGGAATTCCGTCCGCGGAGAACAGGTGTGACTGCCTCTCGGTGCTGCTCAAATCCCGACATGTCGGAAACGCAATTATTCGCGAAATACGATCAATAATAAAAAACTAATATTGGATTTGGCGCGGCAGCGTAGCCAATGTCTGCCAGCAAATTGCGAAAAATCAATCCATTACGAGGGCGAACGATGAAACGTGGAATCCTGTTTGTTACATTTGTAGCAGCAACCGGCCTGGTCAGATCTGCAGACGCAGAGCAGTTGATCGTCAACAGCTACGGTGGACCTTACGAAGATATCATCCGGGATCGGATCATCGAGCCCTTCGAAAAAGAATTCGGCGTGAAGGTTATCTACGACGCGGTTGGATCCGCGTCGCAGGAATCAATATCCCCGCATCGATCCTGCGGTCCTATCCCGGTATCGGTCGGGTGATCATCGGCTCGCTGATCAACGCGATGATCGAAGCGGATGGTGCGTTCACGAGGCGAGCGTTGTTCATTTTGGACGAAGTCGATCTGCTTGGCTACATGCGCGTGCTTGAAGAGGCACGCGATCGCGGTCGCAAGTATGGCGTTAGCATGATGCTGATGTACCAGTCCGTCGGGCAACTGGAACGGCACTTCGGAAAAGACGGTGCGGTGTCGTGGATCGACGGCTGCGCTTTCGCGAGTTACGCCGCGATCAAGGCACTGGATACCGCCCGCAACGTCTCTGCCCAATGTGGAGAAATGACTGTCGAAGTCAAAGGCCGTTCTCGCAATCTCGGCTGGGGTACGAAAAACAGCGCATCGCGGAAATCAGAAAACATCAATTTCCAGCGCCGCCCGTTGATAATGCCGCACGAAATCACCCAATCGATGCGCAAGGACGAGCAGATCATTATCGTCCAGGGCCATAGTCCGATCCGCTGCGGGCGGGCGATCTATTTCAGGCGGAAGGACATGGATATACAGGCCAGGCCCAACAGGTTCGCCAAGCTGCGACCTTGACGGCTCAGGCGTTTTCTTGCGGACCGTATTCGGCTTCTATTGGCCATTTCGTTGCCTTCATCAGCGCCATTCCTGCGTCGATCATCTTTCGCTCTTTGATCAGGTCGTTGTATCTCATTGAAGGATGAGCATGGACACCGCAGCATTGACGATGTGCTCACTAAACCCGCCCTAAAGCCTCTCCAGCGTAGATGACAGCTGCTCCTGTATCGTAGTCGTCGCGGTCGCCACCTCCTCAATGGATGCCATTTGATCCTCCTTTTTGGAAAACATGCGATGCCTGAACATGGACCGACTGACGATTGGAAGCGAAGACAGCTCGCCATCTGATTTACCGGCTGTGCTCACCTCAACGATCGCGCCCGGGCGTATCGTTCAGACCGGGAAGCTTGATCCCGTGAGGATGATCGGACACTGCCGAAACCGCAACAGGCATCCATCACAGAAATGAATCGGAAGCGACCTTTCGATTCATAAGTCTCGTTGGACCAGATCGCGAGCATCGCCGATCATGCGGGGATGGGAACACACCACTACCAGCTTTATTGCCAGAGGATCGATGCCAACAGGAACATGGCCCGATATTACGCGCTTGCGATCCGGCCAACCCTTTTTGGCGAAATAGCCGTCGTGCGAAGCTGGGGACGGATCGGCAAGGCTGGCGGGGAGATGACCGAGGTGTTCGGCAATGAGAATGATGCGATATCGCGCTTTCTCGAACTGGTACTGCAGAAGCGCAAAAGGGGCTATCAACCGGCAAGAAACTGTGGAAACCCCTGCAGGAGCGCCACTCTAAAGACATCGCCGCATGACAACGTAACGATCGCCTGAAAGGGTTTTCCCGTCTTTAACGAGGAAACCGTCATGACCACAACCAATGAAATCGCCGAAAAGATCGCATCCGAACAGAACCTGACCAAAGCCAAGGCGAAATCGATCGTCGAAACCGTCTTCGCGTCGATCACGACGGCAGCCACGTCCGGAGCGGAAACATCTATCCCCGGATTCGGCAAGTTCAAGATCAAGGATACCCCGGAGCGTGAGGCTCGCAATCCGGCAACCGGCGCCACCATCAAGGTTGCCGCTGCGAAGAAGCTTATGTTCCAGCCCGCCAAAGCACTGAAAGATGTGCTGAACAAGTGAGCCGCACCGCGGCAAGCGAGGTTGTCAGGGGGAGCCGCCAAAGCGGCTCCCGGCGGCGGAGTATCATTGGCGCTGCTTGCCTTGACGCTTAAAGCTGATCCCGATCTCGATGGCAATCGGACGATGGTGGCAGCATTGCGGGTGTATGCCGCCCTCAGAAGGGCGGCACGGCGTCAACGGAACCGTCCTGCTCGGCCATGATAACGGCCAGTTCCGCCAGCGCCAGTTCCAGCTCCGCTGCGATCTGGCGACGCTCGTCCGGGTGGCAATGGTTCATCTCGGCGCGCAGTTCTTCGATATGTTGTTCCAGCAGCATCGTCATCCCTTGACGTTTGAGAAAGATGTCGCCGCCGGGCGTGAGGAAAGGACGGGGTCAGGGATCGCGTCGGCGACCGCCAGAGGCGGCGAGCGGGGTGCCGGGTTTGTTGGAGCGCAGGGAACCGGAGCGGAAGCAAAATCGGGGGGCCACGCGAAGTCCTTGAGGCCGGCATTTGCTCACGGCACGATTGGTCACTCTGAGCAGCCCCACCTTTCCGCATCGCGGCCGGAAGGAGGAAGCGGGCTCGATGCCCGGTTCCTCCCTGATTTGAGCAAGGGAAAAGCCCCGCCGCTTCCGGCAGGGCTTCGTCTTTGGTCAGGCGTCGCGCTTCGGGCGGTTCCAGACCAACGTGTAGTCGCCTTCCTTCTCGGTCGGCCAAAGTGCCGCGTTGATCGGGGCTGGAAAGCTCGGATCGTCGAGCTTTACCGAGATGTAGGGCTCTCCGTCGCCGGAAACCTGGCTCCAGGCCGCGCCGACTTCGGCCGCTCCGGACATGATCCGGAAGTCGGGAGCGTCGCGGGATGTGCGTTCGATCGGGTTCAGGCGGGCCTTCATGGAGACCGTCAGAGTGCGTACGTGGCCGAGGATGGTGTTGCCGTTGGTGGTGAATTCGCCGATGACTGCCATTGTCGTGATCCTTTCGGTTTGATCGGGCCGCGACCATCGCGTCCTCGATGACTGTCGATTTGATCGGGGACGATCGGACCGCATCCCCAGGGACCGGAACGCAATGGAGGGCGGCGGGAGACGGCTTTCTTGGACCGCGAGGAATGCGAACGCAGGTCGCAGGGGAAGAAAGGGGGCGATGCCGTTGCGGATGAACGATCGAGGCGCAGCCGCTCTTCGATCAGACATGTCAAATCGAGGCCGCGTTGGCCGTGCCCACTTGCTATGCCCGAATGGATGGCAACAATGGCCAGATCGATCGTTTGGGAATTTGCCGGGCCAATGCGACAAGTCCGGGGAGCGTTGCCGAACTTTCCGTCTCGATGGCGGCTCCGGTTTTCGATCGGGCACATGTCGCCCATGCTTGCTCGTATCCGCAAGAATGACCTGTTGCTGATGCAGGACGCATTAGGGCCAGTCGCAGCAAAACTGGCTCGCGCCCGCACGGAACAAGATCGCCTTCGCTTTCCTCCCAAACGGTCAATCCGCGCTGCCCGGATTCAGATTTTGGGAGCAGCACCAAAGGACGCTCTAAAAAGAGAGGAGCGCTATTACACTGCCTCCCTCGTCGCGCAGGCATCCGCCCTTGGCTGAAGACCGTGGAGATAATTGACCGCCCGCTGCGCATGCGCGGCCGCCTGGAAAATTGCCCGTTTGTCGTTGGCCAGCACCGAGAGCCATGACTGCAGATAGGATGCGTGATCCGGCCGCGACTCAAGTTCCGGCGCGATACCAAGGTCAGCGCAGAGGAAGCAACTGCCAAGTTCGGCAATGAGTTCTTCCCGCGCCCGCTCCGTCCGGTCCTTGGCATAGCGCGACAGGTCACGTCCCACGCGATGTTCTGCCGCCGTCCAGTGGGTCGCCTCATGGCTGAGGACTGCCGCGTACCCGGCGGCATCGCGGAAGGCTTCGAACGGCGGCATCTGGATATAGTCCATGGCCGGAGAATAGTATGCCTGGTTGCCGCCGTGCCGAATGACTGCGCCGGTATTGCGGAAGAACTCGTCGGCGTGACCGATGCGCTCGATCGGGCTCAGGAACGGTTCGGGCGCGCCATGATAGTGGTCAGGCAGGCCGTCGATCTGCGCCACGTTGAACACCGTGTACGATTTAAGGAACGGAATATCGCGCTCCACCTCGCCGCCGTTGCTGTCGGTCTCCGACTTGGTGAAGCGGCTTGCATAGATGACCGTCGTTCCGGTCTCGCCCTTGCGAACAGCTCCATCCAGCTGCAAGGCCTGTTTGAACGTCATCCATGTCGGCGAGACATAGCCCCTCGCTGTGCTCTCCGACCACAACAGCAGCACGTTGAGACCGCTATAGGCTTCGCCGTTGTGGCGGAGCGGCCGGGTGATCCATCCGGTCGTGTTTGCGGCCGACCAGGGCTTCATCCAGGGACGGACGCCTTTTGCCAGATCCGCAACGATCCTGTCGGTGATCCCCGCATAGAGATCGGCGCGCTCGCCCTGCCCTTTTCTTTTCATATCCTTCAACCTCCGTTTTCGGAGGTCGCGACCATCGCGACCCCGTCACGTCGGTCAAAAGCCGGGGAGATCAGGGATGAGCGCACGCGGAACGCGCCGTAACAACGTGAAGGAGGGCGAAGCCCTTGCGCGAGACCCTCGGCCCGGCAGACCGAAGGCGGGACGGGGTAGCAATGGACAGATTACCGATCTTCATCCGCAGCCAATGCAGGGGCTTCGCCAGCAAGACCACTTTCTGCCGCACGGCAGCCGACGGAATCTTAGCAACGGCGCGGTTGAGGTTGGGACCTTCTGTCGACGCATTGAAGTCGCGTCCCGTCGTTGATCCGAGGCGGTGGCCGGCACAGGCCCTCGTGACTTCGAGCTGACGAGAACAGGGCACCTTCGTCTACGTGAACAAAAGCGGGGCAGGAGCCCCGCCGTGATGGATGTTATTCGAAGGCTGACAGCTGGACTGCTGCCGCCTTGCGGTCGAGCGTCTGGCCGGGATTTTCGACCGGCCGGTCGAAGGGCTTCCATGTTTCGCCGACCACCTGCTCATAGGCTGCGACAGCGCCGACGGCCGCCATTCTGAGCGCATGTGCCTGGATGCCCATGTCGGCTGCGAATTCGCGCTTGCGCTGGGCGACGCTCTCATAGCCGACCGGACCGTCGAGATCCTCGTCGCGGGCATCCGCAGCGCTCTTGGCGGTGGCGTCCCGCGCCTCGGTGACGGCGCGGGAGTAGAACTGGCCGGCGCCATGGGCCGATCCGACATAGGCCCCGACGATGCGCTGCAGATGGATCTGCATCGCCCGGTCGCCAAGGCCATCGGAAGTGCGGTGGCGGTTCCGACGATCAGGCGCTCGTGCATGTCACGGATGCCGTCGCCGTCGACAATGGCGGTCCCGAAGCTTTCGGCGATCCGAAGCGCCTGTGTTTCATCGGGGCATGAAAGGCGGACCATTTCGAGGGTGGCGCCTCTGCGCAGCGGCACGACGCGGGCGGATTGGCGGATTGATTGACGGAATTGGGTTGCTGACTTTGCCATGGTGGTCTCCTTTGCTTCGCCGAAGTGTCGGCCCCCTGGCCGTTCTGTCCTTCGGTGCGGTCGAAAGGAACAGGCGCAATCCGGGCGGATCATGGCCCGGGCAGGCCAGATCGAGCGAAGCAGGCAGGCGGTCAAGCAGGGGTGACAAGCCCTTGCGAAGCCCGCGTGCCTGCTTTGTCGAGAGCGGCATGACCGGCCGCCCCGCGGCGCGACAGCGGCCTTGAACCGAACGGGCGCCGGTTCAGACGCCACGAAACCGAAGGACAGAACGGCCAGAGGCAAACCTCGGATGCCGAAGCTGAGAGGAAACCACGCAAGACCCGCGCCAGGCCGCGCCGATCCAACGTCCAAGCCGCAGCTTGCCCAGTCGCCACAACCGCCGACGTCACTATCGGCTCGTGGTCCCGTTTGGCCTGAGCCACCCGGCAGATGTGCACGGGCACGCAATGATGCGATTGCATCCTCCTGTCGCGCGAGCTTTCACGAAAGTCCATCGACGGAGGGATTATGCCGCAGAAACGCGATAATCGTCCGCAGTGCTCGACCAGATATGTTCCAGCTTCTCGTCGTGCGTCATCGCTCGGGAGGGCCTGGATTCGCGTTCAATGATAGCGCTTCGCATGCGTTCGGGCGAGCTCTTGTCGGCCAGGTCGCAATAACCGCGGAGGTGCCGGAGGCACCCGTCGACCGACAGAGAGAAGAGGATGCTGGTGACCAAACCGGTCGGGAATTCGCGCATAGCGAATATCCCGGCCTTGATCGAGAGCAGCGGCAGTATCTCAAACGCGTAGTCGTGGGGTGTGCATCGGCGATCTTGAACCATTCGCCGCTGTAGAGCGCGCTGTCGTCCCACTCCCATACATGCTCAGCCTCGTTCGGTAATGATCGCGCTGATGTGGCACCCATGGCTGCACGCCAACTCTACTGTTTTCCCAAAAAAATGCTGCGGGGGCCCTCGAGGGACGCCAAGCGGTGCGGCTCCCGGGATAGCGAAAAATTACTGAAAATTCCGGCTCTTCACCTTCAGCGTATCGATATGAAGGTCGGGCACGAACATGTCGCGCGGAACGACCGGCTTTAGCCGATCGCGCGAATCCGGCCCGCCACCTCCATGCGCGAACTCATCGCCTCGCCCGGCCGGCAACCTGAACTCGGTATCCCGATCGGCAAGGCCGACGAGGTCGCCTGAGAGATCGAACAGTTGCTGAGCGACGAGATGCACGACCTCCCCTTCCCGTTGAATGCGTCCGTTGATCGCCATCATCGACGATCCCAGCACGATCCGCCGACGCTTCTCGAACAAGGTAGGCCAGACGACGACATTGGCCGGCCCCGTCTCGTCCTCGATGGTGATGAACATCACACCCTTGGCTGATCCCGGCTTCTGCCGCACCAGCACGAGTCCAGCGGTGTAAACCCATCGGCCATCCCGGGCATTCATTGCCTCGGCACAGGTGATGATATTGCGTGCCGACAGGTCCTTGCGCAGAAAGGCGACTGGATGCTGGCGCAAAGTCAGCCCGATGTGACCGTAGTCCTCGATGACGTTATGGCCGTCCGTCATTTGCCGAAGCGCCACCTCTGGCTCCTGCTGCTCGGCAATTGCCGTCGCCTCGCGTTCGGCTGCGGCTGCGGCTGCGAACAACGGTAAGGGCTCGTCGCGCAGCGCCTTGATTGCCCAAAGCGCATCGCGTCGTTCGTGTTTGAGCGATGGCAGGAAGGCATCGGCCTCCGCCAGCTGGACAAGTGCTTCGGTTGGGACACTGGAACGCCGCCACATATCATCGACTGAGGCGAACGGGTTGTTCATGCGCCCTGCAACGATCCGTGCGGCGTCCGCGACAGCCAGTCCTTTCACCTGCCGAAACCCGAGGCGCACAGCATGACGATCGCTGCCTCCAATCCTTTCAAGCGTGCAGTCCCATCGCGAGCGGTTGACGCAGACCGGCCGCACCTCGACGCCATGCTTGATCGCGTCCCCGACGATCTGGGCCGGAGCATAAAAGCCCATTGGCTGGCTGTTGAGAAGGGCTGCGCAAAAGACATCTGGATAATGGCACTTGATGTAGTTCGATGCATAGGCGATCAACGCAAAAGAGGCTGCATGACTTTCCGGAAAGCCGTAGGAGCCGAAACCTTCGAGCTGCGAAAAGGTCTTTTCGGCAAACTCAGGCGAATATCCGTTCTTGACCATGCCGGACACCAGCTTGTCCTTGAAGCGCGAGACGCCGCCAGTGAACTTGAAGGTCGCCATGGATTTGCGCAGCTGGTCGGCCTCACCACCGGTAAAGCCGGCACAGACCATGGCAACACGCATGGCGCTCTCCTGAAACAGCGGCACGCCCAGCGTCTTGCCAAGCACCGCCTCCAACTCGGGTGTCGGATACTCGACAGGCTCCTTGCCTTCACGCCGACGAAGATAGGGATGCACCATGTCACCCTGGATCGGGCCCGGCCGCACGATCGCCACCTGCACGACCAGATCGTAGAAGGTGCGCGGCTTTAACCGTGGCAGCATCGCCATCTGCGCACGGCTTTCGATCTGGAACGTGCCGAGCGTGTCAGCCTTGCGGATCATCGCATATGTGGCGGCATCTTCCTGCTCGATCTTCGAGAGATCAAGATCTTCCCCCTTGTGCTCTCGAATAAGATCGAAGGTCTTGGCCATGCAGGTGAGCATGCCGAGTGCCAAGACGTCCACCTTCATGAATTTCAGTGCCTCGACATCGTCCTTGTCCCATTCGATGATCTGCCGGTCCTTCATCGTCGCCGGCTCGATCGGCACGAGATCGTCCAGCCGGTCATGGGTGAGGACAAAACCGCCGGGGTGCTGACCGAGATGACGCGGCGCGCCCATAAGCTGCTGCGCGAGTTTCAGGGTGAGCGCTAAGCGCCGGTCGTCCGGATTGAGATTGAGCTCCCTGATGTTTCGGTCGGGAACCTCTTCCGACCAGGACCACATGCCCGACGATAGTGCCTTGATGACATCTTCAGGTAAGCCGAGTGCCTTGCCTACATCGCGGATTGCGCCCTTGGCCCGGTAACGGGTGACGGTGGCGCAGAGGGCCGCCTTGTCCTTGGTGTAGGTCTTGTAGATCCACTGGATGACCTCCTCGCGCCGTTCATGCTCGAAGTCGACGTCGATGTCCGGCGGCTCGTCGCGTTCCTGGCTGACGAAACGCTCGAAGAGAAGGTCATTGGTTGAAGGATCGATCGAGGTAATGCCGAGAATATAGCAGACAGCACTATTGGCCGCCGATCCCCTGCCCTGACAGAGAATGCCCTGACTTCGGGCAAAGCGCACAATCGAAAACACCGTCAGGAAATACGGGGCGTATCTCATGGTGCGGATGAGGTCGAGTTCGTGCCGAACGGTCTTTAAAACATCCGGCGGCAGGCCTTCCGGATAGCGATCGGGCGCACATTCCCAGACATAATGCTCGAGCGAGGCCTGGGCATCCTTGCCCGGCACAATCGCCTCCTCCGGGTACTGGTAGGTCAGCTCCTCGAGCGAGAATTTGCAGCGACGCACGATTTCCAGGGTTCGCGCGAGTGCCTGCGTGTAGCGCGGAAATAGCCGCTCCATTTCCTCCGGTGGCTTGAGGTAGCGGTCGGCATGACGTTCGCGCTCAAAGCCGACATCGTCGATCGTGGTGTTGTGCCTGATACAGGTGACGATATCCTGCAATTGCCGCCGGCCTGGCTCATGGAACAGCACATCATTGGTGACGACGGTTCTGACCTTGAACCGCGCCGCCATGTTGGAAATCTCATGCAGGCGCAACTGGTCGTTCGGTCGCCGACGCAGACAGAGAGAGACGTAAGCGCGATCACCAAACAGCTCAGCCATTTTTCGAAGCTGCGCGGCACAGGTGGCATCCGGCAGATCAGGCACCAGAATGCCGATCATGCCCTCGGAGTAAGCGACGATATCGTCCCAGTGCAGGATGCAGTTGTTCTTGCCGCCACGCGACTTGCCGAGCGTGATCAGCCGAGTCAGGCGCGAATAGGCGGCTCGATCCATCGGATAGACCAGCACCGACATGCCGTCCGCGAGATCGAGCCGACAACCGACGACCAGGCGCAGACCCGTGGCGCGGGATGCTTCCAGCGCGCGGACGATGCCTGCCAGAGAATTCCGATCGACGACGCCGAGCGCTTCGATCCCCAGGATCCTGGCGGTCTCGAACAGCTCCTGCGCCGAGGACGCGCCACGCAGAAAGGAGAAGTGCGTCGTGACCTGCAGCTCGGCGTAGCTCATGCGAAGATCCCATGGCAGAACCAGCGATGGGATCCGGTCTCAGGATCAACACCGTCGCCAGAGCGAAACACCCACAGGCGTTCACCGGATTCGTCCTCAATAACAAAGTAATCGCGGACAGCTTCCATCTCTGCGTCGCGTTGCCACCACTCCCCAAAAATGCGTTCCGGGCCATCGGCGCGCTTGACTTTGCGGCGTCTGCCACGCCAGACGATGGAGACCGGAGGGCGGTCCGGCATCAGCGCGATTGCCTCGATCAGCTCGGGTCGTGGCAAGAGCCGGACCGGCCGGCGCCAATGGCTGACCCAGGCAATGGCGATCGGTTCAGCAACGGGGCTGATCCGCTTCACGGAGCGTTCCGGCACATCTGAGGCGACCGGTGCGACGCGGTAGACCCGCTGGCCTCGGTTTCCATAGATGTCGATCAGCGGCGTCACGTCGGTGATATCATCCTCAATAAGGGCAGAGGCTTTCTGCGCCTCCTCCAATGCCTCGGCCAGAACCGCAACAAGGGTAAGCTTCTCGATCCCGAAACCCGGCTCGATCTTCTCCGTCCGGTCCCGAAACAGTTTCGTCAGCCAGGCGATATCACGGGCCGGCTTGGCGGTACCTGCGCGAATGGCTTGTCTGGTACCGTCGACCTTCTCGACAATGAGGTCGGCGCGGCGCACCCCAAGGCCGCGCTTCTGAAGCTCATCGACCAGTTGGACGACGAGGCGGCCGACATATTTGTTGATCGTTTCGGCGGCGCCAATCGGTTCAGCGAAGGCTTTCGAAACTTCGACCAGCTCAGGGGTGCGGATCGGCTCGATAGGCTCGGCGATACGACAGAGCATCTGGTCGAGACGGCGGCCGATCTCCGGTCCAAAGCGCAACGTCAGTGGCGCACGTGGCGTGTTGGCAAGCTCGCCAATGGTCTGGAAGCCGAGAATGCGCAGATCGCTGACAATCTTGGACGGCAGGCGCAGGAGCGATATCGACAGTTTTTCCACCGTCCGGACTGTCTCGCCTGACGGAACGATGATCGTGTCGCGGTTGATGGCGCGGGCGCAGGCATGGGCTGCACCCCAACTGTCGGCGACCGCCACGCGGGCAGTCAGCTTCCTGCCCAGAAACTGGTTGGCGATCTTTGTCATCATTGGCAGCTCGCCGCCCTGAAGGTGGTCGGCGCCTTCGGTATCCATGACAATGCCATCGATCCCGTCGACGGCAACAATTGGCGAATAGATCGTCAGCGCCCAGAGCGTGATGCGTTCGAGAGCGACCCGATCGGCTTCGATATCCGCGTCAACCATCATCAGACCGCGAAACAGCGACTGCGCCTTCGCCGCCGGCATGCCGACATGCACGCCAGCAGCTCTGGCAGCCGGGTCGGCAGCCGAAACCCATCGCTTGGAACCGCTTTTGGCGATTACCGCGATTGGCTGTTCAGGCGGAATGGAGGGATCGGCTCGACGAATGCGATCCGTCGGCAGATCCGGAAGATAAATGGATACGACCCTTGTCATCACACGCTCTCACGAGAAACTCAGCACACTCACCCGCTTTCACGCGCATCAATTCCAAAAACCACTGAGGCCTGCCCACCCCCGGTACCGGCAGCTCCTCGGACGGCATCACACTCACCCGCCATCTGGTGGTTGACGCCGTCGGCTGGCCAAAATCATTTGCCTCCGTCTGCCGTCGCCATCGGCGGACACCAAGCGCCATCGTCCCGGTTCGCTCGGCAGCCAGCTGCAGGCGTCGGGAACTGACCATCGGCAGGCGGACAAGCTCGCCGACGACCGCCCCGAGACCGCCGAAGGAAAGTCCCTCCTCCATATTGGCCAGAACATCCTCTTCCCTGTCGGACTCCACGAAGATGACGCGGTCGGGATGGAGACCGACCTGGGCAAGCGCCGGAAAAAACAGATCCGGCCTCGTCAGACACCAGATGACGGGGCCTTTGGTTCGCGCGGCAATGCCGGCCACAAAAAGCGCGGCAGCCGCTCCGTCGACTGTACCGGATCCACCGCCCGCGAACTCATGCAGCGCTCCATAAGCAAGACCCCCGCCAGGCAAGGCCGCGTCGATTTCGGGGACGCCG
Organism: Agrobacterium sp. CCNWLW32; assembly: GCF_037083425.1. NCBI lineage: Bacteria > Pseudomonadati > Pseudomonadota > Alphaproteobacteria > Hyphomicrobiales > Rhizobiaceae > Agrobacterium > Agrobacterium sp. CCNWLW32. Next base: position 74,094 of record NZ_JBAOJM010000013.1, read on the forward strand.
AAGGCGAGTGTGCCAGCCCGTTTCGCGGCTGCGCCCTCCAGCGATGAGATGCGTTCACGCAAGTCGCAGATCACATCCAAGACCCCTCCAGGAGCCCTGGGGGAACGGGCAGCAGTCATCGTTCACGGCTCCCTTCAAGGTCGTGTTCAAAAGATCGACATCATGTCGCACGGGCTATTTGTTCATTGTTTGTTCTGGTGACGCGAAAGAGTCAAGCACCACAAGGTTGAGGAATACTATCCTAGTATTAGCAAAAACGAAGATTCGAAAAGGATTCAAGGATGTAGGGATAACAAGAATTTTTACCGCACTCCCCTCGTGTCGAGCTCCGGATCGTGGATAGCTGGGATAGATGAGCGGCGTCACACTATTCTTAAGGTTTTCGTGCTGAACTCTCGCCCATGACGAAGCCACCGAGATCAAAACCGCTCCTTCGTGATATCGAAGCCCCGATCCGCTCGAAGCCGCGTCGGAAGCGTAATCCTGCGCAGCCACAGCTTCTGTTCGATCCGATGCCCGACCGCGTTGAGCCGGCGCTTGCTGAGCTGAAGGCCCATCCGCCACGAGGTGACCAGTGGAGCTGGGAACTGAAGTGGGATGGCTATCGGCTGGCGGTCCACATCGAGCCAACAGGGGTCCGCATCCTTACCCGCGGTGGTCATGACTGGACGCACCGGTTTCCGGCGATAGAACAGGCTGCCCGAGCGCTTGGCCCGGCAACGATGATCATCGATGGCGAGGCGGTGGTGCTTGACGATGAAGGGCGGCCGGATTTCGGGCTGCTTCAGAAGTCGTTGGGGGCTTCGGGCAAGACGGCCGGTAACCGGTCATCTGATGCCGTCCTCTACGCTTTTGATCTTATGTATCTCGACGGCCACGATCTGCGGGAGACGGAATACCGATCACGCCGTCATCTTCTCGAGGATACGATAAAGGCAAATGACGGCGCCATCCGTCTGTCGGAAACACTCGACGCCGAACCAGACGTCCTGTTGGAGCATGTCCACAGCCTTGGCCTCGAGGGGATCGTCGGCAAGCGTCTCAATCAGCCCTATCGCTCCGGCCGCACCGGCGACTGGGTGAAGATCAAATGCGTCGACAGCGAAGCGTTCATGGTTGTTGGCTACGAGCCATCCACCGCATCGCCGGGCGGTTTCGCATCGCTGGCGCTTGCTGCCTATCATGGCGATGAGCTCATTCATGTCGGAAACGTCGGCACGGGCTTCAAAGAAGCCGAGATGATCAGGCTGCGCAAGATACTCGACAAACTCCGCTGGAAACGAAAGCAGCCGCCCGTTCCCTATCCCGGAAAAACCGACATTGTCTGGGTCGAGCCGACGCTGATCGCTGAGATCGAGTTTCGGGCGTGGACCAGCGAGGATAAACTGCGGCATGCTTCCTACAAAGGACTGCGGGAACGGCAGGACAATGCCGACGTTTACAAGCTAGACTAGAGACGCAGGCGGACGTCACCGGACAACTGCATTCGGTCGCAACGGAGGAATTGCTGCCATGTGCAATCTTTATCGCATGGAAGACAAGGACTGGGTCTCGAAATGGGCTCAGGATGCCGAAAGCTTTATTAACCTGATGCCGGCGTATCAGATGAACCCCGACCAGCTGGGGCCGATAGTCCGTAACACGGCTGACGGGAAGAAGCAGCTCGTGCACGCCCGCTGGGGCCTGCCCTCGCCTCGCTTCGCCTTGGAAAAAGCGGCCAAAGCCAAGGCCGAGAAACTCGCAGCCAAGGGCAAGCCCTTCGATCTTGAAGAACTGATCCGCATAGAGCCCGACCGCGGCACGACGAACGTCCGCAAGCTCAATTTCCCGCACTGGACGCGATGGTTCGGCGTCGAGCACAGGTGTCTCGTGCCCGTCACCAGCTTTGCCGAACCGGATCCGGCGAGCCAACAGGACGGTGGCAATGTGCCCAATGCATGGTTTGCGCGCGACGAGGCAAAATCGCTGATGTTCTTCGCCGGTATCCACGTGCCGCAATGGAAAAGCGTCCGCAAGGTGAAGGATGGAATGACCACGGACGATCTCTATGGCTTCCTGACCACGGATCCGAACGATCTTGTGAAGCCAATCCACGAAAAGGCCATGCCTGTTCTGCTGCTGACGAAAGAGGAAACCGACGTCTGGATGCGAGCACCTTGGGAGGAAGCAAAGCACCTCGCCCGCCCACTACCAAACGATGCGCTCATCATCCTGTCACGTGAGCCCTACGGATCGTCAATCGTATCGAAATCTGGCGAGCCGGTGGAGCAAGACGGTCTGGTGTAACCCATTAGCCGTTTCGCTCGGCAGGAGCACTCCACAATCGGGTAAACCACCGCGGCGCAGTTGTGCGAGAACACGATTTCAATTTAATGTCGTCCCTCTCTTCGCAGCAGCTCAGCCTTCCGCTCGATTCCCCAGGTATAGCGGAATGACGCTCCATCTTTTCTCACAACACGGTGGCAGGGAATAGCGATGGCGAGTGGATTGCTCGCGCAGGCGCTAGCCACAGCCTTACCGGCCTTCGGATATCCAACCCTCGCTGCGAGATCTTCATAGCTGATGATCTCGCCCGGAGAAATATCTCGCAACGCCAGCCAGACGCGACGCTGGAAGGTAGTCCCACGCAGGTCGAGCGGCAAGTCGAAGCCGACCTCCGGGCGCTCAACCATTCCAACAACCTTGGCGACGGTATCCTCGTATCGTTCGTCCCCTCCGACAAAGTTCGCGTTTGGAAATCGATCCTGAAGATCTGTCAGGAGGGCGGCAGGATCATCCCCAAGGAGAATTGCCGCAACGCCCTTGGCGCTCGATGCAACCAGGATCGCCCCAAGCGATGTCTGGCCGACTGCAAAGTGCAGCGTTTCCCTGCGCCCGCCCGCCCTGTAGTCTGCCGGAGCCATTCCGAGCGCGCGGCTGCATACCGCGTAGAACCTTCCGCTGGAACCGTATCCTGCGTCATAGAACGTCGATGTAATGGTCCTGCCCGGTTTTAGTCCTTCGCGGACGAGTTGAGCCCTCCTCTCGAGCATGTATGCTCGCGGGGTCATTCCAGTGTGTGCACGGAACGTTCGGTGGAAGTGCCCTTCACTGACGCCGAGCGCATGCGCGAGCGCCGCGACGGTCGGCGAGCTGTCTCCGGCATCAATCAGCTTGCACGCCTCGGCGACCAGATCGGCATTCCTCCTTGCGAATTCCTCATCATTGGGACGGCATCGCAGGCACGGGCGAAAGCCTGCTCTTTGTGCGTCGGAGACGCACCCGAACCAGCGCATGTTCTCTGGCCGGGGAGGACGGGAGATGCAGGTCGCCCTGCAGTAGACGCCGGTTGTGAGGACGCCGCGGAATGCGAGCGCTGTCGCTTCGGTCAGAACTTCCGCGGCATCCGTCATCAGCCGGCGCTCCTCTGCATCGAGCCAAACGGGTTGTCGATGAGGTAACGCCACAGGCCGTCCGGCCCGCGGCGGGCGATGTCCGTCGCAGTGGCTACCATGTTGATCTCGGTCCCATCCTTCGCGGTGCCGATGTACGACCAGTCGAGGATGAGAGAGGCGACGTCGCCGGCGACGAACAGGTGGCGCTGGGTGATCGACATCTGAAGGCCGAGGCTAAAGTACTTGGCAAGCTCCTTGCCGATTGCGTCTTTGCCCACGTGAGCGACGCCCGCGGCGTCAACGATCAAACCTTCCGGGTCGTAGAAGCCGAGCATGGTCTCGACGTCGAGCGAGTTCAGATGGGCGAGAAGCGCCGGGACGATGCCTTCCGGCGTCGAGGAGAGTGCGAGCTTGGTAGTCATTCGATGTCCTTTGTTGTTGTTTCCGCTCTTGCGAGCATCGTGACAATGGGCGGACTTCCAGCCGTCGAAACTCCGTTTTCTGATCTCATATTCGCAATTTCGAGCACTTGATGTGATCACGGGTTGACTCCGATCAAAATCATAGACATTTTATATCCACGATTAGGAGATGCAACATGAAACTGAGCGAAGGCGTCGAACAGGCGATCCACTGCACGGCATTCCTGGCGGGGCTGTCGCAAGACGGCGTGCTGTCGGCTGCAGCACTGGCCGAACTCCACGGCGTGTCGACAAGCTATCTGCTGAAGCACCTTCAGGCGCTGTCCGGCGCGGGCATCGTCGCGACAACACCAGGGCCGAAAGGCGGCTACAGGCTGGCCAAGGCCCCACGCGAAATCAGCCTCCTGGATATCGTCCTCGCGGTCGAGGGACCGGCGCCCGCCTTCCGGTGCGCCGAAATCCGCCAGCGAGGGCCGAACCCTCTTCCGCAGCGCTATTTCACAAAACCCTGCCAGATCAACGCCGCGATGCTGAAAGCCGAGAAAGCATATCGCGCAGAACTCGCCAAGGTGTCCGTCGCGGACCTTCTGGCGGATCTCGGCGCAGACGACGACGGCGAGATCGCCGCCCGCGGATGCGCCTTCCTGAAACTCCACGAACGCAAGACGGGCAATCGCGCCTCGTCATAGGAGAAAGCAGAAATGAGTACGTTAAAGAAGGTCGCCGTCATCGGCGGCACGGGCCTGATCGGCTCGAAGGCAGTGAAGTTGCTACAGGACGCCGGCCACGAAGCCGTCGTCGCAAGCTCCCGCAACGGGATCAATGCCTACACAGGCGAAGGACTGGCCGATGCGCTAGCAGGCGCCGACGCCGTCATCGACGTTTCCAACATGATGTCGTTCGACAAGACTGTGATAACCGACTTCTTTGGAACGTCGAGCAGCAACCTGACGATCGCAGAAAAGGCCGCGGGCGTACGCCACCACGTCGTCCTTTCCATTGTCAACGCCGATCAGCTCGCGGCCAATCCCTACATGGCCGGCAAGCTGGCGCAGGAGGAGACCGTCGCGGCGTCGGGCCAAGGGTACACCATCGTCCGCGCGACGCAGTTCCATGAGTTCATCGAGACCCTGGCCGGCGCTTATGCGGCCGACGGCGTGGTGAAAGTGCCGGATATCGACTTCCAGCCGATCGCGGCCGACGACGTCGCCGCTGCTCTGGTGGAAGCCGCGCTCGGGGAGCCGAAGAACGGATCCGTCGATCTTGCCGGGCCCGAACGGGGACCGTTCGAATCCTTCATCCGGACCTATCTCGACGCCAAGGGCGACGCTCGCCCGGTCAACGCCGACGCCGCCGTTGACTACTTCGGCGCTCCCGTTGTCGCCGGCTCACTGGTTCCCGACGGAGACTACGTCAAGGGTGCGATCACGATCGCCGAGTGGCTCAGAACATAGGAGGGAAACAATCATGAAGACCATCCTCCATGCCGCTTCAGCCCTTGCGGTCTCTCTGGCCACAGCTTCCGCTCATGACGTTGCCAAGCCTGGACTTGCATATGACACGAAGGACGCGAAGGTGACGCTGGTTTACGAGCATCCCCTCCCGGACGTTCCCGGAAAGAGCGTGAAGGGCGTCCTCGTCGAGTACGGCCCCGGCGGCTACAGTTCCGCTCATACGCATGCAAAATCCGCCTTGATCTATGCGACGGTTCTCGAAGGCGCCATCCAAAGTGCCGTGAACGGTGGCGAGACGAAGACCTTCATCGCCGGGCAGAACTTCACCGAGCTGCCGGGCGACCGCCACGACGTCAGCGCCAACGCCAGCAAGACCGAGCCGGCGAAGCTGCTTGCCGTCTTCGTCGTCGATACCGATGACACCGCCCTGACGACACCGCGAAAGCCGTAGCGCTACCTACCAGACCTACCCCCTCACCTAGCACAAGCAACGACGGTTTCTCCGGCGAACGGAGAACCGTGTCCACGAGAAAGGAAAACAATATGTCCCGCATGAACTGGTCCGAAGTCGCCCCCGAGGGGGCCAAGGCGCTCTTCGGCGTCCATCACTACGTCACCAAGAAAACGAACCTGCCTGGGGAGCTGATTCATCTCGTCTTCCTGCGCGTGTCGCAGATCAACGGCTGCGCCCATTGCATCGACATGCATAGCCGCGACCTACGCAAGACAATGTCGGTAGACAAGATCACGCTCGTCCCGGTGTGGGACGAGGTGCCTCACCTGTTCAGCGACCAGGAACGAGCAGCACTGGCCTGGGCTGAAGAAGTCACGAATGTCAGCCAGACCCACGCCTCGGACGAGGCTTATGCCGCGGCCGCGTCAGCCTTCGAACCGAAGGATCTCGTCGATCTGACGATCACGATCGCCGCGATGAACGCCTTCAACCGCCTGGGCGCGCCATTCCGGCTTCCGGTGGCGGCCAAGGCCTGACCAGCGTCCGGTCATCGCTCGACGAGCACCCTTCAGTTCCAGACAGGTCGACAGGGTGTTCCGCTCACAGAGGCAATCCCAGTAACCGCGTCGCGATCTCCCAGAGGCGGACCGCGTTGTCCTCATCAACCGCGTATCTCGCCACGCCTTTGAAGGGCCCAGGTCCCCGCTCGTCAACGACCGAGGCCTCCTGGCAATCGTCGAAATATCGACCGGAAATGCCTTCGACGAGCGGCGAACCCGCCAGCAGCACCGACGTGGCTGCCCCCTGCTCTATTGTCTTGCGCAAATGCTCGGGGGTTCGCAGGCCTCCGGTGTGCTTCTGAAGCCCCGTGGCAATCGCTCCGGGATTGAGCGCGTTGGACGTTATCCCGTCGCTGGCCCAGTTCTTGGTGATCCCAACGGACAGCAGGATGCAGGCTGTCTTCGATTGCCCATAAGCAAGGAGCGGATCGTATGGAATGAAGCGGAAGTCTGGATCGTCCCAGAACACGGGCGCGAACAGGTTGCCGGTCGAGGCGACGGAAACGACACGGGCACCATTTGCCTTGGCCAGATGCGGCCGCAGGCCAAGGGCTAGCGCGAAATGCCCCAGATAGTTCGTGGCGAACTGCATCTCCCGCCCTTGCGCAGTCCGCTGCAATTCCGGAATGGCCATGACGCCCGCATTGTTGACGAGAAAGTGCAAAGGCTCGTTCCAGTTCTCCGAGAATTCCTGCACGGAAGACAGATCCGCGAGGTCGAGGCGCCGAACGCGCAGTTGAGCCTCGGGCATACTCTTTTTCAGCTCAGCGACTGCCTTCTCCGCCTCATCCGGGCGGCGGGCTGCAATCGTCACAGCAGCTCCCGCGGCCGCGAGAGCGCGGCTCGTCTCCAGCCCGATGCCAGCGGCGCCACCGGTTACGATGACGTTCCGGCTGGCGAGGTCGACGCCTTCCAGAACGTCGGCGGCCGTAGATGAAAAGCCGAACGGTATCGGTAAAGTCATGGTTGTACTCCTTCAGTAATCGACTTGTCCCAAAGATAAGCGCATGGCATTCATGAACTAGATGACCACCGTTACACGCAATGATGAGATAATTCGAACAGTGGGCTTGCTCCCTCCTGGCGAGCTAGCGGCCTTCCTTGCCGTCGCCGAGCACGGAGGTTTTCGCGCTGCGTCCCGAGTTCTGGGCCAGACGGCGTCGGCGTTGAGCCACGCAGTCGCCGGACTGGAGAGACGTCTCAAAGTGAAGCTCTTCCACCGTTCGACGAGGAACGTCTCGCTGACGGAGCCTGGGCGGAGACTTGCGGAGCGGCTCATGCCGGCGCTTAGCGAAATCGGAATGGCGGTCGAGGAGCTTCACGACCAAGCCGCCTCGCCGTCCGGGCTTGTACGGATCAACTGCGACGCCAACGCCGCCGAGCAGGTGCTAATGCCGCTGTTGACGCGCTTCGTGAAGCTGCAGCCGGCAATGCGCTTCGAAATCCGGTCCGAAGGGCGACTGGTCGATATCGCCGAAGGAGGTTTCGACTGCGGCATCCGCGCGGCGGAACTCGTCCCCGGCGAGATGGTCGCAATCCCGATCGGTCCAGACCAGCAGCACATCGTGGTGGCATCGCCCGCCTATCTCGACAATGCGCCGCTTCTCGAAAGTCCGTCGGATCTCTCGCTTCACCAGTGCATCCAGCTCCGCATGGCGGGCGGGTCGATTTATCGCTGGGAGTTTCAGCGCCGGGGCGAGGATGTCGTCGTGGCGACGACCGGCAACCTCGTGGTCGACCAGTCCCGACTTCTTCTGGCCGCGGCTCTGGACGACTGCGGCCTCGCCTATGTCACTCGATGGATGGCCGAGGAAGCACTTGCGGACGGGAGACTCCGGCAGGCGTTAGCCGAGTGGACGCCGCCCTATCCTGGCCTCTGCCTTTACTATCCCAGACACCGCCATATCGGAGCGGGGATGCGGGCTTTTCTGAACTTTTTGAGGGCCAATCGATCGATCTAAGCTCTTGAACATGGGGTAATCGCGGGTCGGTTTCCCCAAAGGCATTGCCTCAGCAATATCTGACATGGGTGGTTGCCCCCGGTAAGATGGAAATACGGGCTCACGATTGGAACCGGGCCCAGCATCAAATGGGAGGCAACCATGGACCAATATATCGGGCTTGATGTTTCGCTGAAAGATACTGCGGTTTCGATCCGAGAGAATAGGAAGCGTATCTGGCGGGGGAAATGCCCTTCTGATCCGAAAGTTATATCGCAAATCATCCGCAAGCATGCTCCGCACGCAAAGCTAGTCGTCTTCGAGACAGGTCCACTGTCGACATGGTTCTATCATGCGCTGAACGCCGAAAGAATTCCCGCGATCTGCATTGAAGCACGGCATGCGCAAAAGGTTCTGAATGAAACCCTCAACAAGACTGATGCCAATGATGCGGATGGCTTAGCGCAGTTGGCAGAAGCCGGATTTTACAAAGTCGTGCGAGTAAAGACCTTCGACAACATGGTGACACGCACACTGGTGGCAGCGCGTAGCCAGCTCGTAAGCATTTCCAAGCAGCTCAGCAACCAAATACGTGGCCTCCTAAAAACGTTTGGTCTCATCGTACCCAAAGGGAAAGGCGGGGCATTTGATGCTAATGTGAGAGCGCTACTGGATGGAAATAGCGGCCTAGCAGGTGTGATATTGCCCCTGCTCGAGGCATGGCGCGACATACGTAAGCGCGCATCTAATCTTGATCACCAATTGCTCGTAGCTTCCAGACAGAGCCGGGCTACGAAGCTCCTGATGACGATTCCAGGCGTTGGTGCTGTCACGGCCGTCTCGTACATTGCCGCGATCGAAGATCCCGAAAACTTCCCCACCTCGCGCTCAGTCGGCGCTTGGCTAGGGCTGACGACGCGGCGCTATCAGTCTGGCGAAATAGATTATGATGGCCATATCTCGCGACGCGGTGACAGTCGGCTGCGGGGATTACTCTACGAGGCAGCTACCGTTCTCTTGACGAGAACCACTGCCAGGACCGAATGCAGTCTAAAGACCTGGGGGCTGAAGCTGCGTGAGCGGCTGGGCTTCAAACGTGCCGCGGTTGCTGTTGCGCGAAAACTTGCCGTCATAATGCATAGCATGCTCAAGGCCGGGCAAGCGTTCAATCCATTGGGCGGCGCAGCAGCTTAACCGAAGCGCCGGCCTACCTGCCTCAGCACCTCAATCAAACTGAGATGCTGGGCGTCCCTGCTGTGGACGTGGGTTGGGTCATTCCGTTGATTCCGTCGCAGCTCATTGAGACTGCGTCTTGAACATAGGAAGACCTGCCCTGCGAAAACCCATCATGCGGCGACTACATGTCGACCGCGGAGACAACAGTGCTCCCAGCACCGGACGAATTTGCAGGAATGAAAGATGTCGAAAGAAAATCTACAGAAGGTGCCGCGCTAGCAACACGGCAACGAAGTACCTCGTTTAAAATCCGCTTGACCCGATGCAGGCGATTAGACAACGGATACCAACTCGCGATCTGCTCATCAGACCTCTAAGTGACTGAGACTTCGACTACTAAGCGTATGCGGATCGGTGGTGCGGCGTACCGGAGCTTATGGAACCGCTAATTCCAGCCGACCAAGGAATATTATGGAGAGAATACAAACCTGTCGCAGCCGCGGCATTCGCGATACAAACCGCGGCTGGTCGTCCACCAGCTGCGTCGTTTTGTTATGTCTTCTACACCAGCTGTCCGGTCGAATTTGAGCACTTTTCGACTTCGGCGGGGATCAACTGCCGCTCTATTCCAACGGGTGCGAAGGTATAGCTGCCACAACTTTGATTTCCACAAGAAGACCGGGATGGGCAAGTTCAGAGACGCCAATGCAAGTCCACGCGCATGTTCCGCGGGGGAAAATTCGGTCCTTTACCTTGCGAAAGGTATGTATGTGCTGCTGCAATCCGACATGATACGTAGTCATTTCGACAACATCTTCGAAGCTGCAACCTGCCGCTGACAAAACGGTAGCTAAGTTGTCCCAACAAGCCTCGAATTGCTTCTCTGGGTCGTTGATAACATTCATGTTGGTATCACGTCCAACCTGCCCCGCGCAGAAAACCAGGTTTTCGAAGCGTACTGCAGGGGCATAGCCTGCCCGCTCCACAATGGGCCTCATTGCCAGCGGCACGATAATTTTGCGATTCACAAATGATCCTTTCTTCGTCCGCATAGGCCGAGCCAAATTAGCTAAGTGAATGCACTGATGCGATGGGGTCGTTGTATTGAAGGCGCGTTAGCCCCGGATTAGGTTGAGACGATCAGGCAGGGCTCTTTGCCAATAACAAGCGACCGCCTAGCAAAATCAAAGCCGCCCCGGAAACTGTTTTGATCCTTCTGGCGATGTGCGGGCGATTGAGGAAACCGGTGACGCTGCCGATAAGGAGGACAACTACGCCGTAAAAACCTACAGCGATCAGAGCATGTGTGAGTGCAAGCGCGGCGCCATTTGCAAGCACCTCCTGTTGGTGGCCCTCCAAGAATTGGGGGAAGACCGCAACGTAAAAGATCGCCGGTTTGGGATTGAGGAAATTGCTGAGATATCCGCGAACGAAGGCTTTCGGAGCTGTCAGGCTCATTGGAACCCGGCTTGGATTTATGACAGATGCATCCAGACCGCGCAGCGACAAGAGAGATTTGATCCCCAGCCAGATGAGATAGGCTGCACCCAACAGTTTCATGACTGTGAACAAGATTGCCGACGCTGCGATCACTGCCCCCACTCCAACAAGTGCCAACGTGGCATGAGAAACGATGGCTGCGGCGAACCCGAATACCATCCCGAAGCCGGTCAGCTTCGTGTTGCTCGGCGAATTGGCTAGGAGCAAAGCCAGGTTGGGTCCCGGTGTCACCACGATCATGGTAACGATAGAGATAAATATGAGGTATTGATGCAGAGGGATGGACATGGCAACGACCTTGCGGTTTGGGCACAATTAGAGCGTACTGCATCCGACCGTTTTCCGGCCTGAATCATACGAAGGAGTTCGAGTCGAGACGGAGTTATCGGGTACAGTGCTCCCGGGCAACAGATATGCAGAGCACCGTTTCAACGAGGTTGAGAAGTTGAGCCATCCTACATTCGTAAGGAGTGCGCTCCTGCTGTACCTTCCATGGCGATCTGCATTGAAGGCCCGCGACGACACCAGGCTTCGAAGCTCGATGTTGGATCGCGGGGACCCTCTGATGACAACGTTTATCCGATGCAGCGATCACATCACTAGCAAGGCACGAGTCCAAACTCGCAAAACGCCGCAGCTTGTGAATTTGCAGAGTTACCGCGGTCCTTTTCTGTCAGTCGACAGCTTCCGCGGCCTCCTCGATCACCTTTGCAACTGCGGCTGCCTGCGTTATATAAATGGCGTGGCTGCCCTCTACCTCTGTCACCCTTGATCCGGCGCGCTTGTACATCCGGCGCTCCAGTTCGGGGTTGATGGTCTTATCGTTCTTGGCGACAATCCCATAGCTGGGCTTATCGTGCCAAGCGGCAATAGACACGGGTGCACTGGTGGCCGCGATGGCGACAGGCATCTGAGACCGGGCCATAAACTCGCCCTTTTCCTTGGGCAGATCCGCCCCGAAATCAGCTGCGAACTTTGCCGGGTCGATAAGCAGGAAGCCATCCTTTGTCGGCTTGATATCGTTGGTGGGTGACGGCATCGATTGGAGCAGTTGTGCGGTGCTCTCGCCCTTTTCTGGCTGCAGTGCCGCAACATAGACTAGTGCCTTGACCTTGGGATCATCACCTGCTGCCGTGATGATCGTGCCCCCATAGCTGTGGCCGACGAGAACGACGTCCCCGTCCTGCTGATCAAGCACGCTCTTCGTGGCTGCAACGTCCTGATCCAGGCTTGTCAGTGGCTGCTGGACGATGCTGACATGATAGCCGTCGCGGGTCAGGATGTCATAAACGCCGCGCCAGCCCGAACCATCCACGAGCGCGCCATGCACAAGCACGATGTTGCGCGCGTCCGCTAAGGCTGGGGCTGTTAGGGCAGCGGAAGACAAAAGCGCGGCAATGAGGCCAGCGGCCGCTTTACTGAAGTTCGACATGGTCGCTTGTTCCTTGAGCTTTGTGCGTGAAATAACTGAGGCTTTGAAATCGCCTGAAGGACATGTCTCTCCCCCTATCCGAAGGAGAGACGAACGTGATCGCTTGCGCTTACTGCTTGACGACAATTGGAGCCTTAATCGGCACGCGTTCATAGAGGTCGATAATGTCCTGGTTGAGCAGGCGCACACATCCGGAAGAAACTGCCTTGCCAATCGAGCGCCATTGCGGATTGCCGTGCAGACGATAGAGTGTGTCGTGGCCACCGGAGAAGATGTACAGCGCTCGAGCACCCAGCGGATTTTTCAGGCCCGGCTCCATGCCGCCATTTTCGATCGAATATTTGGCCAATTCCGGCTGGCGGGCGACCATCTCGTTCGGCGGCTTCCAACGCGGCCATTTCTGACGCCACTGAATGATGCCGTTGCCCTGCCAGGCAAAGCCATCGCGCCCGATCCCGACACCATAGCGCATCGCGGTCCCGCCCGGCTGGACGAGATAGAGGAAGCGGGAGGGGGTGTCGACGACGATCGTGCCGGGCGCCTCGCCAGTCGGGTCGAGGACCTGCTGGCGATAGTAGCGCGGATCGATCTGCTTGTAGGGGACCGCCGGGATTAGAAAGCCGCCATCCTCGGTAGGACCGTACATGACAGCCAGTTCGGCATCTGTCGGCGCACGAGCGATGTGGACAGAGCCGATCGGTTCCTGGAGAGGCGTCGACTGTCGCCCCACCATCCGGCCCGTGCCGGGGGTGGAGACGCACCCTGCCAGGGCCGAGACCGCAGCCATCGCCGAAAGCGACAGGAGGCTGCGGCGGGATGACGAGGTATCAAAGCTCACGCTCATTCCTCATCCTGCCATCTGCGCAGCTCCGTCTGGTCGTGATAGGCCATGCGATCAGGCGTGGTGATAAACTCGATCATCGTGCCCCACGGCGCTCGGCAATAGCAGACCCTGTTTCCAGGACCTTTTTCGGTTGCGTAGGGAATAGCTCGTGGTGCCGTAAGGGCTGTTCCGCCAGCCTTCTCAAAGCGCTGTACCGATGCGTCGATGTCGTCGGTATAGACACCAAAATGCGTGATGCCGAAGTCGCTCGGTGTAACCGGTTGCGCTTGTTTGGGGCCGTGCATTTCAAAGAGCTCGATGTCAGGCCCGGTTCCGATCTTGACCATCGCCTGCGCACGCACAACCGTTCCCGGGTAAGCACCAGTGGCCCGCTCGAACTCGGGTCCCTGCCTGGCCGGATCCTGCGGCCCGAACGATTGGTAGATCACCTGGCCGCCAAAGGCTTCCACCAGGAACGATTTTGCCGCTTCGATGTCAGGCACCGTGATGCCGATGTGATTGACGCCGCGAATGACAGGTGCGGTCATGACAATTTTCCTTTCTTGTTAAATCAATGAACGCGATCGAGCTCAATTTGCCCGCATCGCAGAGTTCACTTGGCCTTGAGGAAATCGATGAGAGCAGCGGCCACTTCATCCGGGCGCTCGTCCGCCACATAGTGACTGCAGCGGGCAATCGAGCCGCCAGTTACATCTGTGGCGAACTCCCTGAGCATCGCGACCATATGAGCACCGAAACGCTGCTCGCCGCCGAGACCTAAAACCGGAATCCGGAGCGGTTGTTTTTTGTATTCAAGCGCGGCCGCATGGTCGGCGGTCAGTGTGCGGTACCATTCCATGCCACCGCGCGTGCGACCAGGAAGTGCCATTGCTTTCGCATAAATGTCGATATCTTCAGGATTAAAGGTGCTGTGATCGTAAAACCGCTCCGCCATGAAGGTCGAAACATAGTCATGTTCGCGGCCATAAATCAGGCGTTCCGGCAGATCCCGATTAGCATGGAACGCGAAGTGCCAGATCTTCGCCGTCGTCGCCTCCCACTGGCTCCAGCCAGGAAGCGGAACATCGAGGACGGCAAGGTGAGTAACCGCATCTCGATAGATAGCGGCCTGCGGAAGCGCTACCATTCCGCCGATGTCATGGCCGCATACGGCATAGCGTTGATGCCCAAGGGTAATCATGACCTCGTGCGCGTCGCGCGCCATCGTCGCCTTATCGTAGCCGTCAAGCGGGCATTCGGAAAAGCCTGCGCCGCGTAGATCAATCGCCGCCACGCTGAACTGCTCCGCCAGCAGCGGCATCACATGGTGCCATTCCCACCATGTTTCCGGCCAACCGTGAAGCAGAAGGATCGGGGGGCCGGAGCCGCCCGTGACGGCATTGATCTTGATGCCGTTCACCGGCACCAATTGCTGGGTAAACCCTTTCAATGTTGGGATCATGATGACTTTCCAATCGATGTGACGTTCAAGCAGTGCTAGCTGCCAGATCAGGGCTGATCGAAATCGGTGGCAATCGAGATGTCGCGCCAGGTGTCGATATCGCGGCGAAACGAAGCCAGCTTTCGCTCAGCGATTGAATGCGCGACGGGCCCAAGCGGCAGATGAAGCGGGGTATTATCGGCGTCGACCGCCTGCAGGATCACTGCAACCGCCTTGTCGGGATCCCCTGCTTGATTGCCGTTGTTGGTTTCCCGATAGTGCCTGCGCGAACTCGCGGCGTATTCCGGCATCTCGTTGGCCGCCATCGTGATCGAACGGCCGAGGAAATCGGTGCGAAACGGGCCAGGCTCGACGATCAGCACACGGACGCCGAACGGCTTCAGCTCACCGGCGAGCGCCTCGGAAACCCCTTCAACCGCAAACTTGGCGGCATTGTAGTATGCTGCGCCGCCGCTGCCCGCGATCCCTGCGCCGGACGACATATTGACGATCATTCCGCCCGAACGTCGCAAGCTCGGCAGCGCTGCTCTGGTGGTTTCGATAAGACCGAAAACGTTCACCTCGAACATCGGTCGATATTCTTCCGGCGTGCCTTCCTCGAGCGCGCCAAACAATCCGTAGCCGGCATTGTTGACGAGGACGTCAAAGCCGCCGAATGTCTCGACCGCCTTAGCGACTGCGGCTTTGACTGCCGCCACATCCGTCACGTCGAGCGGCAAGGTGATCATGCGGCCACCGAAAGGCTCAGCCATTTCTTCGATCGAGTTGACGTTGCGGGCAGTTGCGACAACCTGATCGCCTCGCTGTGCCGCGGCGAGCGCAAGCCGCTGGCCGAAGCCGCTTGAGCAGCCTGTGATGAACCATGTTTTCATAACGTTTCTCCGCTTGGTTTCGAACATGACTTGAATCTAGATGTTTAGATCTGTACTTGAAGTGACAGTTTTGTATTTTCACCGTTCACTTTTGTAAGGGCTTGGGCCGTGGAATGGAGCGACGTAAAAATCTTCCTTGCGATTGCGCGATCCGGCACGCTCGGCGGTGCTGCGCGTGCTCTTCATACAAGCCATCCGACCGTCGGCAGACGGCTGCGTGCCCTTGAGGATGCCATCGGCCACACACTCTTCCAGCGGACCGCGGACGGTCTCGTGTTGACCGAGGAGGGCCATGGGATCATCGCCCTGGCAGAGCAGATGGAAGAAGGCGCGCTGGCCATGGAGCGCCGGCTCGCCGGGCAGGAGCAAAACCTCAAAGGCAATCTGCGCATCTCATCGGCAGACTGGTTCGGGGCCTATGTCCTGCCTCCCATCGTGGCGGATTTCTCGAAAGCCTACCCCAATGTAGACGTCGAGATCCTGACGGGCACTCGCCTGTTCAACCTCGCCCAAAGAGAGGCCGACGTTGCCTTTCGCATCGTTCCGTTCGACACTGCCGATGTCATTCAGCGGCGGCTCTTCAGGCTCGAATACGGCGTCTACATCGCCGAGGAGTCGCCTGACCCTAAATATGGCGACGGGACTGGTTTCCGTCTGATCACCCACGACACTTCGACAGGGCAATTTCCCGACATAGCCTGGCTCGCCGAGAGTTTTCCGAACGCGAGACCTGTGCTGCGATCAAACAACCGAAACGTCCAGGGGCGAATGTGCAGGCAAGGCGTTGGGATCGCCGTCCTGCCCCGCGCAGTAGGCAATCAAATCCCGGGTATCCGCAGACTAGAACTACCCAAGCACCCGCCGGCGCGAGACATCTGGATGGGATATCACCGCGACCTGCGACGTCTTCAGCGTCTTCGGGCGTTTATCTCGGCCGTCTCGGACCACATCACAAATGCCCCTGCATGGTAAGCCGCGCGAAGAAGATCGATTCTCCCCGCCGATCCCCGGCTGCGGTAGGACAGCCGCCACAGACAACTTACTTGCTGGCCGCAATCTCCCTGTGCCGCTCCACCACAGCGCCCACGATCATTGTCATCAGCCCTTCGACGAAGTGCCGACTGAGGCCAACGTCATTGGCGATACTCATCACTCGATCCAATTGGCGTCGCTCTCGCTCATTATCGACCGCCGGCAACGCCTGTTCGGCTTTCAAGTGGCCGACATGCTCGGTACAGCGAAAGCGTTCGGCCAGAATATAGAGGAGAGCGGAATCCAAATTGTCGATGGTCCTCCGGTAGGAAGCGAGTTGCTGTGCCACATCATCTGTCATCATTTGAATATCTTCCAAGTCGTTTCGTAGGCGCGAGGTAGAGCTTATGAGATGGGATGCATACTGCGACGCGACAGGGCGATCGTCAGCCAAATTGCCGAAACCAGGAAGTAGAATGCGCCGACGCCAGCGTAGCCCGCAACCGTGGCGATAGAAGGCTCCTGAGGCCTTTGCGCCTGAAAGATGAAGAGAGCACCGGCCACAGAGGATTGGGCTCCGCTCAAAATCATCACCCACTGACCTCCACTCGTTCTCCAGCGCCGCACGGCAGTTCCAAGCTGCAACAGGCCTGAAAAGATCGCCCATAGACCGAAAGCGCCGAGAACCCAGTTCATGTTCATTGTCAGCGCCAGGATCACGGCTATCGTCATAACCGAGCTCGCGGCGACGTTGATCGCTTGGCTCCGGTTGGCGGCAAGACCGCCGCTCCTCGCGGCATCGATAACGTTGGCGACTGCATCCCAAGCGGGGTAAATGATCAGCAGAGCGGCAGCCACCGCAAAGGAATGTTGTCCGGCCGTCAACGCAGTCGCGACCCACAGCGATGAGAAGGCCGCTCTGGTAAAGTAATACTGCTTGAGCCACTGGTCGTTGCCGCGCGCGGCACGGGAGGTCTGGTTGTTCGACATCGTTTTCTTTCACTTTCTGAACTAGTTGTTTAATGGTTCGCGCAAGCGTCGTCAGATGAAGGCGAAACGCTTGCCCAAGAGGGTGTTCTCCTCCCATTCAGTACGGCGGATCCGATCGCTTTGCCGGAGAGTTTCCCGGCTGACATTTCGGGACTATCGAGGTCCTGGCCGTCGCGAGAAGAAACCGTCGTCCCGCCGCCGTGGGCAACCCTTGATGCCCATGCCTTTCCGAAGGCTCATGGATTGTTTTCCTGTGGTTCACCATTTCGATTACCTCAGATGCCGGCGTACCACTCGTAGCCACGGTCTTCCCAATAGCCGCCGTTCCCACCCCACAGCCCGGCGAAGCTGTCGACCAGTTCGATACGCATGATGTATTTTGCCTGTTTGTAGCCAAGCTGTCGCTCGACCCTGAGGCGCAAGGGCGCGCCGTGGCCGACGCTGAGATCCTGGCCGTTCATCTGGTAGGCGAGGATGGTTTGAGGATGGGCCGCATCGATGAGATCAATGCTCTCATAGTAACGACCGCTTCCGTCGAGCGTCTTTTCGAGTTCGTCGGCACAATGCAATACGACGTAGCGCGCCGTTGGCTTGACCCCGGTGAGGCGCAACAAGTGGGAGAGCGGGACGCCTTTCCATTTACCGATCGCACTCCAGCCTTCGACGCAGTCATGGCGGGTAATCTGGGTGCGGGAAGGAAGCGCCTTCAGATCAGCGAGTGAAAACGTCTGAGGTCGATCAACAAGACCGTCGATCTTCAGTCGCCAGTTTGCGAACTTGCCTTCCAGCAGCTCCGCATATTCATCGCTGTCGGGAGCACTCGTTCCATTGACACGGAAGGAGGGGGAAATGTCCTTTTCGTCAAACTCGCGCGCCAGTGAATCGCGCCCCTGAAGCAGTCTTTGGGCTTTTATGGTCAGATGCTCAGCTGAGCGAAGGACTTTTGCGACGTCTGCGTTCTGGTCCAAGAGGTCGCAACCCGAGAGAGTAAGGGCGCTGGCCCCGAGCGTGCCGCCGATGAGAAAGCGGCGTCGGGTGAAAAGCTTGCTCATGATTTCGGGCCTTTCTCCTGGATCGCATAGCGTCCGGTGATCATCGAGCGGATGTTGTTCCAGGTCCCGGACAGGACCACCATTGCCACATGCACGACAACGAAGATGACAAGCGCCGACGCTGTGATGAAGTGGATGGTGCGCGCGGACTGACGTCCGCCAAAAATCTCGATCAAGGCGGGCAGAGCGGCATCGACGCCCGGTGACATGGTCAGGCCTGTCAAAACCATCAGAGGCAGGAGGACGACAATAACGGTGAGATAGGTGAGCTTTTGAAGCGCGTTGTAGTGCCTGGCCTCCTCCCCTTCTGGAAAGCGGAGCCGAGCGTGGTCGAGGATTTCGCGGCCGAGGTGGCGCGGCGAGATCTCATGGGGCTTTGGCGCCAGGTCTTTGCGGAAATGTCCGCTGAGCACGCTGAAGCCGAGATAGACAATGCCGTTGATCACAAGCAGCCAGGCGAAGAAGAAATGCCAGCGACGTCCGGCGGCAAGATCCTGGAATGAAGGGATGGTTGCCCAGGAGGGAAAAGCGCGTGAGACCTGTTCGCCATCAGCCTGAGAAACGCCAAGCACGCCCGTCGTGGGGATCTTCAACCCGGCAACACGTACGAAACCGCGCGGCTGACGGCCGCCGTCATCGGAGCCTATTGTCAGAACGGCGGGATCGCCGTTCGCGCCATAATGACCCCAATAAAGCTCTGGGTGGGCATTGAAGATCTGCAGCCCGCTCAAAAGAAGGAAACTCAGGCAAAGCACGTTCAGCCAGTGCGTGACACGGGTCACAACCGAGTGCCGGCGGATAAAGATCGTCCGTGGATATTCAACATTGTCGTTGGAAGCGTTTGCGCTCATCTCAGCGTCTTTCATCGTTGACATTTTACGGCTGCAGATCAGGCGTCGCCGATTTCTAGTCACTGGCCGAAGCAGTAAGGCGGCTGCTCCGGCCAATGGCGGCGTGCTCTTCACATAGGGGGAACCACGCCATTCCTGCCGACGACCACCTGGTGGGCGATCGGGCCTGTTGCAGCTTTTTCAGCTGTGATGAAGACCACGGCACCAGGAACGAGATCATCCTTGGTGGCCGCGGCGATGGTCACGACCGGTGTCCCATCCGGAATAGCGATCTTCTTTTCCTTGCCATGATAGGTCACGGTGACAGTCCGGCCATCGACGCCTTTAACGGCATCCGCGACCGTCGCATTGGTCATGCTGCTGTCCGGCTTCAGATCCCAACCGTAGCTCCCCTCGCCTGTGCCTTTCATTGCCGGAGGGAAAATCAGGACCTCAAGTGCGCCATCGCCACCATCGGCCTTTGGTAGGGATGCAATGCCGACAAAATCGCCCGGCTTGATGTCGGTGACCTTGGCATTCGCGACGCCTGCCAGCTTCCAGTCGTCTGCAAGCGCGACGTCCATTGTCTCCCCTTCGCGGGTCTTCACTTTGAGCGTTGACCCCTGGTAGTCGACGATGCTCCCGCGGACATGGATCGGCGCGGCTTTCTTATCCTCGGCAGATGCGGGTGCCGAAAGGACAGTCACAGAAAGGATGCTTGTCAGCCCGAGGGTTAAGGCTGGGAAAGTATTTCTCATTTTATCTTCCTACTAGTTGGTAGTTTCGATGGACGCGATTCACCCGAGTAGCCTTGCCACGCAGGATTAGTGAGAAACCGTCGGCGTGAGACGATTGAGGGCAGGTTCGAGTATCATTGAGAACACTTCCGGCTTCCCATTGGCTCTCGCCGAAAGCATTGCCCCGTAGACGGTTGCCAGAAATGTTTCGGCTTCGACATGCGGCGCACTGGTAAGACTCAGCTCGCCCTGCTTGGAACCTCGCTCCATGACCGAAGCCAGCCACGAGGAGATGAAGCGAAAAAAGTTCGTTACCTCGGTTGCGACCTCCGTGGGGAGGGATGGCAGTTCACTGGCAAGCATAGCACAGACACAGTAGGGTCTGCTGGCATCCTCAATGCACGCAGCCCAGTGGTTAGCATAAGCCTTGAGGATGTCCAGAGCATTCGGAACCTTCTGCTCAAGGATTGCCACGCTTGCCTGGCCATCCTCTCGATAACGCTTGACCAGCTCACGCACCAGATCGACCTTGCTGGGAAAATGATGATGGATGCTGGCCTTGCGGATACCGACAATCTCCGAGATATCGGCGTAGCTGAAGCCATTGTAGCCGCCGCTTATCAGAAGGTGTCGGGTGGACGCCAGAATGTCGTCCGAGGTGGTCGAAAGATTGCTCATGCAGCTTGTCTACCTTCTAGTAGGCAGATCGTCAATAGCAAATTTTGGGTTTGCGCTAGCCGTCTGTGGAAACAGTCACGCTCTTCCAAGCTTCGATTTCCTGGGTCAGGCGTTCGATCCGCGCCGTTACATGTCTAAGCGCATCGCTGCCAAGGAGAAGTTGCGGCGGGGGATTTTCAGATTCGATGAGGGTCAGCACCGCGTCGGCGAGCTTTTTCGGATTTCCGAGCTGCTTGCCGCTCACTGCCTGACGCGCCTCGCGGATCGGATCGAACAGGGTATCATAGTCAGCAATGGAACGCTCTGTGCGGACCATAGAACGGCCTGCCCAGTCCGTCCGGAACGAGCCGGGGCAAAGGGTTGTTACGTGCACACCAAACGGCGCCATTTCCGACCGCATGACCTCTGAAATACCCTGCAACGCGAACTTGCTGCCGCAGTAATAGGCGATGCCGGGCATGGTGATCATGCCTCCCATCGACGTGACGTTGACGATAAAGCCGCTTCGGCGCTCACGGAACCTCGGGAGGAACGCCTTGGCGACTGCAACGGCGCCAAACACATTCACGTCGAACTGGCGGCGCATCTCCTCGATCGGCGATTCCTCAAGCACACCCTCGTGCCCATATCCGGCATTGTTGATCAGCACATCGACTGGGCCGTGCTCTTCCTCCGCTCGCTGCACCGCGACCGGAATACGATCAAAATCGGTGACGTCGCAGAGGACCGGGCGCAGTTCCGGGAGGGTCTTTGCCAGCGCTTCGCGCGAGGCTTCGGAGCGGATGGTCCCGATGACGGTATGACCGGCTTCGATTGCAGCAGTGGCGATCGCCAGCCCAAAACCCGAGTTCGCCCCTGTTATGAAAAACGTTTTGCTCGACATTTCTGAAACTCCTTGATTACCCGTTGATGTGACAGATAATCTGGAGACAACGCGGGTTCGATTGCGAATCCTCTTAAATTTTTGCCAATTCCTATGAACTATAAAATGCCGCCCTCTACACATGACCAGTCTGCCGCCTTGGCCGGACAACTCGCTCCTCGTCTTGGCTACAACCAGACCGGGCTCAGTTGTGTCCGTATCCTACGCACGGAAGCAGTGCTGTACGACATTCCGGTTCTTTATAAGCCGGGCGCCGTGTTCGTATTGCAGGGGAGCAAACACGGAATTCTGGACGGGGAAATCTACCTCTATGACGAGCACCACTATCTTGCCGTTTCGGTGCCCGTTCCCTTTAGGATGACATCTACAGCCAGTCCACGGCGGCCACTGCTCGCGGTCTATTTAGAGTTCGACATGCAGATGGCGGCCGAGATCGCCACGCAGCTTGAAAAGCTCGCGGGTCCTGCAAGCGTCAAGCCAAAAGGGCTCTTCTCGAGTAGGATGGACAGCACTATCGAAGACGTCCTGCTGCGCTTGCTGACGGTGCTCGGCAGTCCGGTTGAGGTCGCCGTCCTCGGCGGCTCCATCCTGCGTGAGTTGCATTACCGGGTCATGTCAGGGCCGCAAGGCGGCGCAGTGATCGCCGCCCTGCAGCGGAAAGGGACGTCGGGAAAACTGATCGAGAGCCTGGCATGGCTGCGCAAAAACTACGGCTCTGAAATCACCGTCGCGGACCTTGCCAGAGCGGTGGGCATGAGCATTCCTTCATACCATGTCCATTTCAAGGAGCTGACAGGCTCAAGTCCGATGCAATACGTGAAGGCGATGCGGCTCCATGAAGCGAGACTGATGATCGCCCGCCAGACGGCGACAATTGCAGAGGTGGCGGCGTCAGTGGGCTATGTCAGCCCGGCGCAATTCAGCCGCGACTTCAGACGGCATTTCGGGCGTACCGCATCGGAAGAAGCGAAGTGGGTCAGGCATCACCTGGGCGAACAGGTTTGACCATTGCCCCTCACCGTTATGACGATCGATCGACCGTCAGAACACAACATGTCATTGTAAAGCGGTTTGAAGGGCGGCTTTGCAATGAATGAGGGTCGTGTCGAAGACGGGAACGCCTACGTTATCCTGGTTTAACAGCATACCCACCTCGGTACAGCCGAGGATAAGACAGTCGCAGCCTTTGTCGACCAGACGCTGCGCAATCCGTTCATAGGTCAAGCGGCTCTCCTCGCGAACGATGTCGCGGCACAGCTCTTCATAGATAATACGATGGGTTTCTGTTCGATCATCAGCTTCAGGGATCGTTGGCGACAGCCCCTGAGCGATGAGGCGGTCGGTGTAGAAGGTCTGCTCCATGGTGAAGGCCGTTGCCATCAAACCCGGTCTCCGGAAACCGCGGTCGAGGATAGCGGTTGCAGTCGCGTCCGCGATGTGCACGAACGGGATCGACACCCTGCCCACGATCTTGTCCGCCACCTTGTGCATGGTATTCGTCGCCAGAATGAGGAGGTCGGCACCTCCGCGCTGCAGCGCGATAGCATGTTCATTGAGGATTCGGCCCGCCGCGTCCCAATCGGAGGATGCCTGCAACTTTTCGATTTCGTCGAAGTCGACAGACCGTATGAGAAGCTCGGGAGAATGGAGTCCTCCCAGGCTCTCGCGGGTAAGCCTGCAGAGTTCTCGGTAATAAATCTGGGTTGACGTCGCGGACATTCCGCCAAGTATGCCGATGGTCTTCAAATTCTTCTCCATGTTCATACGTTAGGTCTGTTACCGCTCAACGGGCGCTTGAGCAGAAACCAGGCTACCCATATTTGCTATTTTTCTACGATCGCAACGCAGGAAAACCACCAACGGAGTGGAGAAATTCCTGGATGATGGCCACCGCCCGCTTCGCCAAATTTACGCGCACAGTGCAGCGGAGGGAACTCCGCAGCCCATTCGCGCTTAAATTCCGCATTATCACCTACAGGACAGAGCGGCGAGGCACCGCCTCGTATCAATGCTCAGGCACTGATGCCGCCATCGACGAGAATGCCTGAGCCGGTGATGTAGGCTGCACCGGGACCTGCGAGAAAGGCGACGGCCTCTGCGACTTCACTGGCTTTACCGTATCGAGCAATCGAGAGGTTTGGCAGGATAGCGGCTGCGAGCGCGCCATCGGCAGGGTTCATGTCAGTATCAATCGGACCTGGTCGAACCAGATTGACAGTAATTTCCCGAGAGCCCAGCTCACGTGCGAGACCGCGCGTGAAGCTTTCCAGCGCAGACTTGGTCGCGGCATAGACCGCGATCCCCGCGAACGGCACAGCCAGACCCGCGTTGCTGCCGGTACTGATGATGCGACCTCCGTTGGGAATATATTTCAGCGCTGCCTGGGTGATCAGAAAGACACCGCGAACATTGACGTTCAGCTGCAGATCAATCTCCTCAAGTGGCTGCGTGGAAAAATCACTTGCGAAAAGGACGCCGGCATTATTGACCAGAATATCAAGGCTGCCGAGGCGGGCGACGGTCTGCTCGACAGTGGACCTTGCCGCTTCTGTACGCGCGGCATCGGCATGGATGGCGATCGCTTTGCGACCCATGGCGCGGATCTCAGCAACGAGGGCTTCCGCTTTCTCGACCGACTTCTCATAGGTGATCGCAACGTCGGCACCGTCCTCGGCCAGTTTCAGCGCAATTGCCGCACCGATACCGCGTGCCGCACCGGTGACCAGCGCGCACTTGCCGGCAAGAGGTAGTGTGGAGATGTTGTTCATGGAGATTACCTCTGAATGTTTCTGTTTTGCTGGGGAGTTTTACCCCGTTTCCGCGCGATCGGCTGATGATGCGCTGCGATGGCGCCGCTTATCGACGCAACGGTTGGGTCGATGTCAGGCTGACGGAAAGCCATCCCGCGATGAGAAGACAAATGGCAATTGCAACCGCTGCAACGCTGTATGCTTGGCCAATGGATTGAACGTCTGTGGCCGGCCCCAAGATCGAGAAGAACAAGCCGCCAACGATTGCGGCTGCCAACGCACCGCCAATCTGAAACATCGAATTGACCAGACCAGAAGCCAATCCTGACTGCGTCCGGTCTACCCTTTGCACGATGCTCTTCACCAGGTTTGGAAGGGCGATCCCCTGCCCCGCACCGATAAGAAAGAGCGCAGCAAAAAGGAATTGCGGAAGGCCAGTAGAAATCAAGGCCGCCGTTCCAAACAATCCTGCAGCCTGCAGCACCATGCCGGCGCCAGCGGAAAATCTCCCGAAGACGCTGAGGATGCGCTCGCTTGCAAAAGGACCAAGGACGAAGCCGACAGCCGCAGGAAGGATCGCCAGCCCGGCCTCGAAAGGCGTCCGACCAAGGCCACCCTGCTCATAGACCGAGAATATCAGCCAGAAGGCCGCAAGGGCGTAGAAGAACAAGGCAGCCAGGAGCCCGCGCAGTAGCCCACGGTTTTGCAGCAGGCTCGGTGCAAGAATCGGATCTTTCCCCGTCGATTCCAGATGTTTCTCATGCCGCCAAAACAAGACGAAAAACGGAAGACATGTGGCAAGCATCACGATAAGCCAGATCGGCCACCCGTGCTCCCGGCCCTCGATCAGCGGCGCAATCAGTGCAAATAGCGCAATCGCGATCAACAGTGCTCCGCCAAGATCCAGTTTGCTTGGGTGCGCAGATCGGGTTTCTCGCAACATGATGAAGGCCGACGGCGCAGCGACTGCAATAACCGGCAGGTTGATGAGGAAGATGGCTCTCCATCCAAGACCAAGAACATCAAGCGCAATCAACGCACCACCAAGAAACAGACCAACCATCGATGCCATCCCGAATGTCAGGGCATAAAAGCTGAGGGCTCTTGATTTTTCTTGGTCTGGGAAAATGGCATTGATCGAAGCCAAGGCCTGCGGTGCCATAATTGCCGCTGCAAACCCCTGAAGGATACGGCCGGCGACCAACGCGGCTGGAGACCAGGCAAACCCGCATAAGGCAGATGCGGCTGCAAACCCGACCATTCCAGCCAGAAAGACATTTCGTCGACCATAGAGATCTCCAAGCCTGCCGCCAGTGATAAGCATCACAGCATAGGTGGTGGCGTAACCGGAGATAATCAGCTGCATCGTTGACGCAGAAGCCCTGAAATCTGCCCGGATCGAGGGCAGCGCCACATTGACGATGAAGAAGTCAAGCGGTGGCAAAAAGGCGCCGGTCAAAAGGATGATCAGTGCAATCCAACGACGTGGATCGAGTTTGTCATCGGGATTGCTCGTGTCTCTCATAAGTGTCTCCACATCGACCAAAAAATCGATCGACGGTTTGAAATGATAAAAATTGGGAACCTATTGGTTCCAAATTGAAGTTAGCCAAGCGCCTTCAGCGCCAGTTCGACCATGGCCCTCGTCTCAGCGCGATCCGCTCCTGCTTTGGCAAGGACCCGCATGCCCTGAATCTGACACACGAGGAACCTCGCAAGCGTTCGTTCATCCAGCTCGGGATCGATTTCGCCCAAGGCCTGCGCTCTTATTATCGCCGCCGCATAAAGATCTTGCAGCCGCCTGAACAGCCGGGAAATACGTGGTGCGACCTCTTTATCCTTTGGGAGCATCTCGACAGCTGCAAAGACGACAAAGCATCCACGCAAACCGTCCTGTCCCGATGCTTGATCCACCTGTTGAGAAAAAGCTTCTAAAATCGCGGCTTTGGGCGACGGATTGGAATGAAGCGCTTCACCGACCGAGCGAACCGCGTCCTCAATGTAAGCGTCGAGGGCGCGCAGATAGACGCCTCTCTTATCGACGAAAGCCTTATAAAAGCTGCCTCTGGAAAGTTTCATACCCTCAAGCAAGTCGGGAAGGGATGCTTCGTGATATCCACGATCCCAAAATACGTGCATTGCTTTTCGAACTGCTTCATCGAGTTCAAATTCTCTAGGGCGACCAACGGACGCGGATATTTGAGTGCGCTTGACCATAAGTTCTATATGGAACCATTTGGTCCATAATGCAAGCGATATTTTCGGGATCGCGCCAAGCGTCGGCACCCAAGTTAGTTATCGACGCCGATCAACAGGATAATCCCGAGAGAATTCCCTGACCGCCATCAAAATCGGCATAAGCCCGTGGCCTGCTGAACTCAGCGAGTATTCGACTCGAGGAGGCTGCTCTTGAAAGTCGTGTCGGCTTATGAGGCCGTCATTTTCCAGTTCCCTGAGATGTTGCGTTAGCATCTTCTGGGATATGCCGGGTATGTCTCTCATGAACTGCGATGCCCGCAATGATGGTTCGGCGAACAATCGGAAAAGGATCGGCAGTTTCCAACGTCCTGTGATCATCCGAAGCACCCTGCTGACATGAGAGACAGAACCGTCGGCTCCGAGGCATGTCGCCCTGTCCTCGACAGGCACTTTAAAGTGCGTAATTGCCTGTTTCATCGACGAACCTCATATCTGCCGGAG
Organism: Agrobacterium sp. CCNWLW32; assembly: GCF_037083425.1. NCBI lineage: Bacteria > Pseudomonadati > Pseudomonadota > Alphaproteobacteria > Hyphomicrobiales > Rhizobiaceae > Agrobacterium > Agrobacterium sp. CCNWLW32. Next base: position 101,155 of record NZ_JBAOJM010000013.1, read on the forward strand.
ACGATAACACGGACCAAATATCATGGACTTACAACTCCAGAACAAGGTTGCGCTGGTCACGGGAAGCAGCAAGGGAATTGGCGAGGGTGTGGCCAGAGGCCTCGCAAAGGAAGGGGCAACCGTTCTTGTCCACGGTCGCGACAGAATGAAAACGGAGGAAGTCGCGCATGACATCATATCCTCTGGAGGTCGGGCATTCGCGGTAGTCGGTGACCTGACAGTGTCGGATCAGGTCGATCGTCTTGTTAGGGATTCCAAGGCCGCAGCAGGGTCGATCGACATCCTGGTCAACAATGCTGGCGGATCTGCCCCGGCGGAGGATTGGACCTCGACAAACTCTGAAACGTGGGCCGCTGTCTATGACAGAAACGTGCTCGCATCTGTGAGGATCGTCTCGCTCGTTCTGCCCGCAATGAAAGCGTCGCGGTGGGGTCGGATCATAAACATCTCAAGCCTGGCGGCCCTGATGCCGCCTGCAAGTCGACCGGACTACTCTGCCGCCAAAGCAGCCATGATCGCGATGACGGCGTCGCTCGCAAAAGACGTTGCTGCACAAGGCATTACCGCAAACACCGTTTCGCCTGGAACAGTGCATAGCATCAGTTTGGATACCGCGTTCCGTAAGAAAGCCATTGAGAGGGGCATGGCCATCGACGCCCCTTGGAATGACGTAGAGAGAGAAATCCTGCCGTTGTTTGCTCAGGTGCCCCTTGGACGGGTAGGAACCCTCGAGGACATTGCGGATGCGATTACATTTCTCTCGAGCCCCCGTGCTGGCTATATCACAGGAGCAAACCTCCGACTTGATGGCGGAATGTGGCCAGGGATGTAGCAGGACAACAGAGGGGCAGCGCCAAAACTTTGTGGGTTTCCGGCCTCAGTTCCAGTTTGCCATGACGAACCGGTGGATCTCCGCTTCGAGTTCCTGCTCTTCCGGTGTCCCACCCATGAAGCCACCATGGGGCATGGCTTCAAAGACGTGCAATTCGGTTTCCACGCCAGCTTTTCGCAAGGCTCGATGCATCCTCACCGTGTTCGATAGGAACAGGTCACGCGTGCCGGTCTGCAGGAATGTCGGCGGAAAGCCCGCCAAATCGCCGAAGAGCGGCGATAGATAGGGATTGGAAAGATCGGCACCACCGGCGTAGAGCAGGTTGTTTGGTCTTAGCGGGCGGGGCAGAACGAGATCGATCATCTGGTTGGTCTGGAAGCTGTCACCGGATTCGGTGAGGTCAACCTGTGGCGAGAGCAAGACTAATCTGCCAGGCATTGGCATACCTTCATCTCTCGCCCGCAGCAGCATGGCGGTCGCGAGATTGCCGCCCGCCGATCTCCCCAGGATGATTATCTTGTCGGGGGAGTGACCTGCCAAGACATGACGGTACGTGGCTAAGCAGTCATCAAGAGCGGCCGGATAGGGATGCTCAGGCGGCATCCGGTAATCGACGCCGTAGCATCGCACGGCATGCTGGTGAGCTTGACGTCGCGCACTGACAAGACAGGCCTCACCGCCTCCGAACACCAATGCGCCGCCATGCAGGTCGATGAGTGCGCCACGCTCATGAAATGCTCCGTACGGCGTCGCGACATGGATCGTTGCTTGCTCGACTACGATTGTGGTGACGGTAGACTGCAGACTCCCGGCAAGATCTTTGGCCGCGGCGGCGTAATGCGCATCTACTGCGGCTTTCATCATCATCCAGCCTGAAAAATCCTCTGGGGACGGCATTTCGAACCGCGCATTGATAGGGCTGCCGTCCTTGTCGACCAGGCGCGACAGTGCCGCTTGTGCTTCGACGCTGATGGACTGTGGGACCTGAATTATCCGTGAAGGGACGGCTGCACTGCGTAAGGAATTGCTCATTTCTTGCTCTGTAATGAAACGAAGCGATGACGATTTTTTCTCGAATCCGGGCGCCGGTCTGGCCTGTCGACTTTAGCTGATCGGCCCGAGACATGAGATCGCTTCAGATTGGCGCTTGGGTCCGCAGCCAGATGACTGACTGTATCCCATTGCGTTGAAGGGAGAATAGCATCTATTACCAAACTGACCTTGCTACCACCTCAACAGTTTGGGCCCGATTAACGCTCCCAGTGCCGTTACACATGCAATGGCGATCGAATACCATACCGCCACAAAGGCAGCGCCATCGTTGAGGCAGGCGATGGTATAGGCGAGACCACCCACGGAACCTGCAAGGAAACCGGCAAAAGCGCCAGCCTGGCTGAGGCGCGTGGGCGTTCCGGCTCGCATCGCAGAAAAAATAGCGGCGAGCGCCGGGGTGGAAGCCATGATGATAGTACCCGCACATTTTGGCACGGAGTAGGTGTGAACCCCAAGCAGGGGAAAGCCGCTCCGATCAAACAGAGCTCCGGTAAGCAGGAACATCAGTGCTGGAGCAAGAAAAAGAACCGTGCGAGGCGCCTGGCCCGGCTGGACCACTGTCAAAACAAGCTGAAACCCGCCGGCAGCTACAAGAACCATGCCGATGACTTTGAACAGGAACGTCCATGTCGGGAGTATCTGCATGAGGTCGGAGCGAGGTCCGGCGATCATCACCACGACGCCAGTCGCTGCCAGGATCGAAAAGACCAGCGCGACAGGAAGGACGATCGAGAGACGGAGCAAAAGTGACGAACCTTTACCAGCTTGCGCTGCAAGCCCTCGAATAAGATCGTCCGTTGGCTGTCGATTGTCATTCATGCCCGGGGCCCCTTCTCTGTGTTGCCGCCATTAGTTTCTTCAACGAGCGATGGAAGGCGACGCGCACCGCTCCCTCGGTGGAACCGATGCGCGCCGCGGCCTCTTTGGTAGAGGCACCCTCAAGCCCGATGGCTCGGACAGCAGCCTGTTCGCCAGGGGGCAAGGCGGAGATTAGTTTTTCGACATCTGCCGGATTGCGTTCAGGATCGACGACCCCCTCAGATGAGAACAATCCGGCCCACTGCTCTTCGGTCAAATCGACGCGCATGCGTGCGTCTCGGCCCAAGCGCCGGCTGGCGTCAATGATCTTGTAGCGCGTGATTGCGTTCAACCAGGGAAGCAGAGACCGCTTCGTATCCCATTGGTGGCGACGGGTATGTACTGCTATGAGCACTTCCTGTACGACATCCTCTGCCTCGTAGAGACTGAAGCCCATATATCGCAAATGCGCCTCGGCGATCCGCCGCACCGAAGCGGCGAAAGCCCTGAGAAACGCCTCGTAAGCAGCGCTATCTCCAGTGCGTTCTGCGCGCATCGCTTTCGCCCATCTGTCTTCCCGTGTGTCCATGCACCCATGCTTTCGGTTGGACGAGACCCGTTGTTACGTCGTATCGCGAATTTATTCGAATTTACGCGCCGATCACATAGTCGTGACGATGTAAGATTGGGGAATTCCCAACGAAAGACTCCTCCGAAGCATGTGCTTTACGATGAAAGGAAGTCCGGAATGATCATGAACAGGCGCACATTTTCCACTGCTATGCTTGCCGGCGCGGCAGCATCAATGCTTTCAACCAAAGGCATGGCCGCATCGGCGGCCGGCCACCCAGAAAAGGCCCGTAACGTTGTCTTCGTCCATGGGCTATTCGCAGATGGTTCCTGCTGGAGCGAAGTGATATCGAGGCTGCAGCCCGAGGGCTTGAACATCACATCCGTGCAGAACCCTCTGACTACTCTCTCGGAATCGGTTGCTGCTGCGGAGCGAGTACTGGCGCGGCAGGATGGGCCAACAGTATTGGTAGGGCACTCATTTGGGGGAATGATTGTAACTCAGGCCGGCATGCATCCTAATGTGTCGGCTCTCGTGTACGTCGCCGCCCGTGCACCCGACGCAAACGAGGATTTCGGCGCTTTAGCGAAAACCTTCCCTACTCCCCCCGCTTCTGCCGGAATTGTTTTCGACGGTGAGGAAGGAAGACTTAGCGAGAAGGCGTTCCTCGAGGACTTCGCCGGTGACATTCCCACGGCCCGCGCGAAGGTGCTGTATGCAACGCAGTATCCTTTCCAGAAGACGCTACTCTCAGGCAAAGTTACCGAAGCCGCTTGGCGCCACAAGCTCAGCTATTACGCGGTGTCGAGCGAGGACCGCACGATCAACCCGGACCTGCAGCGCTTTCTCGCCAAACGCATGGACGCAAAGGCAATCGAATTGAAAGCCAGCCATCTCTCGCTGATCTCGCACCCGGACGAGGTCGCGGAGCTTATCCTGGAAGCTGCAGGCCAGAAAGCCTAACCCGATCCGCGAAATTCAGACAGTCAGACACCGCTGCGCGACCTCCCCTAAACCTGCGCTAGTCGTCCAGTGACCTCTTTGCAAAGCGGACGGTTTCTAGGCAACGAGGCAAGCAGCGCAGTCGAGAGAGGACGACAGCCAAGACTGGGGGTGTCGTTCTTTCTCCGAGCTGTTAGGCAATGAATATATGTGTGCCAGGTTGTTCAGATTTATCTCTCAAGCAATCTAGCTCTTGAACATGGGGTAATCGCGGGTCGGTTTCCCCAAAGGCATTGCCTCAGCAATATCTGACATGGGTGGTTGCCCCCGGTAAGATGGAAATACGGGCTCACGATTGGAACCGGGCCCAGCATCAAATGGGAGGCAACCATGGACCAATATATCGGGCTTGATGTTTCGCTGAAAGATACTGCGGTTTCGATCCGAGAGAATAGGAAGCGTATCTGGCGGGGGAAATGCCCTTCTGATCCGAAAGTTATATCGCAAATCATCCGCAAGCATGCTCCGCACGCAAAGCTAGTCGTCTTCGAGACAGGTCCACTGTCGACATGGTTCTATCATGCGCTGAACGCCGAAAGAATTCCCGCGATCTGCATTGAAGCACGGCATGCGCAAAAGGTTCTGAATGAAACCCTCAACAAGACTGATGCCAATGATGCGGATGGCTTAGCGCAGTTGGCAGAAGCCGGATTTTACAAAGTCGTGCGAGTAAAGACCTTCGACAACATGGTGACACGCACACTGGTGGCAGCGCGTAGCCAGCTCGTAAGCATTTCCAAGCAGCTCAGCAACCAAATACGTGGCCTCCTAAAAACGTTTGGTCTCATCGTACCCAAAGGGAAAGGCGGGGCATTTGATGCTAATGTGAGAGCGCTACTGGATGGAAATAGCGGCCTAGCAGGTGTGATATTGCCCCTGCTCGAGGCATGGCGCGACATACGTAAGCGCGCATCTAATCTTGATCACCAATTGCTCGTAGCTTCCAGACAGAGCCGGGCTACGAAGCTCCTGATGACGATTCCAGGCGTTGGTGCTGTCACGGCCGTCTCGTACATTGCCGCGATCGAAGATCCCGAAAACTTCCCCACCTCGCGCTCAGTCGGCGCTTGGCTAGGGCTGACGACGCGGCGCTATCAGTCTGGCGAAATAGATTATGATGGCCATATCTCGCGACGCGGTGACAGTCGGCTGCGGGGATTACTCTACGAGGCAGCTACCGTTCTCTTGACGAGAACCACTGCCAGGACCGAATGCAGTCTAAAGACCTGGGGGCTGAAGCTGCGTGAGCGGCTGGGCTTCAAACGTGCCGCGGTTGCTGTTGCGCGAAAACTTGCCGTCATAATGCATAGCATGCTCAAGGCCGGGCAAGCGTTCAATCCATTGGGCGGCGCAGCAGCTTAACCGAAGCGCCGGCCTACCTGCCTCAGCACCTCAATCAAACTGAGATGCTGGGCGTCCCTGCTGTGGACGTGGGTTGGGTCATTCCGTTGATTCCGTCGCAGCTCATTGAGACTGCGTCTTGAACATAGGAAGACCTGCCCTGCGAAAACCCATCATGCGGCGACTACATGTCGACCGCGGAGACAACAGTGCTCCCAGCACCGGACGAATTTGCAGGAATGAAAGATGTCGAAAGAAAATCTACAGAAGGTGCCGCGCTAGCAACACGGCAACGAAGTACCTCGTTTAAAATCCGCTTGACCCGATGCAGGCGATTAGACAACAACGGATCTGAACCCGGGCCCAGTAGCACGCCTGCAACGTCTATGTTCCTAGCTACCTGATTTCCTTAGACTCTCGGGGGCAACTCAGCCCGTCCCGATGCCTATTTTACCTCTTAACGCCGCGTCTTTTTTTGTCGAAGAAATGTACTTTGCCATCGCCAAGTTTCACACCGATTATAGTATCGGGTTTATATGCATTGCGCCAGTTCGGAACCATCACTGATTCATCTCGTAGCTGCCTGAGTGGCCTGTCGGAGACGACCTAGTGGCCGCAGTGGAATTTTCTTCAAGAGCGACATTGGTCTTCATGATGCAGGAGAAGACAACGATGTGCGACTACCACCCAATCGTCGAGGACCATGTCAGGCCGAATCCCTTGCTGCAGGTCGCTCGAGAAGGAAATCGTCATCCATACAAAGGTGCGGATGAGTGAGCGCGTCCAACGGCCGTGGCTGTCTGAGACGCCCAGCACCGCATCCTGATCCGTGATCATCACGTTCGCGGACACGGGGAGAGAGCGGAACCGTTCGCCGCTTTCCCCTTCATTTCGCCAGCCATTCTCCATAGGCGTCGATATCGATCATCGGGACAGTGCCGCTGAACTGCAGCCGCGAGATCAGCTTGAACAGAAACGCTGTGGCGGGCTTGTTCTCGAAGACAAAATCATATTCGCCTGTGGCGTTGCGTGCGAAATGACCATGCGACGCCACGCAGCCAATGTCCAATTGGCGGTCACCGCCGCCTTCGAGAAGGATCGATTCGAGCGCCTTCCCCATGGGCGGACTCCACTCGCTTTCGAAGGTCAGAATGCCACCGAAAATAGGTATCGCGGGCTTTGCGGGATAGGTTCCGCCCGCATGCGGAATCGGCAGGCTCGTGCGATGGAGCCGCCTGACACTGGCGACCTTGTCCTGTGCGTATCTCACGAGCTGCGCGTCGGCGGTCTGCTTTGCTTCGAAGACCGCGTAGACGCTTTCGGCGGGAATGATCGTCTGGTTCTCGTAGGTGAAGATGAACGGCGAATACTGCCGATCGAACACCACGACGTCGATCTGATCGCTAAAGTTTCCGAGGCTGTCCACTACATGCGCTTTCGCGACGCTGTAGCGGGCGGGCAGATATTTATCCAGCAGATTAATCCAGACGCTCTCGCTCGCGTCGCCCTTGACCCCGGGATGTTGGAAGCTCTTACGCGCCAAGGCCAACCGCGACTGGATATCCTCGTGCAACGAGGACAGAAGCTGTGAGAGAGACCATTCGGACATAGCGTCTTCCTTTCTTATGATAGGGGGAATTTTGGGCCGAACAGGTCGCGCCAAGCTTTCAAGGCGTCGCCGTTGCGTCCCTGCTTGGCGAAATTGATGGCGTTGCGCGCATCGCGGCTAGCGGCCAGGAGAAGGTCGCGAGCACGCTGTTTACGGGTGGCGTCCATGCCGTCGCTGATCGGGGGGCCGAGGCCAGCGGGGTCGGCCCAGGTGTCGAAGATGCGGTCGGCAAGCGTCGAGAACAGCCCTTCGAGTTCATAGTCGAAACGGCCCTGCCATCCGCCATAAAGACACTCGAGCGCCATGACCTCGATCAGGAACGACGGCTTCACGGGCTTGTCGGACCCGTGCCTTGGATTGTTGTTCCAGTACTTGACCATGCGGACGAGACCCTTCCACTCGTTGGAGAAGGCTTGGTGCGCGTCGATCGCTTTCTGGGCATGAATTTTGGGGTTCGTCTTGATCCACGTGCCCTTGTCGGTATCCGGGATTTCGTAGTCGTCGCCGGACGGGAAGGACGGAACGACGTCTACGCTCAGGATGCGATAATCGGTGTTGTCCTCGGCGTCCACGACGACGCCGAAATCGACGTTGACCGAGCGACCCTGCTTGCGCACCGCCTTCTCTCCGTACTTCTCGACGAGCGCCTTGTGGAAATCATCCAAGACAACAGAGGGTGCCTTATCACGGTACTTCGAGCGCTCGCTCTCCTTGAGCACAAAGAAGATGTCGATGTCCTTGAGGGGCTTGGTCTTGGTGTGGCGCTTGTAAGACCCCGTCAGGAAGCTGCTCGCGATCGAGAACTTGGTGTCGAGATAGTCCCTAACCTCGTTCTGCCGTTTCGATGCATTCTCCTGTTCGCGGTCGTTGAGCTCAAGCCGAGACTTGAACTTGCGGAAGGCCTCGTCGGTCGTAAGCATCAGTTCTTCCTCCAGTATGCGGCGCTCCCGCCGAGACCATTGTGGTCGATCGTCGAGCCGACGTTGTGGCGAACGAACCCGGCGGTCGAGCGGTAATAGCCGTTGCTCCAACCATCGACTTCAGGATGGCCCGGCTTTGCCTGCATCATGATCCGGTAGCTGGCGTCGGAGGGGGCCACTCCCGCTTTCTGGATATGGTATTTGAGCTGATCGGTGTCGGTCCAGAACCCGCCACCGCCATTCCAGCTGTAGACGATGTCGATGTCCCAGCGGACGATGAGGGCGTCGGTCTTCTTGTTGAAGATTTCCAGTACGACCTTCTCGAGGTCTTGCGTTCCAAGCCAGGCCTTGAGGGCGCGCATCTTGCTTTCCCAACTGCCGACCAGCTCCGAGGGGTCGAGGCCGCTCAGGCGGATGATGTCCTTGAGGCTCTTGAGGATGTTGTCGGCCACGTAGGTGACCGAATGGGTATAGGTGTTGACGGCGACGGTTGTCATGAGCCGAGGAACCCTTTCGGATCGAGGACGAGAGCGCTTTCCGACACGGTCTTCGTCGCTTCGCTGCCGAAGCTTTCCGCGCTGTCGCGGGCGGTGATACGGCTGCTGTGCTTCTTGAGAGAGTTGTTGACCCAGTCGAGGTCATCTGCTGGGCAAGGGAGCGACACCTTCCAGTCGCCCTTCAAGGGGTCGTAACCCAAGGTGTCTTCCTTTGCGTCCGATCCGTCGATGGCGTCGTCGTCATGGAGGGTGTACACGCGCGTGCGCGGACCGTCGCAGGTGACCACAATCGCGGCATCCTTTGCGGCTTGTTCCGCGATTACGCTCGCCGCCGTGCCGCCGACCGCCAGAAGCTCGTTCCGGTTCGAGCCGGCGTGACCCTGCGTGAGCAGCTCGACTATCGCCTTCCAAGTGTCGAGCGCATCGCGATGCGGGTTGCTGCGGAAAACGCGTGAATAGGTGCTGCTCATGCGCGGCCCTCCTTTACTCGGGCCTTGTGGGCCGCCTTTGCCGCGGCGACGATCGCCGACATCGTGACGCTGCCGGGGTTCATCGCGGTTGCCTGATCGGACGCGAGAGCGTTCGCCACCATCTTGCGGATGGCGCGGCCGTCCAGTCCGACGCACGCAGTCGCGCAGTCTTCCAGACCCTTCGCGTCAACGAGCTTTCGCATCTCGGGGAAGACCTTCGCGAGGCCGCCCAGGCAATCCCGGAGGATAAGCAGGCACGCCTCTTTGCCCGGGAGCGGAACCTCGAGGATGAGATCGCAACGCGAAAGGAATGCGTCGTCAACCGCCTTGGGGAAGTTACTCGTCGCGACGAACAGGAGGTTCGGATGCTTTTCGGCGAGCGCATCGAGCTGCACGAGCACGGCATCTGTAGCGCGGTGGACATCGACGGGATTGGCCTCAAGGCTAAGCTTGCCGCGGTCGGCGGCCAGCGTTTCGACTTCATCCAGCAGGACGATCGTCGGCCCCGCCTGCGCGGCTTCCGAGATGGCCTGTCCGAAGAGATCGGTCACGGCGCGCTGGGTCTTGCCATGCGCGGCGCTCGCCAGCGAATGGGGCTCGACTTCAAGCAGGCGGAAGGTGTTGCTGCCGAACGACTTTGCGACGCGATGGGCGAGTCCTTTGGCGAGCGACGTCTTGCCCGTACCCGGAAGACCAGTGAGCATGATGACGCCGTGCAGGGGAATGACCGAACGCGGAACCTTTGAACGAAGCGTGAAATTTAACGCCGCCTGCGACAAGAGTTTCGCCTTCATGTCCTCGTCCATGACGATGGAATCCCACAGCTCTCCAAGCGGGGCGCTCGGCAGACGAGTGATGCTGTGGATGCCTTTGGGCAATTCATTCATCGGAAATGTTTCTCGTTGGTTCATATCGGTTACCTTCTAGGTCGCTCGGCGCTTGGGTTAGCCGCGCGGGGGATTGGGATCGCCGCCATGGCTGTCGCTGTCGGCGATGCGGCCATTGCGGTTGTGGATGCGGAGTTCGGTGCCCTGGTTACGGCTCACCTGCCGCCCGGCAGCTACGGCCTCCTGTTTCGTGTCGTGATGACTGCTGGCACGCTGGCCGCCGCCACGTTTGACGTCCCAACCGCCGGAGGGGGCCGGAACGATGTGATGGGTTTCGGGACCCTTCTTTGACATGACACACTCCATAGCTACGTTTATGTTCGGCATATCGAACAAAATCCGATGCGCCTTGTCAATGACATTTTTGTTCGATATACACCGAACAGCGCTAACCGGTTCAGCCGTTTAAGGAATTTGTTAACTATGCCCTCGACCCTCGGCGAGAAACTCAAGGAACTTCGACGACAAAAGAAGTACTCGCTCGACGAACTGGCCCGACTGAGCGGAGCGAGCAAGAGCTACCTATGGGAGCTCGAGAACCGTGCGGACCGCAAGCCCTCAGCCGAAAAGCTCATCGATATTGCCCGGGTCTTGGACACCACGACGGACTACCTGGTCGATGACAACGCCACGTTCGACGACGCACAAGCCAAAGAAGTGTTTTTCCGGAAGTTCAATACGCTCGACGACGCCACCAAGGAGCGCGTCATGGACATGATCGATGTCTGGAGTCGGAAGAAATGAAGCTGCCGACGACATGGGAGGGGTGGGCGACCAAGGTCTCGGTATATGCGAAGGAAGGGAAGAAGCTGCTGGGCTTGCCACGGTTTCCGATCAATGTCGAAGAGATCGCGCCGCACTTCACTCGGTCGATCTACCCGAACGACCCCATCACTTTGATACAGGGCGAAGACTTCGGAGGCAAATTCGAAGGAGCGTTGTTTCCGAACGAATCGAGGGACGAATGGGCGATCTTGTACGATAAGGGCCACTCGTCCAAGGGGCGCATTAATTTCACACAAGCCCATGAATTCGCTCACTATCTCGTCCATAGAGGCTTGACGGATAAGCCTTTTCAATGCTCGCGCAGAAACATGTGGGAGTGGAATACAGAATATGGTCGGATGGAGGCGGAGGCTAACAGCTTTGCCGCTTTTGTCCTTATGCCGCCCGACGACTTCCGGGAGCAGACGAAAGATTTTAGGAAGCCGACAATCTCGGATTTCGAGGTCTTGCGAGATAGATACGAAGTGTCGATTACGGCGGCGGTCTTAAACTGGCTCAAGAACACCAAGGCTCGCGCGATGATCGTCGTCAGCAGGGACGGTTTCATCGATTGGTCGTGGGGAAGTTCCGCCCTTCTCTCTTCCGGCGTGTACTTCAGGGCGAAGACCGTGACGACACCAGTGCCTGATGTCTCGCTAGCGGCACTTGGTCCCTCACATGGTCTCACTGCGATCCAGCACCCTGCAGGGGTGTGGAACCGCTTTGAGCCCGTGTTCGAGTCGATCTTGTTTTCCGAATATCACGAGATGGCCATTTCCCTGCTGACCTATCCCACCAGTGGCACGACGCGTCGATTTGAAGACGATGCCGACGACGCCCTTGCAGCGCGCTGAAAGCGTCCGTTGGCTGACGATACGAGCCCTGCCTCGAAGAAGCGATCAGCGGAAGAGGGCAGGGGCTAGACGCACCGCGTCAGGCCTACGAGCCCGGCCCCCAAAGGCCGTCGCGAGCGTAGCCTAGAAAAACCGACAGGAGCAGATACGGTGCGGCCGCAAGATGCACAACGAACCGGAATTCGCCGTTGCGGACAAGCTCTAGGTCGAAAGCAACAAGTCGATCTCGCAGCTTGCCCAAGAATTGGACTGCGGCACTGCTAAGGTCATCGAGCGCGCGATCGCGGCACTGAAGAAAGAGAAGAAGGTCAACAGCGCTAAGATTAAGGCAGTTCAAGCATATTTGGCGCAAAACTGGTTGATTTAGCGCATTGTGTGGGGACTAGCATTTGATTTAACCTCCCTGGTTGTGGGCAGGGAAAACAAATGACGAAACCAGCATACTTGAAGACGATCGTGTGCCTAGCCGCTTCACGCAAACACTCGGGAAGATGCATCGCAGGAAAAGTATTAGATGGCGATGAAGTGGGGACATGGATCCGTCCTGTGAGCAAGCGGCCTTCCGGCGAGCTGAGTGCTTTGGATTGCAGATATCAGAATGCTGTCTCGGCGGCATTGTTTGACATCATCGAACTTCCTATAATCGGCTCAGCATCACATTCCTTCCAGATTGAAAACCATTTCAACGACGACAAGTTTTGGTGGAAAAAAAAGGGAGAAGCCAGCTGGAAGCAAATCGGAAATCTGGTCGACAAGTTTACCGGCCCGATCTGGGAAAATGGTTCGTCGAGCTATAACGGCAGGTCGGATCGAGTGCCTGAAGATCGAGCTGCGCAGGCTGTGATCGACTTTGGAAGCTCACTCACGTTGATAGATGTGGGCGACCTCGAGATTATAGTGCAGATCGAAGGAGCTGCATTCAATAATCCGTCTCGTCATGTGAGAGGGCATTTCACCTATAGTGGGAATCAATATCGCATGATGATCACTGACCCTAATATAGAGGCTGAGTTCTTCGCCAAGACAGATGGCACCTACCGTATTGGCAGGGCGCTGCTTTGCTTGAGTTTAGGGGAACCGTACAGAGGCTTCGCATACAAACTTATCGCGGCCGTTTACCGGCCCTGAGACAGACGAGCGTAGATTTTTTTTTACAAAGCGACCCGCTCGATTGGAGATTGTGAGATTTCATGAAAAACCTAAACCTGGAAATCTTCACGATTGGACACTCTACAAATTCTTATGAGGATTTCTTGAGTCGTCTCCGCCGGACAAATGTGACCGCAATTGCGGATGTCCGCAGTTCCCCATTCTCGCGGCATCTCCCCCATTTTAATCGTGATGCTCTTAGGTCGGAACTTCGCCTAGACGGAATAGCATATGCGTACTTAGGTGACGAACTTGGTGGCAGGCCGAAAGGTAAACAGTTCTACTGTGACGGTGTTGCCGATTACGAAAAGATGGCGCAGGCAGATCACTTTCAAACCGGGATCGAACGCGTCACGACAGGCGCACTAAGTTACAAATTGGCCCTAATGTGTTCAGAACATGACCCACTCGACTGCCATCGTTGTCTCCTCGTAGGGCGAGCTTTATCTGAGAGGAACATTTTAGTTCAGAATATTCTTGGAGATGGCCGGATAGTTTCGCAAAAGGCGATCGAAGATCGACTTCTGAAAATGAGTGGTCAAACAAACAGTGATTTTTTCCAGACAGCTCAAGATCGCCTAACGCAAGCGTACCGAGATCGATCTATGAAAGTTGCTTACGCCGAAAAAACCACAGATCGCGCTGCAAGGACGAAAGCCAAGGACAACTCGCCACATGCCAGTTAACATGACGACAATCGGGTTTACAAAATCCAACGCAGAAAACTTTTTTGAACGTCTCAAGAAAGCCGGCGTCAAGAAGCTCATCGATGTGAGGCTACATAATACCTCGCAGTTAGCTGGTTTTGCGAAGGCAGACGATCTGGCTTATTTTTTAAAGCAGATTTGCGGTGTCCAATATGTTCACCAACCCATGCTTGCTCCAACGGACCAGATGCTCAAGGCTTATAAAAAAGAAAAGGGGGACTGGAGCGTCTACGAAAACCAGTTCCTCAGCCTGATGGCTGAGCGCAGGATCGAAACGCGACTCAAGCCTGAGATGTTCGATGGGTCCTGCCTGCTTTGCTCAGAGGCTACACCTCACCACTGCCATCGAAGGATTGTTTGCGAGTACCTAAACGACAAATGGGGAGGCGGTGCGCTCCAGGTGAGACACCTTTGATGGTCGTTCCTACAGCCGCGGTATGCCGCTGTAGGACCAGATCACTCGGTCGCCAGTTAGAGCGCGAACCGAATACAGATAAAGCGACAGGTCTGGCCTTCGACTGTTTCACCACATCGTCGAATTTCTGCACATAGAGAGGTATCGTAATCTTAGTCTTTGCATCGCGATCTGAAGGACACCGATGCCTTATAGACAGTGCCAACGAGGACGGCGCAGTGGTTTACGGAATACGTGAACTCACTCCAAAAATTACAGAGCCCGCGCTGGCCACAAGCGGGTTTGTTGAGAGATACCTATAGTGTCTTTATAAATCGGAGAAGATGTGCGCTTTGGCGAATTCGCCTCGTTGCGGAGATCCAATTCCTTCTCCCCGACCAGAAGCGCCGTAACCTTATCGATGTCGCTCAGGCGTGCAGGCGTCTCATTGGCGATCGATGTCACGAAGTCACCGTAAGATACGGGTGCGTCACCGTGCGTATCGCGGATCCGGCGCAGGAAGTCGTCGGCGAGCCGATCCTTCATGACTTCTTCATCCTTGGCTCCAAACCAAAAATCCGGAGCATTGCCGGGATCGAGGTTAGGATTGAAGCCAAGCATCTCCAACCCACCGTGCCCCTGGTGCAAGGATTGGTTATTGATCAGCCAATGGCTGTCGACCATCACGTTTCTGGCTTTCAGGTGATTCGAGAGATGCACCAGCCATAAATCCTTCCGAGCTTCTTTTGATCGTAGGAAAAATGGACTTTGGAATTTCGCGCCTGTCATGCCTGAGATATGTCGCAACAGCAGACGTTGGATGACATAACGTCCACCATGCTCGCCTTTGTGGCGAAGGAATTCGCGGAGCTGATCTTCGGATATTTCAATCGGCGCAAGACGGTTGACGGTTTGGGGTTTTTCGGTGAGATAATCGATAAGCCAGCCGACGGCGAAGGTGAGGATGCATTCACCCGCTGAGAATTGAAGTATCTTTCGAACGGTTTCGAAGGCGACGTCCGAATAGCCTTTTTGATCCAGGAGGAAGATCGAGCGCCCTACCCCGCCTCGCGTGCGTTGCTCGATCCTGCGACAGATATCCGGAAAAACGACCTCGAACTTTGCATGATGGAGGAATATCGAGTTCCCGATTGCAGCAAGGTGCCCTTCCTTCGTCAGTTCCTCGCGAAGAAAGTCGATGTGGTCCTTTTTGCTATCGACGAAATGATATTCGGCATCGATGGTGAGCGACTTTGTCCGCCCAACATTAGCTTTCTCCTGAGCCTTATTTACAGCATCCAGGAAGAGAAGCGGTGTGCCGCGGATAAGCTCGCCGGCATCGCTAAATCGACCACCGCCGCAAAATCCGTCAACCAGCGTGATGCGCTGCCTATCCTGGGCGTGGCTGACAAGCGTTGCAGGGAAATAATTTTGAAGATAGGTCTCGATGAGACGCAATTTTGCGCCGCTGTGAGCGCTGAGGGGCGGCAGATCACCGCCCAGCTTCCATCCAAATTCGGCGATCGTTGCGACTCCCCATGCCAACCAAGTCTAAGTTGCGTTCGACATGTAGAGCTGTCAAGTTCAGGCGGCCTTTTCTACCTTTTCGCAGCCTTTTGGAAACTGCCTCACCAGCCGGCCATCAACAAGACCTCCCCCTTTGCCATGGGGATCAACTTCTTTGACTTGCGCCGGCGACATTCCTTGCTCTTGCACAAGCGGATTATTGCCAGGCGCTCCCCATTGTTTGTGAAAAGCTGCGATACCGTATTCCTGACAATCAGCAATAATATCTCGCGCCCATTGGCTCAGCATAGGGCGAGCGCGCGGGCCACTTTCTCCGCCACTGATAAGCCAGTCCGGCCGCGGATCGCCATGCGATATCCGAAGCGGGCCTATCGCCGGCTCGTAGGACACAAACCAGACGCGAGCGGGGATGAGGGAGAGGAATCGCTTCCTTTGATCAAAACGGGATTGATCCTCAGCGGTGAAGCCCAGCCAGACATTCGGATATCCCTTGCTGCCCCAATCGGCCGGCAGCATTTTCTGGATATTTTGCGGGCGCTTGGTCAGCAACTGCCAATCGAGCGATGGAGTCGCCCGGATGACTTTGAAAAGATCTTCACGCCACTCGGGATCCGCTTGGTTATCGAAAACGTCGGCAAGCGAAGCACAAAACACGCGCTGCCTGCGACCGTGAACACTCGCAAATTCTGCGGCCTTGCGCTGCCACATATGCGGAGCTTTCCAATAGCTCTCTGTCGTGCGCTTACGCGGCGAATTACCCCATTTCACCTGGCCGGACCGCTTGGCCCAAGCCTCGGCATAGCAGTTATCGCAACCTGGGCTGATGTTGGTGCAGCCGGTCCACGGATTAAAAGTGTGGTCGGTCCATTCGATTGTCGAATTCATCGCCATGGTGACACCTCTCGCCAAAAAACTGCAAATCGCCTGGTGATTCTACTTTCGTTCTCTCCTGTCACAAAATGATTAAGGTTGTGATCGCCTATTTAATCGGAGCGATACCATCTGGTCCGCCTGAACGCGTGACTTTAAATCACTCCCCATGCCCGAAACCTCCCCCGCCCCGTCATCTCTCTGAGGCCGAGTTCCAAAACAATCCGCCGCGCCGCCTGCGGCGTGACGTCCAGCGTTTTCGCCACCATCCCGGCCGACACCAGCGGCTTTGCCATCACCAGCTCGACCAGTTCCGGCAGTTTTGACGACGTCCGCCGTCCTTCCAGTTTTCGGTCCATCATCGTTTTTGCCAGTGTCAGCCGGTCATGCTCTTTCAGACCCAACTCTGCGGCTGCTAGAAGCCCATGCGCGATCGCGAGCAGTCTGGTCTCCCGGTCGCGATGCCGGCGCCGATCGACGGGAATGGTTTTCAGTCCAAGGTTGATGGCGGCGAGATGGGTGCCGGTGGTGACGCCGGCCTGGCGCAGGATGGAGGCGGCAAATAGCCGGCCGAGCCAGGGCGCATGCTGCAGGACGGAAAGCTCGTTCCAGGCATCGAGGGCGACAATCGCCTGCAGCACCGCCGGCAAGTTTTCAGCCTGCCGCAACACGTCGCGCCATTCCTCCAGCCGGGCACCCTCATCCCAGTCGAGATCATAAACCAGCGGATCTCTTTCCGCCGCGCCGCCACGGCCGGGCCGAGTCGCGTTCTCGATCGCCGCCTCCGATCGGGCGAGCACCGCATCGATGGCAGCATAGTCGACGCCGGGTAAATTCTCCGCGTCATCACCATCGTCCCCTTCCGCTTCCGGACCGATGGCGACCCCTGGCCGAACGACGCTGGCCGGCTCCGCCGCGTCAGCGTCGACTGAATTGATGTCCGCTGTCTGTCGCAGATTTCGGATACCCTCTGCCGACAAGGCCCATTCCGGCGATTGCGCGGCAATGCGCCGACGCGTGCGCAGCACGTCGCGGGCGACGGTCAGTTCATGGGTCGGGGTGCGGATGTCGCGCGTGGCGTCATGCAGGACGAGGTCTTCGAGATGGACGAGCTCGCCGTCGATCCACAGCGAGGCGCAGGCGTCGGTGAATTGGGATCGCTCAAGGAAGCCCGCGCCGACCGGTGAGCGGGCAATGCGCTCGTCCAGACGCGCCAGTCCGATGCCGGCGCGGAAAGCCGGCTCCATCAGAGCTGTCATGCTGATTTTCGCGAGATCGTAAGCCATTGAAATCATGGTAAACGATTCGTTATAGGAACTCTAGTGGAATATTATGGTTCCTCAGATGGCATGATTTTAGGACGAGATTATAACCATCGATAAGTACCAATTATCGATGGTAGTTGATTTCGCGGCGCAAATCGAGGAAAATCGGGGCAAATCACGGTGCCAGCGGCCGCCGAAACCCGCGATTCCGGAGCCTCTCGTGACGAAAGCGAAGACATCACACACGTCCGTCGAGCAGCGCGCCGAAGAGCTCGATACCATCGCGTCCGTTTTGCCGCTCGAACGCCGCGACGAGCTTGCCGAGCTGTTGACCGATGATGACATCGAAACGCTGCGGCATCTTGTTAATCAGGGAATGGGCGACAATACGCTGAGGGCCCTGACGTCTGATCTTGCCTACCTGGAGGCCTGGGGTCTCGCTGCCACCGGACGGTCCCTGCCCTGGCCGGCGCCCGAGGCGTTGCTGCTCAAATTTGTAGCCCATCATCTGTGGGATCCGGAAAAGCGCGCAAGTGACCCCAACCACGGCATGCCCGATGATGTCGACAAAAATCTAAGGCGTCAGGGTTTCCTGAAATCCGTCGGCCCGCACGCGCCTGACACGGTGCGGCGCCGGCTGGCCAGCTGGTCGACATTGAGTAAGTGGCGCGGCCTTACGGGTGCCTTCGCCTCCCCTGCTCTTAAGTCAGCCATTCGTCTGGCCGTGCGCGCCGTTCCGCGAACCCGTGCGCGCAAGAGCGCAAAGGCCGTCACTGGCGACGTTCTGGCAAAGCTGCTGGCGACGTGTGAGTCAGACAGCCTGCGCGATCTACGCGACAAGGCAATCCTGATGGTCGCCTTTGCTTCCGGCGGCCGTCGACGCAGCGAGATCGCCAGGCTACGCGTCGAGCAGCTGACAGTCGAGCCACCGATCGAGGTGAAGGACGGTCCTCCCCTCCCCTCACTTGCCATCCATCTTGGTCGAACCAAAACGACGACAGGCGAGCAGGACGATGTCGTTTATCTCACCGGGCGGCCGGTCGAGGCGTTGAATGCCTGGCTGGCGGCGGCCAGGATCGACAAGGGTAGCGTCTTCAGGGGAATCGGGCGCTGGGGTACTGTGTCCCGGCGGGCGCTCGATCCGCAATCGGTCAATGCGATCCTCAAGCAGCGGGCGGAGATGGCGGGGTTGGACAGTGGGGAGTTTTCGGCGCACGGACTGCGTTCGGGTTACCTGACCGAGGCCGCCAATCGCGGCATCCCTCTGCCAGAGGCCATGGAGCAGTCGCGGCATCGATCGGTTCAGCAGGCTTCCAGTTATTACAACAGTGCCGCGCGCCGGACCGGCAAGGCCGCGCGCATGCTCTAAAAGGCCATACACACTCATCTCGTCGGTTGTGTCCGTGCGGTGAGTTTATTCCCGTCCGGATCGCGGAGGTAGGCGACAAAGGCGCCGTTCGGACGTTCCGCAGGCGGGCTCTCGATCGCTGTGCCGCCATACGTGACACCAGCCTTGTGCCACGCTAAAACATGATCCTGGCTCGCCGCGGCGATACCTATCGTCCCACCGTTTGCCGCAGTCGCCGGCTCACCGTCTATTGGCTTCGTGACCATTAGCCGTCCGCCCTCGTGAACGTAGATCAGCCTGCCTCTTGCGTCCATTTCGCCGGGCTCGCCGCCCAGTGCAGCAAACGTGGCATCGTAGAAGGCTTTGCTTCGCTCCAAGTCGTTGCTACCGATCATCACGTGGGTAAACATGCTAAATCTCCAATAAAGTTTCCTCGGCCAATTGCGGTCATGGGGCAAAAGCCAACCCGTCCCGCCGAGAAACCAAGGTTTACCGTCTCGCCTTCCCCGTTGGTGGCAAATAGGTCGGATATCCCGGGGTCCCGCACTCGGGCTCCAAAATAAACCCGCCGTCCTGCAGGATCGTTCAATCGACCATTTCAGTCGTCAAATAACGGTTGGACTGTTCCGACGATGCACGCGATTCGAAGATACGGTCAATCGCGCATGTTTTTTGAAGGACGGGAAAGCGTTTGATCAACAGCAGCTGCCGACAGTAAAGGAGAAATCTTTGTCGACGATTCCATCAGACTCTCTCAGGAACCTTACGTCGAATCCGGCAGGCAGAAATTTGCCGGTCGCTCAGACCAGCGGTGCCCAGCCATCCTTTGACCATCTGATGAGCTCAACGCTAGATCAGATGTCGCCTGAAGCTCAAAGTCATTTTTCGCATAACATCATCGAAGGTAACGACGCCAACCACGATGGGTACGTCACGCGTGAGGAATACACGAAAAATCTGATGTCTGGACCGTCACCGAAAACATTTGCCGAAGCGATCGATATCTGGAACACCCTTAGCGGTGGCGCGGATCGGGTGAATGAGCACGATCTGAACGGAAATTCAGCTGGCAAAATTACCGCCAGCGTCGGACTTATCGACCACTTCAAGCACCGGTGAACATCTTTCGCGATAGACGTCGCGGTCTCAGTCTGCGACGTCGTGTGTAAGACCCGTTCCGCGACCCTAGCCACGGAGATAACTTGAGCGTAGTTCCGGCGAACTCACGCCAAAGCGGCCCTCACCGAAATATCGGGCCGGACTTGCCCCCGTATGGCGGCGGAACATGGTTATAAAAGCGCTGGCGCTTTCATAGCCCAAGTCCAGGGCGATATTGGTAACGGCGTCGCCGATAGCCAGGCGTTGCAGCGCGAGACCTACATGCAGTTGTTGCCGCCATCGACCGAATGGCATGCCGGTCTCTCGCCGGAACAGGCGCGAAAGGGTTCGCTCGCTCGCGCCGATACGCGCGCCCCATTCCTCGATGGTTAAGCGAGCGGACGGATCTGCCAGGAGCGCGTCTGCAAGACGCCGCAGCCGCCGGTCTGCCGGCATTGGCAATCGCAGCGGCTCAAGCGGAGCATCGCGAAGCTCGTCAAGAAGAACATTCGACAGCCGCGCACGTCTCCCCTCCCCCGCGATCAAGAAGGCAGGATCTGACGCGAAGCAGAGAATGACCTCTCGTAACAGCGGGCGAATGAACAAAATTCCACAATCCTCGCCCAGAAAGGTTGCGAGCTCAGGCTCGATATAGAGATTGGCCATGACAATTCGGCCACTGGCGTGCGCCAGATGCTGCACACCGGCAGGCAACCAGACGGCGCATTGCGGCGGAACGGTCCAGATACCGCCGGCTGCTTCAACCGTCAGAGCCCCGCAGATCACATAGAGAAGTTGCGCTTTACGGTGACAATGGGGTTCGGTTTCGCCAACAGCCATGAGTTCGATCGTTAGCCCCACGACCGAACTCGAAACGATGTCGGGATCATCGATCTCAGGCGTGATGGTGATGCCCATCGGTTCGTTTTCTCCGTGATGCACCTGTGATTCTAACCGGAGCACACCGGCTGGCAAGAACATGGCTCTGGTTTACCGCGCTCGCTCCGAGAAACCAAGCGCGGCAGAACCCGCGGGCAGGGAAACGACGGCATCAACCTCCACCAACCAATCCGAATGGCCAAGCGCTTGCACGCCAAGGAACAAGCTGGCGCATACCGGCCAGCCTTGCCCGAAGACAGAATGCCCGGCTTCGAAGATGGGGCCGACAAGTTCGTCGCAGTGGCGGACGACATGCAGCCCCATGCGGACGACATGCTCTGTCCCCACACCGAGCGCATCAAGAGCGGCCTTCAAATTACGGAAACATTGTTCCGCCTGCAGGCGATGGTCATCCTTGCCTATAAGCTGTCCTTCAGCATCGATAGCGACCTGCCCGGCGATGAACGCAAGGGCGCCTGCGGGCATGACGGAGATTTGAGCGTAGATTGGCGCGACCGGGGCTGGCATCGCGGCGGGATTGAAGTGCCTTACCATGACCGACCTATCCTTCTCTTCTTGAGGTGTCGACCGTAGTTTGCGCGACGTAACCGTCCGGCCTTATCAGGACCCTACCAACATCCCCAAATATGTCTGCATGTGCTGCGGGAATCCCGGTTACTTCAACGACCGCGTCCCCATGCAGCCAGTCGGGCCTCTCAACTTTGCCATCTTCTGAGATTGTCAAATCCAGCCACTGACCTCTCGAGAGAAGGCCGAAAAGGGTTGCATCTCTGCCGTCAGAAAGCCTTAACGGCATGTCGCGGATACGACTGCCGACCAAGGTGGAGTTGGCTGGGCCAAAGCCGGGCAGCGGATCGGGATACTGCACGGCAAAGCCCGAGACCTGATTGGCAAAGTATGCGTTGATCGCCGGCACTTTCAGCATGTCATTGAACACACCCCGAAGCGCCCTCCCCCGCGCCGAAAAGGCGGTGATCAGGTGGCTCTGCGCCATCGTCGTGTCGCGAAGATAGATGCCGACCGGCAGGCGTTCGGATTCATAGGTGTCGAGCAACTCCGCAGGTGCCGTTCCCGTCGCGACCGCCGCCAGCTTCCAACCAAGGTTCATCGCGTCCTGAATACCTACATTCATTCCCTGCCCACCAGCCGGCAGATGAATGTGAGCCGCATCGCCTGCCAGAAATATGTTTCCGCGACGGTAGGTCTTTGCCAACCGCGTCTCATTGTCGAAGCGCGACAACCAAAACGGGGAATGGGCGCCGAAGTCAGAGCCAAGTATGCGTGCCGTGGCTTGGCGCAACTCCCCGAGTGTCACCGTATCTTGCCGTGTACGCCCACGGTCTTCAGCCTCGTTGACGACAATCCGGTAGTGCGCCCCATCACCAAGAGGCGCCACCAGCACACAACCGTGCTCATTGAATGCCGACACCAGAGGCGTGTCGGGCGGAGACGCCAGAACAACGTCGCCCAGGAACCAGGCCCCGTTCCCGGAATGGCCCTCGAATTCGATTCCAGTCTGCGAACGAACCAGGCTTCGTGCCCCGTCTGCACCCACGACGTACCGGGCGTGAAGTTCAAATGGCCGTTCGTTGGCGCCGAAGACAGTGACGCCATCGCTTTCGGAGACGATCCGCTCCGCCATGGCGCCTCGAAGGATCTCGACGCCGAGTTCCAGTGCGAACTCTTCTATCAAAGCCTCCGTCGTCTCCTGGGGAACGAACAGGGTGTAAGGGAAACGGCTATCGAAAATGTCGAAGTCCAGTCGAGTATCGAGAACCGCATAATGGCCTGACCTGACCGGCTTTCCGACGGCCAGGAACCGCTCCTCTATCCCCCGAAGCGACAGCACTTCCAGCGTCCGACCATGAATGGTCAGGGCTCGCGATTGATTGATCCGCTGCGTGCGTCGCTCGATGACAATGACCCGCAGCCCGGCAAGTTTGAGTTCGCAGGAGAGCCATAGCCCGACAGGTCCTCCCCCAACAATGATGCAATCGTGCTCGTCTTTCATCTCCGGCTCCTTTTGTCAGCGGGCGGTCATTTCTCCCGCAGTCACCAACAGTCAGTAGCCGAAACGGCGGTTTCTCACTCACTCTGCCCAGCCAACAAGTTTCGCCAAACGGCCATTATTCCCTGCGCCTTCGATGAAAAGCGGGGCATTGAACGATCCTGCAGTTCTGCAGGATCGTTCAACCTCAAGGGGCGCGATCCGAACTAGTCATGGTGTGTTGGCGAACTGTTCGCCAAGGGCACATGAAGGAGACATCCAATGTCCAGTTTTTTCAACGCGCTCGCATCGGGCGTGTTGCTTGCCGCAACCATGGGAGCACCCGCAGCAATGGCAGCCGATAGCACACCGAAATCCATCGTTCTGGTCCACGGCGGCTTCGTCGACGGTTCTGGATGGGAAGGGGTCTACGACATCCTCAAGAGTGACGGTTACGATGTCACCATCGTGCAGAACCCGACCGTTACCCTGGAAGATGACGTCACCGTTACGAAACGCGCGATCGCTGCGGCAACAAGCGACGTGGTTCTGGTTGGCCACTCCTACGGTGGCGTCGTCATCTCCGAGGCAGGCGCGGACCCCAAGGTAAAGGCACTCGTCTACATTGCCGCTTTTGCTCCGGAGGCAGGTGAGTCCGTCTCCAGCCTGATCGCAACCCCCGTCCCCGGAGCTGCAGCGCCGCCGATCCTTCCGCCAGTCGACGGTTTCCTCTTCCTCGACAAGTCGAAATTTGCACAGTCGTTCGCCGCCGATGTGCGTCCCGATCTTGCCGCCTTCATGGCGGCCTCGCAGGTGCCGTGGGGCGTCGGCGCCCTCGGTGGCCGGGTCACCGTTCCTGCGTGGAAAGCCAAGCAGAGCTGGTATCTTGTCGCGACCGACGACAAGATGATCCCTCCGGATGCCCAGCGTGGGATGGCCAAGCGAGCCGGCGCGAAAACCGTCGAGGTGCCTGGAAGCCATGCAGTCTACGTTTCGAACCCGAAGGCGGTCGCCAAGATTATCGAAGACGCCGCTCAGGCCAAGAAGAGCGGCTGATTCTACAGGTGTCGTCGCTCCGCCTTTGGGGGGGGCGGCCCACCACTGCAGAATCGTTCAATTGACATTTCAGGGGCCATGATATTTTGCGCGTCGCCATCTTATTGACGCGGGAACTCGCCGATGACCCTGAATGTGAAGCTTGTGGAAGTCGCGACCGTTCCCATCGGTCTGCCGCACAAGACAGAGCTAAAACTGTCTGTGCGCGGTCTCTCATGTTCGAGGCTCATCGCCGCCGACGTGAATTACGGTTTTAAGCCCACCGCAAGTAACCCCGATTTTCCGACTTGGGAGGGCGCCTACAGCATCGGCGTTCATTTCAATGACGAGCGGAGTGAGGTGTTCCTTGACGGGCGCTATTACTCCCACCCCAACCGCAAGGGGCAGACGCATTTTCTCTACGTCTCGGAACTCGCCCACATTGATTTCACGACACCGCGGCATACACAGGAAGTGATCCTGCAGCGTAGTTTCATGCGGGAGATTGCCGACGACCTCGAAGTGCCGTGCGTCACGCATCTGGGCAACAGCCTATACCATATGACCGATGATCCGGTTCTTCGCCGCCTTGCCCTCAGGATCTATCCGTTCTTCGACGCGCCGGAGACAATGGATCCCTTGATGGCGGATCATTACATGTGGAGCCTCGGGATCTATCTTTGTGCGCATTATGGCGATCTCGCTATTCGCCGCCCGATTGTCGGGGGGCTTAGCACCTGGCAGGAGCGGTTGGCTAAGGACGTCATCGAGACCAGTCTCGTTGGGAGCATTGGACTTGCCGAACTCGCTGAGCTATGCGGTCTTCGCACGAGCCAGTTCGCGCATGGATTCAAGCGATCCACAGGGTTCGCACCTTACGAATGGCTTCTCCGAAGGCGGATAGAGCGCGCTAAGGAAAGTCTCCTGTGGGGCAGCAAGCTTTCGGAAGTTGCGGCTTCGTGTGGCTTTGCCGATGAAAGTCACCTCACCCGAACTTTCCGCCGCGTCGTTGGAGTGACGCCGGGCAAATGGCGGGCGGAAGTCGTATGAGCTGACTGCTTCGATCATCTCGGAAAGGCGACATATAGGATCCCGCCATCCGACTGTATTTACTGGGCAATTTCCCGACAGGTACGGCTGACAATGCCTTCGTATCCCGTGTGATAAGATGATCCTTGGCTTGAGCACGCAAGTGAGAACGTCTCATGCTGAGCGTTCCTCCCCTTCTCCATGCGTGCGAAGGAGTGCCATAAGCATCGGCCCAAGCGAGAACTTGCCTCGTTCCGTCCTCCTTGTCAGGTCCGGCAGATATCCAACGTTTATCGATGGTAATTAATTTCGCGGCGCAAATCGAATGTCGGTCGCCTTGGGACGAGCGGAAACCTCCGGTTTCCCGGTCATTCGAGCAGGTTTCGGCGAGGATCGGCAGAAATCCGCTCTTATAAGAAGAGCCACGAAGCGAATACTAGACGGCTGCTTTTGGCCCACGGCGGTCATTCGCCTAGTTTCTTCAAGATCTCCGCAACAATGTTGACAGGCAGGGGAGAGGTATCTACGCGCAGATCGGGCGTACAAGCCTCATAGGGCATATTCTGAATTGGTTGCCTATATGGTGGGAATAGACATCGAAGACCCGCGGAACTCCGGCTTAAAACCTTGTCAGCTGACAAGGTTTTACCGGATCGGAGCATCCACCGATTCCTAGTAACGTGACATTTTGATAATCCGCCTGACTTAGGGACCGTATTACCACGGTGGAACCTTGTCAGCTGACAAGGTTTCAAGGCGAACATAGCCGAAACTAATTTTCGAGCCGAGCCTAGACACTTCACCAGTTGAACTGGACCCAGCAACGCAAGGCAGAGAAGACGTGATTTGCTGACAATCGCGGTCGCTACGGCAGCCTGGTTCATACCCAGGAAGGCGACGGAAAAGTTCCCGGGGGGAGGGGGGTAGCTCTTCAACGGTCCGCGTCCAACCTTGACGGAGTCGAAATCAGCTCCACTTTCTACCGTCCGTACAAAGCGTCGACTTTAGCCCGACGGGCTGACGCCGTGCCCGGACCTTTCGATCCTCCGCAAAGGTGCCCAGAGAGATTTCGCATCTGCGCGTAATGAAGGACATCTCAGAACCGTTTGAGACTCTCACAGACGACCCTGGGCCACCAGGCCAAAAGCGCGGACCGCTCTTGTATCAACTTCCGCCATCGTTGACTTTCGATGTCCGAACGTTGGATCACGCACTCAGGACAATGCTTGTGGCCGATAAAGGCAAGATTATCATTGAAGCTCGACACCGAAGCTGGTCGTCGCAAGAGGCAGTTGATCTGCTGGAGACACACAAGATTGACCACGTTTTCGCCGATCCCGCGCCCGTGTGGCCTGCCGAAACCTTCAGCGAGCCCCCACGATGTGTTCGTCTACACGGAAATCCTGAAAGCTACTATTACGCCTATGGTGACGATGAGATCAGATTCTTTTCCAAACTCGTGGCGCCTGAGGGCTGGTGCGTCTC
Source organism: Agrobacterium sp. CCNWLW32 (assembly GCF_037083425.1). NCBI lineage: Bacteria > Pseudomonadati > Pseudomonadota > Alphaproteobacteria > Hyphomicrobiales > Rhizobiaceae > Agrobacterium > Agrobacterium sp. CCNWLW32. The sequence goes on from NZ_JBAOJM010000013.1 coordinate 127,548, forward strand.
CGACAACACCGCCTCGAGTGCGGCGATCGAAAATGCTCTAACGATGAAATGCATGCCCGCAGGCCATCCTGTGCGAAAGACACCGGGATGAGGCAGGCACACTTGCGATGCCGTTTCCGCGGAAGAGGGGAGGGGAGGGGAGGGGAGGGGAGGGGAGGGGAGGGGAGACCTCACGTGCTTGATCATTAAGTACAGAGTTTCCGCAAATCCGTTGCAATGCCAAGCATCACTTCCCGGCACCAAAAAGCTCGCGGTCATCCTCCCGCTCTCACGGGGAGCCAGCCGAGGGCCCAAGCGCGGCAGCCGCCGGTAATGGCAACCTTCAATTCCGGTTCCGCGTATACGATTATCTGGCCTGGTGAAGAGATCGAAGCTCACCAGCCGTCTGTTCCAACCGGTTCGCCATCGGTCCAATATATGAGCTCCGACTGTGCTGGACCCTCCTCCAAGGGGCGGCTCGTCACCAGGACCCGGGTATTGTCTTCCGGGGCACTTGCCGTATGACGCCACGGCTGGCCCGTTCTCTTTTTCCCTTTCGACTGCCTCAAGTTTGGCCTCGCCTTGAAAAGCGGTCTTTTTCAAACTTTTGAGATTCCCAACACGGAGCGCTTCGCTTCCAATCCCCGCTGTGATGCGGCGCTCAAGTCTCTCCAGGAAACGAAACAGGACGCAGTTTAAGCAGCTGATCCCGGATGGACCCGACACGACGAACTTGATGGAGCTCCCAAGGGGGAGGGGCACGGCGGATAGCAAAAAACGGTCCAGGCAGCGAATATTAAACGGCCTGTATTGAGGCGCGCTCAACGACTTCGGTTTTCAGGACAACTTTGCGGGCAGCTTGATCTCCGCCATTCAACCGATCCACAAGAAGTTTGGCCGCACTCGCTCCCAGTTCATACACGGGCTGCCTAACAACGGTTATCGGAGGCGTGGTTACGGATGTCCAGTCTGCATCGTGGAACGACACCAATGACACATCGCCCGGAATATTTACTCCCAAATCGCGATGAGCCTTGAATACCTCGATACCGATGATGCTGTCTGATGCGATAATCGCGGTCGGACGGTTTGGCGATTGGAGCATTTCGGTGACTATCCCGTGTGTGCGTTCCGGCGTCACAGCGCCAACCTTCACCCATTTCTCCATGCCCGGGAGGCCCGCCTTACGGCAGGCATCAAGATATCCCTCGATACGACGCCGGACTGAGCCGGTGTTGATGTCCTTTGACGTGTGAAAGCAATGATCCGGCGTGTCGCAGGCGGTGATATAGGCAATGCGCCGGTGGCCAAGCCCGATCAGTCGGCGAGTGACGCTCTCTGCAGCATGACGGTCATCTGCAAGGACCGTGTCCACTTCGAGGGTGTCACTCCCACGATCAAGCAGGGCTAGCGGCAATCCTGAACGAATAACCTCGTGCAGGTGCTCGACATCATTTTCCTTAGCTGGAGAAACGATGAAGCCGTCTACACGCCTGGCAAGCAAGTTACGGATGGCCGCTTTTTCGACCAAAACATCTTCACCCGAATTGATGAGGATGACAGTAAATCCCGCTTGTCGGGCGACATCCGTGATACCGCGAACGCCAAGGCTGAAGAACGGGTTTTCGATATCGCCCACCACGACACCAATTGTGCCGGAGCGGCCCGTCGTCATGCTGCGGGCAAGCTCATTGGGACGATAATCCAGGAAAGCTGCGGCGGCTGTGACGGCCTCACGCACCCGGTCGCTAACGGTTCCGTAGCCGCCGAGCACACGTGCTGCGGTGGCCTTTGAGACGCCCGCGCTGCGCGCAACGTCAGCCACGGTCACGGAAGGAGTTTTTGATAGGCTCTTGTCCATAAACGATAGGCTTACAAGAGAACTTGACGACTGGCAAATGCGAAGATAACAATTGCCAATAACCAAAGAGACCGGTCTCTTTCTAATTGAGACCGGTCTCAAATATAAAAAAGACTTCCGACATGCGAACTGCATGGGCCGGGCGGGTGAGGTCACGCCGCCGTCCGGATGGGACCCGTGCGCCTTGAATACATCGCAGACAACGACACCAGAGGAGACGAAACAAATGCGATTTACCGAAGCCTTCACTTCCCCCTTTGCCAAAATCCGCGCTACCGCCATCGCGGCCACGCTCGGTGTCCTCGCAGGCGCGGCGACGCCGGCGCTTGCCGACAATCCGCTTGGCCTCATCGATCCCGCCACCATAAGTGTCGGTACGATGGGCGATGCCAAGCCCTATGCCTTCACCACCGCCGACGGTAACTTTACCGGTTTCGACATCGAACTTTTCCTCAATGTCGCCGGACGCCTCGGCTTCAAGAAGGAACAGGTGGTCTTCACCGGCCAGGAATTCTCGGCCCTGATGCCCTCGGTCGCCAACGGCCGCTTCGATGTTGCAGCCGCCGCAATCGGCACGACGGCCAAGCGCAAGGAGACCGTTGATTTCTCCGACGGTTATCTAGCAGGTTTCCTGAGCGTCCTTACTTCGGAGGCCGGCATCACCGATGCAGCGGGCCTCAAGGGCAAGCGTCTTGGCGTCGTGCAGGGTACGCTTCAGGAAATCTATGCCGAAAAGAATTTTGCCGGCACCGATCTCGTGAAGTTCCCGGACAACAACTCTGCCGTTTCCGCGCTTAACAACGGCACGGTCGATGCCCATTTCCTCGATTTCGAGGCAGCAAAGGACTATTCCGCCCGTTACCCGGCGCTGAAGGTTGCGGTCAATATTCCGAGCTTCGATGCACCGGCCGGTTTCGTCATCCGCAAGGGTAACGATGCATTGCGCGAGGCGCTTAACAAGAGCCTGAAAGAGGCCATGCAGGACGGCACCTGGAAAAAGCTGCACGAAAAATGGTTCCCCGGCACGCCGATGCCGCAGGCATATCTTCCCAAGCAGTGATGCCGCCTTCCGGTCCGGCCCTTACCGGTCGGACCGGCCTTTCTTTCAAGGGATATCCTGATGAACTGGCTTGAAAACCTGCGCCGTAGCTTCCTCGACTGGAACGCCATGGCCGAAGTGCTGCCGACCATGATTACGGTCGGTCTGAAGAATACGCTGATCCTGGCTGCGACCTCGACGGTGCTTGGCGTCGCCATTGGCATGATGCTCGCCATCATGGGCATTTCCCGCTCGCCCTGGCTGCGCATCCCCGCCCGCCTTTATACCGATATTTTCCGCGGCCTGCCGGCCATCGTTACAATCCTCCTGATCGGTCAGGGCTTTGCCCGCATCGGCCGCGAACTCTTTGGCCCGTCGCCTTATCCACTCGGCATTATGGCGCTCAGCCTGATTGCCGGCGCCTATATCGGCGAAATTTTCCGCTCTGGTATCCAGAGCGTAGACCGCGGCCAGATGGAAGCCTGCCGGGCGCTGTCGATGAGCTATGGCCAGGGCATGCGCCTTATCGTCGTGCCGCAGGGCGTGCGCCGCGTGCTGCCGGCCCTCGTCAACCAGTTCATCGGCAACGTCAAGGATTCGAGCCTTGTCTATTTCCTTGGGCTTCTGGCCTCCGAGCGTGAGATCTTTCGCGTAGGACAGGACCAGGCGGTGGTGACGGGCAATCTTTCACCGCTGCTGCTGGCGGGAGTATTTTATCTCATCGTCACCGTGCCGCTCACCCATGTCGTCAATGCGATCGACAATCGCCTGCGGATTGGCAAGCAGCGCCCCTCGACCATCACCAGCGGGCTGGAGGAGGTTAGTGAACTCGACAGTGCAGCCCGCGCCACCGGTGTCTCCTTCAAGGGTGGCAGCCTCGATGTGCGTCGTCTCGGCATGGCCTATGGCGATCTCGACGTGCTGAAGGGTGTCGACCTTTCGGTGAAACCGGGCAGCGTCACCTGCATCATCGGCCCGTCCGGTTCCGGAAAATCGACGCTGTTGCGTGGGCTAAACCGTCTGGTCGAGCCGAAGAGCGGCGATATTCTCATCGATGGTGAAAGCATTCTTGCCATGAAGCCGGAAACGCTGCGCCGCCGGGTCGGCATGGTCTTCCAGCATTTCAACCTCTTTCCGGATCACACGGCGCTGGAAAACGTCATGCTGTCGCTGACGAAGATCAAGGGCCTGCCGGCAGCCGAGGCCGAGCGCATTGCCAAGGCAAGGCTTGCCGATGTTGGTCTTGCGAGCCGCCAGCATCACCGTCCGGGCGGTCTTTCCGGCGGGCAGCAGCAGCGCGTCGCCATTGCGCGTGCGCTTGCCATGGAACCGGAAGTCATCCTCTTCGATGAGGTGACGAGTGCGCTCGATCCGGAGCTGGTCAAGGGCGTGCTCAACTTGATGGCAGAACTCGGCACGCGCGGCATGACCATGGTCGTCGTCACGCATGAAATGGGCTTCGCCCGCCGAGTCGCCGATCAGGTCGTCTTTATGGACGAAGGGCGCGTGGTGGAAGCCGGCACGCCGGAGGCGATATTCGACAATCCGCAGAGTCCGCGTCTTCAGCGTTTCCTTGCGGAAGTGCTCTGAGCGTCGAGAGGAGAAAAAGATGACACGAACGATACGATGGGGCGTGCTCGGTTGCGCGGGCATCGCTGCCAAGGCGGTCATTCCCGCCATCCAGTCTAGCCGCCTGGGGCGCGTTGCGGCAATCGCCTCGCGCGATGCGGGCAAGGCGAAGGAGATGGCGGCCCGCTTCGGCATCGCCACGTCCTATGGCAGCTACGAGGATTTGCTTGCCGATCCGGAAATAGACGCAATCTACAACCCTTTGCCCAATCACCTGCATGTTCCCTTGACGATCAAGGCGCTGGAGCAGGGCAAACCCGTACTCTGTGAGAAGCCGATCGCGCTTGATGCTGCGCAGGCGATGGAACTGGCGGCCGCACAAAAAGCGGCGGGCCTGCCGGTCGCGGAAGCCTTCATGGTGCGCCATCATCCGCAATGGAAGAAGGCGCGCGCGATGATCGCCGGGGGGCTCCTTGGCGAGGTCAGAGCCATCCAGACGATCTTTTCCTATTACCTCGATGATCCCGGAAATGTGCGCAATCAGGTGGATATTGGCGGCGGCGGTCTGTTCGATGTCGGTTGTTATGCCATCAACACGGCCCGTTTCCTGTTCGACGCGGAACCCGTGCGGGCGATCGCGCTCATGGAGCGCGATCCCGTCTTCGGCACGGACCGGCTGACGAGCGGGCTGCTGGCATTTCCGGAGGGAAGGCAGCTTGCCTTTACCTGTTCCACGCAACTTTCCCTCACGCAGAAGGTTACGGTGCTTGGAACGCGCGGGCGTCTGGAAATCCCCATTCCCTTCAATGCACCGGCCGATGAGCCGACCGTCCTTATCTTCGATGATGGCCGCGATCTGGCCGGCGGTGGGCGCGAGGAAATTACGATAGGGCCGGTCGATCAGTATCGCGAACAGGTCGATGCATTTGCCGAGGCCGTTCTCTCCGGCAAGCCACTCGAGACAGGGCTTGGCGATGCGATCGCGAACATGAAGGCGATCGACGCACTTTTCCGCTCCACCACCAGCGGCCACTGGGAAGAGCCCTGATCGCTTCACCCAATCCGTATGACAATTGATTGAAAGCCAACCCCATGACCGACAACACCATCTCTTCGGCCGTCATCATCGGTGCCGGTATCTTCGGCGTTTCCACCGGCGTGCAGCTTGCGCGGCGCGGCATCCAGGTCACGATCCTCAATGATGGCCCGCCCGCCAACGGTGCTTCCGGCCGCTCGCTCTCCTGGCTGAACTCGGCGCGCATGCGCTCTGAACCCTATCATCGGCTGCGTATGGCCGGCATCGACCGTTATCGCACGCTCGCGGCACAGAACCCGGATGCGGAATGGCTGCGCTTCGATGGCGGCCTGACCTGGGATGCGGATGACGAGCGCAACGAGATCGACGCGGCCTATCGCCACGAGGTTTCACTCGCCTATGACGCGCAGCGGCTTTCCGCAGCCGAAGTCGCCCGTGTCGCGCCGGGTCTCGACGCAGGCGCAATCACCCCGCAGGGTGCGATCTTCAATGCCGGGGAGGGCTGGGTCGATCTGCCGACACTGATCGGTGTGCTTCTCAAGGAATTTTCCGGGCTCGGGGGCGTTCTGGTGACGGACCAGGGGGCTGCGCGGGTCGTGATCGAGGGTGGTCGTGCCGTTGGCGCCGAAACCGCAAAAGGTTACCTCCATCGGGCGGACGCTGTCGTGCTCGCCACCGGGCCGGCCGTGCCAAAGATGGCTGCAGAAAGCGGACAGACCATCGGGGACGGGACCCCGATCGCCCTTCTCGTGCAGACCAAGCCGATCGCCCATCCCCTGCGTGCTGTCCTCAACACGCCACGTGTCGCTATCCGACCAGCGCCGGGCGGTACTTTTTCGCTGGATGCTGACTGGGCAGCAGAGGAGGGCGTGACAGTGCGCGCCGACGGCACTTGTGAGATCGATGACGAAATTGTTGCCGAACTTCTGACGGAGGCTGCCAAGGTGTTGGAGGGCAATCCGCGACTCGAAGTCGCTTCGATCAGCGTCGGTGGAAAACCGATTCCGGGAGACGGCGAGCCAGTAATTGGAGCCATCGGAGCCATCCCCGGTTATTATGTCGCGTTCAGCCACAGCGGTGCAACGCTTGGCCTGATCGTGGGCGAGTTGCTTGCTTTCGAGATTGCCACTGGAACCGAACATCCCATGCTCGCGACCTTCCGACCGGAGCGTTTCTCGAAATAACCAGCATCGGGAAAACCTATGGAAGGTAAGCCCGTCCGATCGTGGCGGGCATACTTTGCCGCAAGGCGCTGCAGAATTGTGTTTCGGAAGGTAAGGGAGCAAGCCACTTACCAGTTATCGGCCGGACGAGGACTGGTTATGACGTCGAAATAAAAGGATGAAAGTAACTTGGCAAGATAACTGAACTCAGAGTGGCAGTACATCATGAGTCCAAGCCCGATCTCGTCTGGCATCTGTGTCCCTTCTCGGTGGTATACAGACCGAGTGCGAACCTGCTGCGCAAAACCAGCCCGTCAAGCGTATCTCTGCCACATGCATCGTTCGGCCCGAGACCAGCACACCATCGGAATCCTGAACCACGTTGTCGCCTCGGGGATTCTCCGAGCGCTCCGATGTAGCTGTTGCCCATTTTCCCGTTTTCGTTCCAGCCGGGATGGCGTTTGCGATCGTTTGGATGCCACCAGAGCAAATGCTCCCCGGTTTCCAAATACTTGAAAGCACCAGTCAAGCATGACGCCATTGTAGCCCGGCGTGACGGTTCGGCAAGTGACGACGAAGATAACCGGCACAGCCCGAGCAGTCCTTGCCTCGCTGATTGGGTGAGTCTCTGCGGCGCTGCTCTGGGCCTCGAAGTCCCTTACGAATTCCCAGACAAGGAAGTGTATCGACGAGTCGACGACTGTATCAGGCTTTTCGCGCCGATCTTGAATGGCGCAACGTCGACCGGATGACGACCCAGATGCAACCAGCCGATCTTCAATCTTCGCGCTGGGTTCAGAAGAGGTTCAGTGTTGACGGACCATGGTGGCCATATCTCATCATTCGCAAGGTCGGGCAAACGGACGTAGCGGCAATCCACGGCAGGGTAGGGCGGCGGCTTTTACCGTGTAAACGCCTCGCCACTTTGGTCAACGTTACCAACCACTAGCTAAGAGCGCCCTGGAGGTATCACCTGTGCGAGCCCAATATCACCCAGCGGCTTTGACGTTGTGGCCGCCGGCACGCAGCAGAGCCATAAGGACCGGACCAAGTGAAAATTCACCGCGCTTCGCCTTGCTTGTCAAATCCCGCAGATATCCGCCCGCTGAGTTGATGTGACCGCCGCGCTCAAGAATGCAAGCGATGGTCACCGCCGCATTTTCCGGACCCATCACCTCACAGGCCTCCTGATATGCCGACGGGCTGACACCCAACATTGATCGAACCGCCACGGCAGCCGTCATAAGCTCCCGCCAGTTTCTGATCTCCCCTCCAGGCCCATAGTTCGAAATTTCCGGGCAAGCACGCAAGACAAGTCCAATCGGGAAAGCCTTTATCGGCACATGCACGGCCCGCCCATTTTCACTCGGCTTCGCTTCCAGCTCGTTTCGAGAGCTTGGTTCAAGTTCATTAGGAGGGTTGGTATTTGAATTCTGTATGTGCCGCTCAATTTGGGCATCACTGGTGTTCATTTTTGATGAAAAGTCTCCGGAATTCAGGAGTTTGACGATATCCTCACGCAAACTGCTCATCCTGACTCCGAGATCGCCAAGTTCAGCCAGGCTGGGGCTGCGCGGGATTTCTCTCACGAGAGCAATATAGCGTTCCTCGATTTCGTCCCAATCGCCTGCAGCCCCTTCTTCAACAGCTGCCGTGATGAGCTTGCGGATATCACGCCGGCAGATTGTCAGGTTTTCCTTTGCCCGTCTAAAGGCAATTCGATCGGCCGCAACCTGCTGGGCGAGGCATGCAAGCTCCTCAGCGCGCATAAGAAGCGGCGATATGTCGAAACCGAAGGCGTGTTCGATCGATCCATCGTTATCTTTTCTGGCATAGCGTTTACCGTTGGCGCTATCCTTGCGGATGATCAAGCCGGCCTCGACGAGGAGCGCAAGATGCCGACGCAAGGTAGCGCCTGCAATGCCATGGGCACGAATTGACAGCTGAATGTTCGAGGGAAAGACGATGAGTTGCGCGTCCTGGCGCAGTTCGTTCTCAGGATAGAAGCTCAAAAGCGCGTCGAGAACCGCGAGGCTGCGATCCTGCAGACCAAGCACCTCCCGAGCTTCCGATGCGTCGCGGAAAACCTTCCACTTGTTTGCCGATTTACCTTCCTCGATCCTGCTGGTGGCGATCTGCCGCCTCACAAGCGCAAGGGTAACCTGTCGCCGCCCAAAGGGCGTCGTCACTTGTCCACCTTCCATGTCTTCGCCTCTCAAAAAGGCAAAAGAAGAACGCTCACCGAAACGGCGCCAAAGACTCTTGACTAGGTTTCATGGAAATGCGATTCTCAAGCTCTCACACAACGAGAAGGGCTTCCATGACGGCAACGTTTCGGGGGCCTTTTTCTTTTGCGCGCTTTCCTTCCTTAATTCGTGCCAAAATCCGCTTGCGGCTTCGATCAGTTCTTCGATTTCTCACGACTGAAGCGCTCGGCCAGCGCTGGCAACTCTGATTCAATAAAGCTCAGGAATTCCACCGAGGCCGGCGTGTACGCTGAAATACGAACCTCTTTGGCCGTACGCACAAGCCTGCCCAGTTGCTCGCCTGCGGGGCCAGCAATGACTTTGCCAGTCTCCTTCAAGGGAGCTTTCGGTTTCAGAGCATTAAATGCTGCCAGAAACTTCTGGTCTGATCCCAGGCGCTTTTCGGCGCTGACGGATAAAGCCTTGCTCACAGCATCGTGCAGATCCGGCCTTTCGGAAAAAGTCTTTGCAAAGTCGGCCCATCTCGGACGGCCGACCTTCGCCGCCCGCCCGATTGCTTCGATGATTCCGGACGGGACGGCGCGGTAAACGGACCGCATGCGTGCCAGTTCAGGATCGTCGATGGACAGGGCAGCCTTGATATCGCGAGACTTCACATTGGCATCGTCCATACGGCGGGCAAACAGGGCACGCTCAATCCAGGTCAGATCCTGGCGATCGGCGTTTTCAATACCCTGTGCGATGACCAGTTCAACGTCCGAAATCTCTACCTCGATCGCCTTAACCGGAATTCCGAGGTCCCGGGCGGCCTGGAGCCGGCGGTGGCCGTAGATCACCTGATAGCGGTCAGGTGAGGACGGTGATTTTCGGACCTGGATGGGAACCTTTTGGCCTTCGGAGCGGATCGAATTCCTGAACGCCTCGAAATCGGAGGCATCATCGTCAGGAAGACGATCGGGAAAGGGCGAGGGATCGATTTTGGACGTATCGAGTTCGCGGATGGCGCCTCCGCCGGCCTCGACCAGCGCCTTCAGGCGATCGCGTTCCGATTTGATGTCGTCGATCGCCCGGTGCGCCGCACCAATCACGCCCGCACCGACACGAGCGGATGGACCGGGTTGGGGAGCGGCCGCAGGGTTCTCCGGCGACAGCCGGTTTTCCAGTTCCGCAGAGAGCAACCCAAAATTTGCTACGATGGATTTACGCGATGACTTGCTGGTCATGTGCGCCCCCAACTGGTGTTGATCAGTTTCACAATGGCTTCATTGACGGCGTCGACCGCCTCGCGGGCTCGCTTGTGTGTGTCACGGCCGATCTGGCCCATTTCGAGTTCGTAGATGGAGCGTTTTGCAAGTCCTGCTGCCTCGACGGCTGTGCTTTCGATCAGGGTTGGAAGAAGCACATCGGTACCAAACAGATGGCGCATCATGGCGACAACCTGAGACTGGGGCGCATCGTTGGGATCATGACGGGTGACGAGATAGCGAATGAAATCCTGATCAAGTTGCGCGCCGTTTTCATTCAGCACGCTGATCAGGTCTCCCATCATCAACAGGAACTGGCTCATGGAAGCCACGTCAAGCATCGCCGGATGGACGGTGATGATCATGCTTGTGGCAGCGTAGATTGCGCTGAGCGTCAGGAATCCGAGGGACGGCGGCGTATCGAGGATAACCACGTCATAATCCTGATCGACCTCGGCCAGCGCCAGCTTCAGTCGCTCGAAGAAAATTGCCCCAGAACCGGATTTCTGCGCCAGTACCCTTGGCGTCTCGTGCTCATATTCCATGAGCTCGAGGTTGCCCGGGATCAGGTCGATGCCGTCGAAATAGGTCTTGCGAATAATGTCGCGGATCGATCGACGCTCGGCGTCGTCATAGCGCAACGCCGCATAGATGGTCTCGTTGGCGCCGACGTCAAACTCGGGCTGCGCACCGAAAAGAGCAGAAAGCGAGGCCTGTGGATCGAGATCAAGTGCGAGGACACGATAGCCCTGCAAGGCGAGATAGTGTGCAAGGTGAACACAGGTCGTGGTCTTGGCACTGCCACCCTTGAAGTTGGCAATGGCCACGACCTGGAGGTGTTCTCCCTCGCGGCGTCTCGGTAGGAATCTCAACGCGTCTGCCGGCTTCTGGCTAGCGAAGAGTTCCCGCAACTCGTTGATCTGGGCCAGGGTGTAGACCCGATGATTGTTTTCCAGACGTCCGGGAATCGGGCCACGCCCTTCACTCGACAAGAGTTTCAGGGTGGAATCAGGTATGGACGTCAGCTTTGAAACTTCATTGGTCAGGAAGGGGCGCAGGCTTTTCTCCGACTTCGGCGGATACATGCGTGTGCGCAGTTCCTGCAACTGCTGCGACAAAAGGCTTGCATGGCGGGCAATCTTGCCGCCTGCATCTTCCTTCCGAGCAATTGTTGCTTCAATCTTGTTCGCTATCGCCATATCGCCCCCTTGGCGGACAAAGTTCGGTTTGCCGCCCAAAGCCCGCCAAAGGTACAACACGATTCTCGCGTCGCGTCCAGAGATTAAAAGTTAATGAACTCTTAACGTAACCACGTACGTCCTGAACAAAGGCGGCGCTGCTATTGCGTTATTTTATTGGCTTTCCAATGCCTTAACACTTTAATACGGGCAGCTTTGATTGTCGTTCGGCCCAGGGTCAACTATGCAAGCGCCCGCCGTTTGGAACCGGTCCGGGATCTCTGTACAGCCTCCCAGGGCCGCGATGTGAAAGAACCCGGATTTGTAGAATTCACCAACTGCCGCCCGATTCCCGAATGTGCTGATTTCCATCCAAAGAAAAACGGGGAACTTCATGCACATCATGGCTATCGCCGCACCTCGCAACGAAGGCGAGAAAAAACTGCTGGAAGAGCACCATAAACTTCGTGCGCGGGTATTTTCAGGACGCCTGGGATGGGACGTACACGTCCACGGCGGACACGAACGCGACGCTTTTGACGATCTGGGACCGACATACATACTCGCCGTCTCCGAGGGCGATCACGTGCTCGGCTGCGCGCGCCTTCTTCCGGCAGTTGGCCCCACGATGGTTGGCGATGTTTTCTCATCGCTCCTTCCCGACGGTAATCTCCACCCCCACGATGCCATGATCGAAAGTTCGCGCTTCTGCGTAGACACCTCTCACGAAGTGGCCGGGCGATCAAACAGGGCTCACGAGACGACGCTCGCCATGTTTGCGGGGATCGTCGAGTGGTCCTTACTCGCCGGCTATACCGAGATTGTAACCGTGACCGATTTGCGCTTCGAACGCATCCTCTCCCGTGTCGAATGGCCACTGCGGCGCATAGGTCCCGTCAAGAAAATCGGCACCACAACAGCTGTCGCGGGGATTCTCCCGGTCTCCTCATTGATCTTCGAAAAACTTCAGCCGGCAAATTACTGCTCAATGATGGAATTTCGTCCCAATACGTCCAAAGGAGCGGCTTGTGGCTCATCCCTCGTCCCATGCCAGGCTTGTCAGAAAGCTTAAGGAGGCGCTCGGCGACCAGCTTTGCTCGGCCCTTGATGAAGGCGCGGTGGTCGAAGTGATGCTCAATCCCGACGGCAGACTGTTCATCGAGTATATCGGTCGGGGTATTGCGGCGGCCGGGGAAATGTCGGCGTCGGCAGCAGAAATGTTGATCGGGACCGTTGCGCACGCTCTTCGCTCGGAAGTCGGCATGAACCAACCAGTCATCTCGGGCGAGTTGCCCATCGGCGGTCATCGATTTGAAGGCCTGCTTCCACCGGTCGTCGCAAATCCAGCCTTTTCGATCCGCCGGCGGACTTCGCGTCTCATAGTGCTCGACGAAGTGGCAGAGCTTGACACTTACAGGACGCTAGCTGCCGCCTTGGTAATGTCGCAGACCCTGCCAACCTGCCATCTCCGATGGCGTAGCGATACAAGTTGGCCATGGCCAACTTTTGCTACGCGCTTCGGGGTGTTTTAAGCATAAGGCCCGGCCAACCTGAGTTGAGCGGGCGGAGCGGATTTAAGATGTTCAGTTTGCTGCCGGGACCGGGCAGTCCAAATCGCCCTCGGTGCACTGCAGGTAACCTTTGAGGTCTTCTGTGCGGCTTTGGGTCAGACCTTCGTGGCATGAGCTGTTGACGAACGGATATACGGTCCCAGTACGAACGTTTGAGGTTTGAAAATTGCATTCGGCATCGCGAAACGCGATCCATGCCCTCTGTGTTGCAACGAGTAGCTTGGTAGTATCGGCATCGTCCTTCAGTCGCCCTTCGATCTCCTTGTAGACCTTGTTCATTTCTGCATCCGATTTCTTCAGCGATTCAGATGCGCAGACGTTCATTTCAGTCTGGTTGGTTTTGTCGCCACAACTTTCATCTGCAAACGCGAAGGTTGACGCCGCCAGAACAAATGTGACGGACAGCAGCAAAGCTTTCATGGTGAACCTCTCTCCCTTTAGATGTGCGTTCGAATACCATACGCCGAGACGGAGCTTATCCTATTGGTTGTTTTTTGCGACCACCGGTTCTCATGGTCGATCTTTTCGATAGATTGGCAAGCTCTTCGTTACCTAAGCAGGGCAGCACAGGCGAAGGCGCCGTCAGGGGTCAGAACAAGATCAGGGCGAAATCGTACGCCAAGCAAATTTGTCCATATTCCCAGCAGTTTGCCATCTATTCAGATTTCCAACAAAGTGTTCCTCAGGAACCTGAAGAAACTGTCTCGGCTTTGCCGAAGTTGACAAGGTCGCAGTTCGTGAAGGTGCTGTCGCCGGGCCTTGAAGTTCCATAGCATTACAGCGTCGATTTCGATTTCCCGCTCGTTTCCGTTGCCTGGCAGCGCGCTTTTTGACTTCAGTCTGTCTCGCCTGCGACGTTAGTCTGAGATTTTTGAAGACAAAGGGTTGCTCAAGCGATCGCTTAAGTCGTAACCGTTCGATTGGGCTTGACCACTCAAGGCGTAGTGACGACTTGTATGAAATTGAGTAATTGCCAACTGGCGTCTGCAAAATCGCATGCTGCCGGATCAAATTCAAACGTCAGGAGACAAGAGGTGTTATTGCGTCGCAAGCTGATCGCCATCTTCCCTTGCCTGGTGCTAACCCTCTTCAACACGGCTGCTCCCTACACAATAAAAGTTCACGGTGTCTCGGCGATCGTTGCTGAACAGGTGGCCGATGCCAAGGATGGCAACGGGAATGGTGGCGGTGGAGGCAGCGGAGGCGGAGGCAGCGGAGGAGGTAGCGGGAACGGAGGAAGTAGCGGCAACAGTGGCGGCAACGGTAACAGTGGCAGCAACGGCAATTCGGGCGGCAAGGGAAGCAATAACGGCCAATCGTCGGGCACCGGTAATGCTGCGAAAAGCCAAACCGATGTTAATGACGCGGCGAATTCAGGTCGCGGTGCCCTGACTGTTCGCCATAGGGATGGCATCAGCGAAAGTGTCCAGCGCGGACGATACGTGATGAAGGACGCGAAAGGCCGAACAATCGTCAACCGCGATGCAACGACCGCAGACGAGCAGCGGCTCAGATCGTTCCTTCGTTAACGGCGTCTGTCAATCTCGTCGCGAAACGCCATCGCGGCTTCCGTCCGGTTGCTCACGCCAAGCTTGGTGAAGATCTGCGTCATATGGTGTTTGATCGTCTTTTCGTGCAGGTCCAGCTTGAGACCGATATGCTTGTTGCTTAATCCGGCAGATGCAAGCGCCAGTACCTCCTGCTCACGATCCGTCAACGCGGTAAAGGGATTGGCCCCTGCGCCTGATCCGCTTTCCGAAATCAGGCGTGCAGACAGGGTCGGCGCAACGTAGCTGTCGCCTGCCGCGACGCTTCGAATGATATCAGCAAGTGCACGTGACCCAACCCCTTTCAGGACGTAGCCCTTCGCTCCACTCTTCACCGCTGCCATGACGTCATCGCCTGCCTCGGAAACCGTCAGCATCACGATCTTCTGGCCGGGCACCTGGTCAAGTATAAGCGGGATAGCCTCGAGCCCGCCTCCAGGCATGGAGATATCGAGCAGCAGGACATCCGGTCGGTGCTCTGCCGCTATGCGTAGCGCGTCTTCCTTGCTGCCTCCTTCTCCGACGACGTTGAACCCGTCCATTTCCATCAGGCTTCGGATGACACCTTCCCTGAAGAGGGGGTGATCATCCACAACTGCCAGGCTGATTTGCTGCGCCGTCATGCCTGCTCCATTTCCTCGATGTTAAGGGACATTCGCACGGTGGTCCCACGCTCGGATGAAAAAAGATGGAAGACGCCACCCAGGCTTTCAACACGATCCCTCAGGCCGGCAAGGCCGAGTTTCTGGGGTGAAACATCGCTCACGCGGAAGCCCTGTCCTTTATCGATAACTTCGATGATAATCAGTCCGTCTTCAGATGTTTGCGCAACCTTTTGCCCGACGCCGCCGGCATGGCGATATCCGTTGTTCAGTGCCTCCTGTACAAAGCGATAGATGCATATCTTTGCCGAGGTCGAGAGGCTTGCAGGCGTCTTGTTCAACGAGAGTTCGGCAGAAGCGCCCGTACGCTGCCCGTGCGCGAGGATCGCACGTTTCAGCAGGTCAGCAAGGCTATCCGTTTCTATGTGGGGCAACATCAGCCCGCTGCAAATACCGCGGATTTCCGCCATAGCGTCATCGAGGCTTGTCTTGATGTTCGTCAAGGATGCTTCGCGATCTTCGGTAGGAGTGCAAGGATCGGTGAGCATCGGGCTGTCAAGGCGTAACGAGGCATAGGCGACCAATTGTGCGGGACCGTCATGCAGGTCAGCACCGATGCGGCGCAGATAGCTCTCGTTAAGCGAGGTGGCCCTTTGCGTGGCGCGCTGAACACGTGCACGTAAAGCTTCGTTCTGCCGCAGCAGGGCGGACAGTTCAGCGACGCGATCACTGAGCGCCTTGCGCTGGCTGTCAATAGTACGGCTTCCACGCAAGACGATAATCGACAGGAGGACAAAAAATGTCATCGTAAATGCAGCAACCATGAACCAGCTCAACAGCCGAGCCTGATTGAGGCTCCACTCGAAATCATGGGCTACCTCGAAAAATTCAGAGACGGCGACGACTTTGCCGGACCAGGGCTGCAGGACAGGATTGTAGATTTGCAGAAGTGGATTTTCACTGTCGCGTTCAGCCTCGCTCTCGACGTCACCGATCCGATTGAACCTTGCTGCCATTCGGCCGGAAAACGCCGTTCTGAGGTCATCAGAAAGCGGGAACTGCTTGCCGGAAAGATTTTTGTCGCTGGAATAGAGAATTGTTCCATCGCTGCGCCAGAGCCGGAATGAAAAAAGGCGCTTTCCAAGTGCGCCCTGACCAAGTGTCTCATCCAGGGCCCGCGTTATCGAATCGTCCAGAGCATGGGTGGTTTGCATATCAGGCAGAAGAGGGGCGATCACGCTGTCGACATAAAGCGCTGTCGTCGCTGCGGAGTTACGCGTCACGGCGTTTTCGATCAGGCTGGCAACGAAGTAACCCACGATAACCATCGCACAGACCGCGACAAAACCACCCGCAAGCAGGAATTGCCTTGCAAGGGATTGAGAATTCCAGCGTGCGACGAGATTTGTCAGAGGCACTTTGTATTTACGGCCTGTCGGCAGAACACGCATTATCAGCACTCATCTCCCAACCTTTATAGCTATCCTGGCAAAGCGGATTGTCAACCGTTGCCTCGGGGAGGCGCGGGTTTGCCCCGAAGATGAGCCCGTTCTCACTCCATACAATCAGGGACCATCGGGCGCGATCAATCGGACTATGGTCCGAATGCCCAAGGCATAGGTCCGAGCGGAGTAGAAACCTGAAATTTCGGCAATATTGTAGTGCGCAACAACTGCTGGCACCGCGGCTCGAACTGAAGCGGCGGCAAATTTTATGAAGGACGTTCTCATGAAAATCCGCTCTGTGATCGGTACCGCAAGCCTTGGCCTTGTCCTCGCCGTTGCCCCCATGGCAGGAGATACCGTCGGCCTCATGCATGCTGCTTTTGCCAAGGACGGAAACGGCGGTGGTGGTGGCGGCGGCAATGGTGGTGGCAATGGCGGCGGAAACGGCAGTGGCAACGGGGGAGGCCATGGTGGAGGCAAATCCGGCGCCGGCGAAAGCCGGGCTTCCTCGAACTCATCCGCGCACAGGGGCTCTTCGACATCATTGAAATCGCATGATTCAAACAAGCCCTCAAAAAACCACGGCGAGAAATCGAAAACGCACAGCGCAAAGCCCGGCACTGGCAGCCTTAATTCGATGAAGAGAAATTACCATGCCTATCTGAAGTCCAAGGATCCCAAGATGGCAGCGCTTGCCGCCTACGTGAAGGCATATGCGGAATTCGAAATTCAGTACGGGGTGACGGCCGTGCCCACGGATCCCGCGCTTAGCGAGACTGCGCTGGTTTCGGCGCTGGAACAGTTGGCAAACAGGCCGGTGACCGACGAGGAGCTTGCCGAGGCGAAGAGCATTCTGGGCGCCGGAACAGACACAGGGAAAATTGCAGAAGTTCGCGATGCTCTCGAAGCCGGAAACTGAGAGACAGCCGGAGAGGGAACGGCGACGCCAGGACGAGGCCCGGTCAGCGATCAGGGCAACAGGTTCAGTCGATAAAATCCCCGGCGGCGAGTTTTCTGCCAGGCCCCTGGGGAATTCGGCGTCGACCAATGCTATTGAATTGCCGGAGCAATAACCGGCATTATCGCCGGATCAAGCCGCCCGCCGCGGGCTTGATCCGGCGATATCATGTGGGCGAGACGCATGTCGTGTGCGTGAGTGGGAGGCGGATACCTCCCAATCAATTGCCTGCAGAACCGATTATGTCGAGCCCGAATGGACCGGCTGTATCCCGGAAAGTGGCTGCGGCTACTAACCTCCGTCCGTCGTTTTGCCGCGCACTTGCCGACACTCAAACCAATGTCGATCGCGCCGTGCACCCGAAAGCGGCAAACGCCCGGCATCGGACGAGTAATGACCGCCACGGCAGCCCTGCATTTATCAACGCCTTCAAACTCCGTTTCCCGGGAATAGAAAGTTGGGAAAACTGCCCGCAGCTTTCCAAGGCGCCATTAGGCGGCTGCGGCGCCTTGACTGCGAGCTTCCCGACTCATCGCGACGAAAATAATCGAAGCCTGGATCTGGTGTTTCGCCAGTTTCTTCAGACCGGCTCACGTTTCAAAAGACGGCCTGGAGCGTGCCAGACCTTCAGGCGACTGCATCGCCTGTCCGGATTTCAGCGGACTGTTCATACGCCAGCGCAAATTCCAGCGTTTCCCGGTCACGGCGTGGTGGTCCCACCAACTGTATACCAGTAGGCAGGCCATTCACCCCGAAACCCGCAGGAACGGCTGCCACGGGAAGTCCAGCCAGCGTGGGACCGATCACCACCTCCATCCAGCGATGATAGGTGTCCATGGATTTGCCGTCGATTTCGGTCGGCCAAGAGAGGTCGATATCGAAAGGGAATACCTGTGCGCTCGGCATCAAAATGAAATCATACTGTTCAAACAGTTTGCAGAGATACTGGTACCAGGCCGTCCGGACGACGGACGCATTGAAGATGTCGGTGGCACTGCAGGAAAGCGCGATGTCGAATTCAAACATCTGTTGCCGATTAAGAAGCAACCTTGTTTCTGCCTGGTCATAGAAGGTGCGCAGACCGTGGGTCACGTTGAAGCTGCGCAATATCATCCACGCTTCCCACAGCTTCGGCAGTTCAAAATCCGGCACAAGTTCATCAATAACGCAACCCATGTTCGCCAGAACGGCAAGAGCCTTGCGATCAACATCCAGAACGCCGGCTTCAAAGGGAAGATATCCGCCGAAATCACCGAACCAGGCGACTTTCATTCCCTGGGTTATTGCAGGACTGCGGATTGCCAGGCTTTCGTCCGCCAGGGAAAGAGGGTCGCGCCGGTCATAACCCGCCTGCGTTGCGAGAAGCAGGGCGGCATCCTCCACCGTCTTGCCCATTGCGCCAGAAGTGGCAAGCTGGCCGAGAAAGAGCTCGTTCCCTTTTGCGCCTGGCACTCTACCGAAGCTCGGCCGGAAGCCGATTACGTTGTTGAAGGCAGCAGGATTGCGCAGCGAGCCCATCATGTCAGAGCCATCTGCGACCGGCAGCATTCGGCAGGCGAGCGCCGCCGCCGCGCCACCCGAAGAACCGCCGGCGCTTCTGGTCGCGTCATAAGGATTTCGGGTTGGGCCGTGAACGGGGTTGGTCGTATGGGACCCGAGGCCAAATTCGGGAGTGTTGGTCTTGCCGATGAAAATCGCGCCTGCGGCGCGGACGCGTTCCACATGGAGACTGTCTGCGCTGGAAACGAAATTATCAAAGAGCGGGGACCCCCAAGAACATGGCAGGCCCTGAACTTCGGAGAGATCTTTTATCGCCTGGGGGAACCCGTGCATCCAGCCCCGCGAGCGCCCCTCCCCAAGTTCCCGGTCACAGGCGCGCGCTTCGTCCAGCAACTCTGTGCTTGATCGACGAAAGACGATCGCGTTCACGGCCGGATTGAGAGTATCGATGCGATCGAGGTAGGCTTCCATTACGGAAAGGCAGGAAACCTGCCGCGAGTGGATTGCCCTGGAAAGCGCAGCTGCGGAAAGCCGGGTGATGTCGCCTGTCATCAATCTGTCCTCAATCCAGTGTCGCCAGAAGGCCGGCCATCAGCCTGCCGCGATCGACCAGGCTATCAATTTCGATGTGCTCTTCGAGAGTGTGATAACCTGTGACCTGCCACTGCGAATTTCCTCCAGATTGGATTAGAGTCCGGCCCATTAAAGGACGGACGAATGAAGAAGC
>NZ_JBAOJM010000014.1:0-112386 GCF_037083425.1 Agrobacterium sp. CCNWLW32
TTCTTCGCCCATGACTGGACACCCCACGACAGCGACAAGGGCCGGATCATGGAGCCGGGCCACCAGTTCGAATGGGCCTGGCTTCTGGTGCGCTGGGGCAGCCTGCGCGGCAATGGCGAGGCGATCGACAAGGCAAAACGGCTGTTCGAGATCGGTGAAGAGCACGGCATCTGCCCGCGCCGCAAGGTGGCGGTGATGAGCCTCCACGACGATTTTTCGGTGCATGACGGGCTGGCGCGGTTATGGCCGCAGACGGAATGGCTGAAGGCTGCGGTGCGGCTTGCAAGCGTCACGGGCGGTGAGGAGCGTCAGCGTTACCTCGCCTCCGGTCTCAGCGCCATCGGCGCGCTGCAGCCTTTCCTCGACACGCCGGTCAAGGGTCTCTGGTTCGACAAATGGCCGGCCGACAGGCCGATGCTCGACGAGCCGGCGCCGGCAAGCACGTTTTATCACATCGTCTGCGCCATATATGAGGCAGAGGCTGTGCTGGCGGTGGAGAAATGAAAATGCTGCCGACAACCGCTGGACTTTGAATTGGCTTGTTTCATGTTATTCCCATGTTTTAAATGGGATAGTGCTTTTGCGCTGTCTGCCAGCTCAAAAGAAAAAGCTGGGGGGCATTAAAACGATGGTCACTCTTTCGAAAGGCACATAATGGCCCTTGATCTTCTGAACCATGAAGATGAGCTGAAAATTGCTAGAGAACTAAATTACCTGCTGGCTTCAAAGTATGCCCAGGAGGTAGTCAATCGTGTTGCAAATGATGTGATATCAGCGCAAATGAGTGGAGGCCGAGTTGGCGACGAAAAAGGGAAAACTGACAGAGGTGGTGTCAGGACGACACTTCGTTCCCTTAATCCTGAGCGTTTGATACGAAGAGCGATACGAAAGCGTTTTCCAAAACAGGGAATCGTATCAAGGTCCAATGAGGCCATCGATTGCCCTGAATATTTTCCTTTATGTGTTCAGGGTCTCAATATCCAGTATAGTACCGGTACTTTAGTTGATAGACGAGGTGTCGGTAGAGTTGCGCGTGAAATATTGAAGGAATTAATAAAGCGAGAGGTACTCGCGACGCTCGACGTTTTATCAATTCGCGAAAAACCCATTCATTTTTTCCCGTCTGTTCATTGGTGTCCCTCTGAGTTGCCTCCTCGATCCGTCGTTATGGTGCACGACGTTATTCCTTTGCTATTTGAGAGCATATTTCAAAAGTCAACAATCGGCGAATGGAAACAAAAATACATCCATACAATTAGAAACGCCGATCTTATTGTGACTGTGAGTGCAAGCAGTGCGGACGATATTTCACGGATTATCGGTATTTCGAAGGAAAAGATACATGTCGTTTATAATGGCGTCGATGTTGTAGAATGGGACGAAGACGAGAGCGTCGATTTACTTACGCCCGACGCGCCTTACTTCGTCTGTATAGGTTCTAACGATTACCATAAAAATATCGACGTGGTGATTAAGGCAATGGGCCTCAGCAATGCCCAAGACTATCATTTGGTCGTCGTCGGAAAATCTCCGAAAGGATTCTCTACGGAGTTGACCTCTAATAGCGGAGGAAAGATACATCCGGTTGGACGTCTGACGGATGGGCAGTTGGCTAGGGTATTGAGACGATCCAAGGGACTACTTTTTCCCAGTTTATATGAAGGTTTTGGCTTGCCTCCGTTAGAGGCGTTGATGCTTGAAGTTCCCTGCATCTGTAGTGCGAGACCCGCCATGACAGAATTGCTGCACGATATGGCGATTTTTTGCGATCCAGAGAAACCGCAAGACTGGGCAGATGCCATGCATCAATTGGCTAACTTTCCACCAGATTTTGAGACTAGACGTCGAGTAGCAAGTGAACTTCGGAGCCAATTCAATTGGGCGAGATCCACAGACCTGCTTCTGTCCGTTCTTAGTAAACTCAAAGATGTTGAGCACTGAAAATATGATGGGCAGGCGGCTGGTGGCGTGTTGCGCCACCGCACGTTAGTACAACGGTCTACCTATGGCTCCATAGTGCTTTGCGGCGCGGGGAGGAATATCATACGTCCCTAGTTTGTGTAGGCTATGATGCACTTCGTGCTGGGTCTGGCGAGTTTCCCCCATTCAATGCGGCAGAGTTGCTGCGGCCAGATTTTCGGTCGGAAAGCGACTGGGATTGCCGCGGTTGATCAATTCCCAGGCACACTCTCAGTTGCATCAGTTTTGTCGCCCTGGCCGAGTGAACGGAGCCAGACGCCCGTAATACGGATGCCGTGCAGGTTATTTCCCGAAACGCGAAACTCCCAATTGCCCTGGTGGTGCCGCTGGATGGTAAATTCAATGTCGGTCGTGGCGGGGCTGCCGCCTAGCCCGCGCTGCAGGGGGGCAGAAATAATGGAACCAGTTTGGGTATTATACACCTCCACCATGGCTTCATCGGCGTGATCGTCGAAAATTCGCATATCCATTTCGAGGCGGTATTTGCCTGGGGGTAAAACCAAACCAGGGCCATACAGTTTGTGTTTCCCGCCATTGCTGGCCAAATCGAGAATAGAGACGTTTACTTGGCCGTACCGCGTTTTCATCAGCGGCAGCATGTTTATGTCCATCATCGGTCGCAGTGCGAGACCGGCACTTTCAAGTTGAGCGCGCGGCAGATGTGAGGCGAGGTAGAATGGTGTGTCAGTAATCCGATACAGCATTTCGGCCTCAAAGTTTTCCAAGTGCTGCTGTACTTTACCAAAGTGGATGCTGTTAGCATGCCAGATTAATGTTTCAGGTGCCGGTTCGTTGCCAATATCTGGATCATCGAGATCGTCTTCTTGCAGAAATGCGCGCGGCCGCAGCGACAGCATAGCTGGATCGGCTTTGATGGGTCCCAAGAGATGACGGTTTTGCACTATATTGTCTGCTGCTTCCTCAGTAGCTCTTATTACGCCACCGTTCCAGGCAGGCAGAATGGTACTCCATGGGAAACTCATGGAAATGCCGGCAATCAAAAATATTGCAACCAATATCTTCGTGCTTGCCTGCTGACGGAGCGTGTCGGTAACCACTAGATGTGATATCTGCGGAACTCCGGTCCACCATAAAAACCAGAAAATAGCGATCTGAAAGGGAAAGGGATAATAGACGTCCATGTGGCCCGCAGCATCACTGAAGGCGGTTAAATTGAGAAGTGACCATGGAATATAGGCTACGAAACCCAAAATAGGTACAGGATTTCGCCATATGATCGTCGCAAATAAGGCGACAGCGGCGGGCTGCAGGAGGTAGAGCCGTTGTGAAAACAAGAGGGTGAGCCGCTCCTGCATCAGTGACCACGTCAGGTGGGCATAAGGTGGTACGCCTGTGTAGATGCGGGTAAAGGCGCCATCGGCTGGAAATTGCCAACTGCGGATCAGCACGGCGGCCAGCGACAGGCAGAACGCCAGCGTCAGCAGCGCCAGCACATCGCCCCCAGCTGTCACACGGCGGTTACTCCACATGGTCCAGATCCATAAAAGCCCCAGCGGCGCAACGACGTGGAAGCCCATATCTTCTCGAACCGAAAGCGCTATTAGCAAAAACAGCACCGCCAACCGCCGCTTGCCGCTGAAGAAGGCGGCGAGGCAGGCGCAAGCCATCAGTGCTCCCAACGCTTCGATATGCGGATAAGCCAAGATAAACATAGCTAGACCATTGAAGGCGAAAGCCAGTGCCAGAAATGCCTGCCAAAGCGGTTTCTCTGCAAAACAGGGTATTCTGCGCACAGTGATCCAGGCCATTAGGCCGCTGCCACCCAGAATGACGCCTTGGAAGCTGGCAAACCATGTTATCGGTCCCCAGGGCCAGAAGAAACTCAACAGGCCGATACCATAAAGGATCGGCGACAGATGCGTGCTGTAAAAAAGATTGTTGTCTATAACAGGTGGATTGGTGAGGTTGAAGTCCAGCGGGCGCCACATCAGCGCCGCGAACCAGCCGCTATCGTGCAGATAGCCGCCCGCCACATAGAAATGGTTCATCACAAAGCTGAAGCCGGCTAGAAACGGTACGAGAAAAGAAAGGGACACAGCCATGCCTTGCACCACTAGCGCGCCCTTTGGGCCGGTTGGTTCAGGTGTCTGCCAAATCATTCCCATTCGTTGCTTCTCCGTGGCCGCCCCGCGACGATCTCTCTAAAAATGCCAAGCAAGGACTATGCCAGTATCAGCGTGATCAAACTAAAGTGCTTCAGTATGTGGAAGGAATGGTCTAGATATCTGGTGCTTATATCTTCATCATCTTAAAAAAACGCTCCGGAATATTGCGTATGACCAACATTATCAATCGCCAGATAGAGCGTACATAGACGATATTCTTTTTTTGTATAACGGCGCGCTCTATTGCTACTGCGACTTCAGTCGGCTCTGCTGTAAGAGCTGCGGGCAAATCCATCCCTTCTGTCATTTTGGTGGCGACAAATCCGGGTAGAACCGTAACGACATGGACCCCACGCTTAGCCAGGCGATTGCGCAAGCCGGAAAGAAACGCGGTAAAAGCAGCTTTGGCGGAGCCGTAAACATAATTGGTTGCGCGACCCCGCTCCCCAGCGACGGAGCTTATCCCGACAATCGTACCCGCGGCCTGTTGTTCGAACCGATTGGCTAGAAGCGCTAGGATACTCGCCGGGCCCTCGTAGTTACTGCGCATAACGTGGCTTGCGGCGATAGGATCACGTTCGCTTTCCTCTTGTTGGCCCATCAATCCGATGGTCGATATTGCAATTTCAGGCAATCGGGGAAGACTGTTCAGGAATTCTTCGTGGGTCTCTATCGAGAGCGCGTCAAATTCATGCAACGTCACCTCGACACCATAACGAAGTTCGATATCGCGTTTCTCGACATCAAGGCCTTCGGCATTGCGCGCTGCAAGTTGGATAGCGTATCCCCCTGCGGCAAACTTATGGGCTACAGCCTTGCCAATATCTGAGCGGGCGCCAATAATAAGGACAGGTGGTTTCGTCATATAGAGAGCCTTTCTGCCTGGGACGAAATAAAGCGGCCTCTCCAGCCTTTCTCGTCCCTATTCTGTACGAACTTTTCTGCGCGCTCATCTGAAACACGTAACGTGCGGGCCGACATGCGGCTGTCTTTTGCAAGATAGAAACGCCCACCATTTTCAATGGCAATTTCATCTAGACGATTCAGCAAAGTCAGGGTTTTCTGCGAGATCGGAAAATCAAGAGCGAGGGTGTAACCCTCCATGGGAAAGGAAAATCTGCTTTCCTGTGGACCGAGTTTCTTAAGAACAGCGAGAAAAGAGCCGGCTCCGGCAAGGGAAATGGCGTCAAGCAGGGCACAAATACCTCTTTCCGAACGATCAAGAGGTAAGACACATTGAAACTGCGCGAACCCGTTCCGACCATAAATCCGGTTCCAGCCAAGTATGGTATCGAGAGGGTAGAAATATGAATCGCAATCGACCAGGGATTCTCCAGCTTTTCTGGCGCCATTTTTGTAATATAGCTGATTGAATAAGCTCACGCTTACTCTATTCAATATGCCGCTCGGCATGGTAATTGGAAATCTTACTTGACGTTTCTCTAGTTGTTCAAATGGTTCGCCGATATGCTTCGCAGGAAGGTCGGATATCGACGCATGTTCACCCAACATAATCAGGGAGCGCCCCAGGTTCTTTCCCCGTCCGAGGCAATCGATCCAAGCAACCGAGTAAGTGGCATCCTTGTATTTTTCGAAGACTTCCATTGCCGCTTGCAGGTTCGGAGCAGGGACGGTTGTTTGCCGGACCCACGAAGTCCGGACGCGTCTAAGTCGGAAGGCGGCGCGTAGAATGATGCCGGTCAACCCCATGCCGCCCAACGTATATTCGAAGAGATCAATGTTCATCTCCCGGGAGCATCGGGTAATTTCCCCGTTGACATCCAGGACATCTATCCAGTCGACACACGTTCGAAAACTACCCTCCTTGTGGTGGTTTTTACCGTGGACATCCGCGGCAATCATGCCGCCTAAGGTAACGAATTTCGTTCCTGGGGTGACCATGGGAAACCAACCCTTGGGTAAAAATGTTTTGATGATGTCGCCCAACAATACGCCGGCCTCGGCGACTAGCTGACCAGTCTTGGGGTCGAAAGAAACCATGTGGTTAAAATATTTCATTGAAATAGTGCTGAATGGATTAATCGCACTGTCACCATAGGCGCGGCCGTTGCCACGGGCTATGACGCTGTGCCTGGAAGTGACTAAGCCAAGCAGTGTTTCCACATCACGCGGAAAATGAAGTTGGGTATCTATCGACGGGTATCGACCCCAGCCAGATATTTTCATAACGTGATCTCTTTGCGCTTGTCGTTAAAAACAAACCGCTTGTCGAGATTGTATTTAACAACATATCCGATGGCCAACCCAATAATGGCGCCTGCTTCTCGCATGAGATCGGTTTGCCAGATTAGCCAAAATACTGTTTCGGCCGTCCAGAATATCAGAGTGGTAAAAATGCCCATCAGGGTATAAAGCGAGAATTTTCGGGTGTTGTTTTTCAGTCCCGCATCTTGGTCATAAAATATCCACTGCTTGTCGAGCGCATATTTTATTACGAGACCTACGATTGTTCCCATTCCGATTGCTGCGATAAAGTGGACTTCGGTACTTCCAGCCTGAAGAACAAATCTTTGTGTCGCAAGATTTGCTAAAGTGGCAATAACCGCAAATATCGAATATCGAAAAGTCAGAACGCCGAGTGTCACAACAATGCACCTCCCAGTGTGAAGGCTAGGACTATCAGTGCGCATATTTGACTCGTGCCATCTTTGGCCGCGTAGACAACTGGATCGTCATGCATCAAGCCACGGTGTGCCATCATCACGGCACGGGTGAGCCAATATAATAGAATAGCGCAAACGCCCCAAAGCGCCTCTGGACGTGCGTATAACTGTACCACAGCGGGAGAATTGACATAAAGTGTCATCACGAGCACGGAAACATAGCCAGCGGCAATTGCAATCATTGAAATTATAGGCAGATCATCGACATGATAGCCTCTGCCGCTTGGTTTCAGATCGCCCCGCTCTGCGCTGTCGATTAACTCGGCCTGTCTTTTGATAGCTGCTAAAGATAGGAAAAAGAAAACAGAAAAAGCCAGCAGCCAGATTGATATGTCAATCGACGTCGCTACAGAGCCGGCAAACATCCTTACCGTATAAAGTGCGGCAAGCATGCAGATGTCAAGGATGATCAACCGCTTCAGATAAAGCGAATAGGCGGTTGTCAGCAGATAGTAGCCGACCATGACTACCAGAAATTTCCAGCTTATCAAAATTGCGAGAAGAGAGCCGAAACCTACAAGTGCTCCCGCCATCAGCGTGCCGTGCGCGATGGGAACAGCGCCCGCGGCAAATGGTCGGTTTCGTTTTCGCGGATGTGCTCTATCTGCAGAAAGATCAAGCAGATCGTTCAGGATATATACGCCTGAAGCTATCAGACTAAAACACACAAAAGCCGTCATCGATAAAACGATGGTTCGTCCATCGAATTGATGCGCGGCAAGCAGTGGTACGAATACGAGAAGGTTCTTTAGCCATTGGTGAGGCCGGAGCGCCTTGATGTAAGGTTTAAAGTTATCTTTCTCGCTTTGGAGATGCTCGACTGTATCGCAGAGAGTGTCGACTTTCGTGCGTACTTTCCTTGGTACATCCACCGTAATTGCTTTTTCTGCGCGCTCCCATACAGGCAAATCGGCGGCGGCGTCGCCCATGTACAAGAAACCGTTTTCACCGAAACGCTCTTCCAAAAATGCGGCTTTCGTGGCGCCTTTCAGGTTTCGCGTGCCGTCGGAGCCGTGAACCTCATCAAAGATACCGAGGTGGTCCGCTATTCCTTGCGCAATCTGCTGATCAGAAGCGGTGACGAGAGCGGTACGCCCACCTGCGCTTCTCCATTTTTCGATATAGGCAAGCACCTTAGTGTTGTAAGGAAGCACCTGAGCGTCGACGACTGCCGCGCAGGCGAGGTGACGTTTCAAGTGAGCGCGTCCGCGTGGCAGCGCCGATATTGTGCTAAAAAGAC
The DNA here is from genome assembly GCF_037083425.1 of Agrobacterium sp. CCNWLW32. Taxonomy (NCBI): domain Bacteria; kingdom Pseudomonadati; phylum Pseudomonadota; class Alphaproteobacteria; order Hyphomicrobiales; family Rhizobiaceae; genus Agrobacterium; species Agrobacterium sp. CCNWLW32. The sequence continues at coordinate 8,031 of NZ_JBAOJM010000014.1, forward strand.
AGCGCCAGTCTGAGCCGAAAGCCGACCAGAAGTTTTCGTACAACATGTCTGTGCGGAGAAGGGTTCCGTCCAGATCAACGACGAGGATTTTTCGACTATCGAAATTCAACGGTTCATCGCTCTTTTGTCATGCGTTTTTATCATGGCGGAGTTCAGATAGGCAAAGGCACTATCCTGCAGTTGTTCGGCCGCATATGCTGCGGAGTCTCGCTATGCTTTTTAGCGCGTCCTAACGTATAGGGGGAGGTCACGCAATCGATTGAGGGCCGATTAGCGCAGAAACATTCTGAAAAGATCGGAAATAATTCGAAACCTATTGAAAACTTCCAACATAATCTGATAGCTGCTGCCGGCGCATAATTACGGATTTTTCTTGTTGGGAAGAGACACATGAAAACGGCACTCGTCTGCGGAGCAGGTGGATTTATTGGCGCACATCTGGTTAAGCGCTTGAAACGTGAAGGTTTTTGGGTGAGGGGTGTAGACCTCAAGTTCCCAGAATATGCCGCAACAGAGGCTGACGATTTCGTTATTGCGGACTTGCGTGAGCAGTCCAATTGTCGCGCGGTGATTGATCGCAGGTTTGATGAGGTATACCAGCTAGCTGCTGATATGGGTGGTGCGGGATATATTTTTACGGGCGAGAACGATGCCGATATCATGCACAATTCGGCTACCATCAATCTCAATGTCTTGGATGCCTGCTACCGTCGCAACATAAAGCGGGTCTTTTACAGCTCTTCGGCCTGTATGTATCCCGAGCATAACCAGACCGATCCCAATGCTCCCGTGACGCGGGAAGATAGTGCCTATCCCGCAAATCCAGACAGTGAATATGGTTGGGAAAAGCTGTTTTCCGAGCGACTTTATCTCGCTTACAACCGCAATCACGGGATGGAATGCCGTGTCGCGCGTTATCACAATATTTTTGGCCCGGAAGGATCCTGGGTCGGCGGACGTGAGAAGGCACCGGCTGCGCTCTGCCGCAAAGTCGCCGAGGCTGAAGCCGGTGGAGCGATCGAAATTTGGGGCGATGGTCTGCAAACTCGATCGTTTCTATTCGTCGATGAATGCCTCGAGGCTACTTTGCGTTTGACGCGATGCGAAACTTTTGCCGGTCCGGTGAATATTGGATCGGAAGAGATGGTTTCGATCAATGAGCTTGCCAGGATCACCATGCGAGTGGCTGGCAAGGATCTCGAAATTCGTAATATTCCAGGCCCGCAGGGTGTTCGTGGACGCAACTCCCACAATGACCTCATTCGGGAAAAACTGGGTTGGGAGCCAAGCCTGACGCTTGAGCAAGGGTTGGCCCGTACCTATCCTTGGATTGCTCGTCAGGCCGAGCTAGCACGTGGAAAAAACAAGTGACGGCCTTTGGCCTGATCCCTAGCGAGATATTATCATGAAGCCGAAACTTTCTGTAATAGGTCTGGGCAAACTTGGTGCACCTATGCTTGCCGTGTTTGCCAAAAAAGGCTTTGACGTCATTGGTATGGATTTGAATTCCGCTTTTGTGGATTCGATCAATCGTGGCGCGGCGCCGGTTCCTGAGCCGCAACTTCAGGAATTGATCACGGAAAATGGTGGGCGCATTCGAGCTACGACCGACATGCGGGAGGCGGTGCTTTCCTCGGACGTGACCTTCATCATCGTCCCCACGCCCAGCGGTCCGGATCGTTTTTTCCGCAATGACTACGTAATCTCCGCTCTCGAGAGCATCGGTGCGGCATTGCATGACAAGATCGGCTATCATAACGTTGTTGTCACTTCCACCGTCATGCCCGGCTCCACAGGCGGTATTCTGCGCCAGACGCTGGAACGTGCGTCTGGTCGAACCGTGGGTTCGGATCTCGGTTTGTGCTACAATCCGGAATTCATCGCGCTCGGCACGGTAGTCCGCGATATGCTTTACCCCGATATGATACTTATCGGCGAAAGCGATCCTAAAGCGGGAGATTTGCTCGAAAGCGTCTATCGTGGCTCGACCGAAAGCAACCCTGAGTTCCAGCGGATGAACTGGGTCAATGCAGAACTTTGCAAGATCGCCGTCAACACTTACGTGACCACCAAGATCAGCTATGCGAACATGATCGCTGACATGTGCGATCATCTCGATGGTGCCGATGCCGATGTCGTGACGGACGCTCTCGGTGCAGATAGCCGGATAGGAAAGAAATACATCAAGGGTGCCATTGGTTATGGTGGCCCTTGTTTTCCGCGTGATAACAAGGCATTCGCGGCGCTTGGGCGTAGCCTCGGCGTGCGCACGGATCTTGCCGAAGCGACAGATGTTATCAATGATCACCAGACGGAGCGGCTTGTTCGGGCGATAGCGGCATCGGCTGATCCGGGGGCCCAGGTGGCAATCCTCGGGCTGTCCTACAAGCCGGAAACCCCGGTGATCGAGGAAAGCCAGGGATTGGCACTGGCTCACAAACTGATCAGCATCGGTTATAAAGTGCGGATTACAGACCCGCAGGCTCTCGTCAGCCTTCCGGATCAGATCGCCGATGGGATCGTGATCAAGGTAGATGCGGAAAGCGCCATGGCGGGAGCGGATGTCGTTGCCATCGTGACGCCTTGGAAAGCCTACCGCAATCTCGACATTGCTGCGGCGGGACCGAAGGCTGTTATCGATCCGTGGCGTGTTGTTGATGCTGCGAAGCTTTCGGCTGCAATAACGCTGATCAGACCTGGCATGGGGGATTGGCTCTCTGACGCTGCCGCAGCGAAACATGCCCGGGTAATGTCATGATATCGATCGTTCTCTATGGAAGGAACGACAGTTACGGCTATAACCTCCACAAGCGGGCTGCTCTCAGCCTGAATTGTATGGCGGAAGTGCTGACCGACGAAAACGATGAAATTCTTTTCGTTGACTATAACACACCGGATGATTTTCCGACCTTCCCGGAGGCGATCTGTGACACGCTGACAGATCGTGCGAGGCGTCTTCTGCGGATCATCCGCATAAGGCCGAGCCTTCATAATCGGCTGTTTGCGTCTCGTACGCACCTGAAGGCTCTGGAGCCGATTTCGCGTAATGCTGCTGTCAGGCGATCCAATCCTGCAAATCGCTGGATATTGTCAACCAACACGGACATGATCTTCGTACCACGCGGGTCGCAGTCCTTGTCTGACCAGTTGGCGGGACTGGAAGACGGATTTTATTGTGCGCCTCGTTTCGAGATACCTGAAACGCTGTGGGAGAGCTTTGATCGGCTTGATCCGGCTGGGGTTATAGCTGAAACGCGCGAAGCGGGAGAGAACTTCTATTTGAATGAGGTAGTGTACGGGATGGACTCTATCCTGTACGACGCGCCTGGTGATTTTCAGCTAATAAAACGAGACGACCTCTTCTCCATTCACGGCTTCGATGAGAGGATGCTGCTGGGTTGGCATGTAGACGCAAATATTTCGAAGCGTCTCGTTATGCGTCATGGCAAGATTGATGACGCCCTACCTTTCGTTCTTGGTTATCACTGCGACCACACTCGTCAAACCACTCCGGCTCACGCACATAAGAGTGTGGAAAACAGTGCGGACGATTTTTTTCACAATCTTTTGCAGCCGGAAATACCGGATCAATCGGAAATTTGGGGTCTAGCTGGGATTGACTTGGAAGAAATCAGCCTAACTGACACCATAAACATCGCGTATCGCAAAGCGCTTAGCCAAGCAATCGATCGGCCTCTGAAAGGTTTGATTGAGGCGCGCTATCGGCCAGAGTCTTATGATCTTGAAGTCGGAACGCCGGAACACGTACTTCCATTTCTTGTTGATCTATTTGCCAACGCTCCAAGAAATACGAATGTCGTCTGGCTTGGTCCAAAAGACCGGATATATGATCTTTTTACGAATTGTTGGCGAAATTTAGGATTCCTAACGGATGTATCTTGTTGGCAAGGCGATATAGACGTTATTGATCGCGCAGATACTTTTATAATTAATTTTGGACTTCCAAAAAAGGTGGAGGGCGATGCTTCGTCCGCCTTGATGGAGCAATTTTATACAGTCGTAACAAACGAGCGGGATCACTTAGCGTCGAATAAAGAGCCCCGCCGGATTATTGGTGTGAATGCCATACATAATGGTTTCGAGTCTGTAATGCAGCGTTTCGTTGGCTGCAGTCGAACACCGTTCTCAGCCAGATTGCGGCATGGCTATTTGCTGAAGTCTGCGTTTGTCGATGCGCAAGACTGGACCGGCGAAATGCATGCAGGTGCAGCTGGAAAAAGGGATGAAAATGTAATTCACTCCACAGGAGCGAGTGGACATATATTTTATGGTCCTTACGCCAATTTGATGCCCGGCAACTACAGAGTCGATGTCAGTCTCATAAAACGCTGGAATCACTCGCCCACATCGAAGTTACAACTCGAAATTATGCTGGGTGAGAAGACGGTAGCGGTTGTAAAAGTCAAATTTTTCGGATCAAGGAAAATCATATCTCTACCACTGCAAATCACAACGCAGGAATTACCTCTTCCTATTGAGGTACGCCTTCACTCGATTGGGAGATCTCGAATAGCTCTTGAACGGATAACTGTAAAAAGGGTTCAGCCAGTTGATGCATAACTTGGTTGAAACATCGGTGTGAGATGCGGTGTTGTTTCTGCATCTCTATAAAAGATGAGAAGCCTGATCGATTTAGAGCTCCAGGCCGCTGCAAGACAAACCGCTGAGTAACTGAAACTGCTATCTTCATTCAATAAAGGATTCACCTGTGACTGACAACGCCACCATTGAAGATGTAAAAGAGTACTGGAATCGCCGCCCCTGTAATGTTCGACATTCAAAGCGCGAAGTGGGTTCTCGAGAATACTTCGATGAAGTTGAAGCCCGGAAGTACTTTGTCGAGCCCCACATTCCGGGTTTTGCGGAATTCTCACGTTGGAACGGCAAAAAGGTACTGGAAGTCGGATGCGGCATTGGCACTGACGCGATCAACTTCGCGCGTAACGGTGCAATATATTCTGGGATAGAGCTTTCGGAAGCAAGTCTTGCAATCGCCAAGTCACGATTTGAAGTGTTTGAACAAGACGGAAACCTTCAACAGTTGAACGCTGAAGCGCTTACACAAGGCTTCCCTGAGAGCAACTTTGATTTGGTATACTCTTTTGGTGTGATTCATCATACACCCAATCCGCGGGGCGTAATTGAACAAATCCGTAAAGTTATCAAGTCGGATGGTGAACTGAGAATTATGCTATATGCAAAAAGGTCTTGGAAGGCTGCTATGATTGAAGCTGGGCTCGACCAACCAGAAGCTCAGTCAGGGTGCCCGATTGCCTTCACCTACGATGAGCGCGACGTTCAAGAGCTTCTTTCTGGATGCTTTGAAGCTACTGAAATTCGACAGGATCATATTTTCCCGTATCAGATTGAGCAATACGTCAACTACGAATATGTGCGGCAACCATGGTTTGAAACCATGCCGCCGGAGTTGTTTCGTGCGCTTGAACAGAGCCTGGGATGGCATCTGCTAATAACTGCTAAACCGATTTGAGGTTGGACCAGACACTACGTGCGCTACTTGATAGGGTTGTCACAGCTTAAGGGGCTGAAGCAGCGATGACGAATATCTGGTCCGTAAGAAATCGAAGGGAGGTCTATGCGTCTCCCTTCGTGACCCTTTCGATCGAAGCCGTGTCGTTGCCGGATGGGCGGGTTGTCGATGACTATCACCAAATTCATTTACCTGATTTTTCTATTGCCGTGCCCATTCTCACAGACGGTCGTATTCTGACTTTGTGGCAATATAAGCATGGTGCCCGATGCTATTCTATGACTTTTCCTGCTGGCCATTTGGAGCCCGGGGAAGATGCTGTTGAAGCGATGCTGCGGGAACTGCGCGAAGAAACCGGTTATGTGGCTGAGAATGCCATTAGCTTTGGCAGTTATGCCGTTAGCGGCAATCAGGGCTGCGGTCGGGCGCATCTTTTTGCTCTGACGGATTGTCGTCTTGCGGGCGTTGCTGATCATGACGATCTTGAAACTTTCGATCTTAGAGTTATGACAGTGGAGGAAATAAATGCGGCGATCGATCAGGGACATTGTGCAATCCTTCCTCAACTCGCCGTCTGGCTCGCAGCCAGAGCACATTTTGGATTCTGAAGAGCAACAACTGGTCGAACGCCAGACAGACACGGCCGTTGAAGCTCCGGCTCCGGCTGTTCAGCTCGATCTGGCTCCGATCTGGACCATGGTTCCCGAGGCAGAGCCAATTCGGCTTGGTGCCTATTACGCCCATATGCGGGGCTATTATCCTTATTGCGAGATGCAAACTAAACGCTGGTGTGTCCGCAACATTGGCCCCGATTGGCGCATTTTTGATGTCGGGGGCAATATAGGATATTATTCAGCACTTTTTGGTCGCTGTGCCCCTGAAGGCCGCGTTGTTGCATTCGAGCCGACGGAAACGCACCGGATGCTCAAGCAAAATCTTGAGCTCAACGGGATTTCAAATGTCGAGGTTCGCCAGATTGCCCTGGGGGAAGCTGAAGGCAACCGTCGTGATGCGATATTCCGCGTCTGGGGTAGTCCTGCGGAAGTGGAGGAGTTTCCTTTCTCCACAGTGGACGCGGAAATGCGACGTTTGGAATGGGACAGGCTTGATCTTCTTAAGGTTGATGTCGACAGCTTCGACCTAGAAGTTTTGAAGGGCTCTCTTCAGACACTCGACAAATTTAATCCCTGGATTCTTGTTGAACTTAACCACGCATTAGCGGAAAGAAAGCAGAGCGTTTCGCAGGCGCTGGAATGGTTGGCATCAGTGGGTTATCACGAAGCCCTCGTGATGGACGGTGAAAATTTCCTTTTGCGTCGTCCGGAAGGCGTGCCGGTTGCCGTTGACGGATTGAGGCTCATACATGAACGCGAGCCTGTCTATGTTACCCCTGTTCTTGTTGCGACGGAAGCATCGGCGGCTGATACAGCTGCTTCATTTGAACTAGCTGGTACGGGTGTTTTGGATGAGGAAACCGGTGATCTAATTATCGATGCGCCCGCCTGGGGTTATGGCTTGATCTGGAAAGCGCAACCGATCTGTGACGGACCGGCGATCGTGCGTTTGTCGGTCGGTGTTTCGGGGGCGGATATTGGCATTCTTTGCGTTAGAGAGGGCTTTTCTGAGCTCATTGGATCGGAAGCTTTTGTCCTGCCGGGTGGAGAAACTACTGTCGAGATAGCGCTTGATCGGGTCGAGGATCTGCGTGGCATTGTTATCAGAAGGGGTCCGACGCTACCCGGTGTGGCTCGCGTACGTTTCAATGAGCCTGTTGTCTTGCAAGCGGAAGCCCGGCGGAATGTTTCACCACCGCTTTCGATGAACCCTGCACAAAAAGAGATCACCTTGAGGGACGTCGCGCGAGGGCTCTCATCATTGCCTTTTGATGTTCCCGACGACACGCTCGAAATTGTTGACGCTCATATGTTGGGAGAACGTCTTGGTTTGAGCTACTCGTTCCGAGCTCCTATAAACCTCGTTAACATGCCGCTTACCCAGTTCCGTATGGAGGTCCATGATGCGAAGATTTTGGGACAACTTTACCGCGCGTTTCGACCACGGCATCATCTGGAGTTTGGAACTTGGGAAGGGTTCGGAGCGCGACTTTGCCTGCAAAACTCTGAAGCTCTTGTCTGGACGCTGAACCTTCCCGATGGAGAAAGGGACGCTGATGGGCGTCCTCTGTATTCAGATGCATCCGGCGTCACGGATGGTGGAAGCCGGATCGGACGACTTTATCGCGAAGCTGGATTAGCTGGACGAGTTACCCAGATGTTGATGGATAGCCGGGAGTTCGACACAGCTGCTTTCGGTGCCGATTTCTTCGATACTGTCCTGATTGACGGTGGCCATACAGCCGATGTAGTGGCCAGCGATACCGAAAAGGCGTTGCGGGTGGTTCGCCCCGGCGGGTTTGTCATGTGGCATGATTTTTGTCCGGATCCCTTGATCGTAGCCGAACAAAATGCTGCTCAAGGCGTCATTGAAGCGGTGTTGCTGAATTGGAAACAGTGGCGTCCGCGCTTTTCATCCTTATTTTGGGTAAGACCGTCCTGGCTTCTCGTCGGGATTATTGCTGATGGCGGCATGAATGCAAGTGAAGACAATGATGCGCAATAAACAGGTTACATCCGTGACTTTTTCTTCGGCGTACGCGCAAGGCTTCCTTCGTTGTGCCGTTGCTTCACATTTGGTGACGCCTGCTTCGCCATTGGCGAACGCTACGGCGACGATACCGCTATTGGAAGCGGCGGATGAACAGTCGGTGGGTCTTCTCGTTTTGCCCGAGCTAGGTCTGACCGGTTACGCGATTGATGACCTTCTGCATCAGCAAACGCTGCTTGATGAGGCTGAATCGGCTCTTGAACTACTACGCAAGCGCACCGAGACGCTAATGCCTGTGGTTCTTGTGGGAATGCCGGTCCGCTGGCAGGGCCATCTTCTCAATTGTGCGGTTGTGCTGCACAAAGGTCGACTTTTAGGTATTGTACCCAAAACTTATTTGCCCAATTATCGCGAATTCTATGAGGCTCGGCACTTCGCATCGGGTGCAATAGTCGAAAAAGGCGCTGTGATAGAGATTCTGGGGTCCGATGTTCCTATCGGTACAGATCTTTTATTTACCGCGCAGGATATAGAGAATTTTGTGCTCGCGATTGAAATTTGCGAGGACGTCTGGGTTCCGACACCACCCTCATCCTTGGCTGCGCTTGCTGGTGCTACAGTCATAGCAAATCTCTCGGCATCCAATGCGATTATCGGCAAATCGGCCGAACGTCACGCGCTTTGCCGCGTGCAATCTGCTCGTTGCAATGCTGCTTACCTCTATTCGGCAGCGGGATTCGGTGAATCAACCACCGATCTCGCTTGGGACGGCCATGCAATGATTTACGAAGCTGGAACTCTTCTGGCTGAGTCGGAGCGTTTTTCCACAAGTGCCGGTATGATTGTTACGGATATCGATCTGGAACTTCTGGCAGCGGAGCGTCTACGAAATGGCAGCCTCGTTGCAAATCGACGTGATCTTGCGCCAAAACCCTATCGACACATCGGCTTTCATCTTCAGCCCCCCGAAACTGACATAGGCTTGCATCGAAAAATTGCTCGCTTTCCATTCGTTCCGGATGAAAAAGATCAACTTGACGCTCTGTGTGAGGAAGCTTTTCAGATACAATCTCAAGGTCTTGCGCGCCGTTTGAAGGCGAGTGGCATCGAGCGGGTCGTCATAGGCGTTTCGGGTGGACTGGATAGTTCGCACGCCCTGCTGGTTGCACTTCACGCCATGGATTTGTTGAAACTTCCACATTCAAATGTTCTGGCGTGGACTTTGCCAGCTTTTGCGACGTCTAATAAGACGAAATCAAACGCTTGGCGTCTCATGCGGGCGTTAGGAGTGACTGCCGACGAGATTGATGTAGGCCCGGCTTCGATGCAAATGTTGCGGGATATCGGACATCCTGCCGGAGAAGGTGAGAAGGTTTACGATATTACTTTCGAGAACGTCCAGGCCGGGGCCAGAACGTCGCTGCTTTTCCGGCTGGCAAACCGTCATAACGCTATCGTCCTTGGCACGGGTGATCTTTCTGAACTGGCCCTTGGTTGGGCAACATATGGCGTCGGTGATCACATGAGCCATTACAACGTCAATTGCTCGGTTCCCAAAACACTTATTCAGCATCTTATTCGATGGGTGGCTGGACGTGGGCTTTACGGTGAAGAGGCATCCGCAGTTCTTCGAAATATTTTGTCAACCGAAATCAGTCCGGAGTTGGTTCCGGGTGACGCAGATGCGCCAAGTCAGAGGACCGAAGATTTCGTGGGACCTTATGCGCTGCAGGATTTCAATCTTTTTTATACGGTAAGATACGGCATGAGACCATCTAAGCTGGCTTTCCTTGCATGGCACGCTTGGCGGGATGCCAAAACGGGTAGCTGGCCACCGGATTTTGCAGACACCGATCGGCGGGATTACGATTTGGAAACCGTTCGATTATGGCTAAGAGTTTTTATCAGGCGCTTTTTTCAAACCAGCCAGTTCAAACGTAGCGCCGTTCCAAATGGTCCGAAAACAAGTTCCGGGGGCTCTTTGTCTCCACGCGGGGATTGGCGTATGCCATCAGATGCTTCGGCAGATTCTTGGTTGCGTGAACTTGACTTGGCACTCGCTCCGCCACAGAGAAATCAATAAAGGCTTAGCAGAACATTGTAGCCTGAGGGAACTATCGATAGTGAGCAGGAATGCTCCCCATAGGGAGCATTCAGTAATCACGTTCGTTTATAATCATCCTCGATGCGGATGACATCATCCTCGCCGATATAGGCTCCGGTCTGGATTTCGACCAGTTCGAGCGGGATCTGCCCCTCATTGGCAAGCCGGTGCGGCTGGCCAATCGGGATATAGACCGACTGGTTCTCCGTCAGCAACTTCGTCTCTTCGCCGATTGTCGCCGTCGCCGTGCCCTTGACGACGATCCAATGTTCCGAGCGGTGATAATGTTTCTGGAACGAGATGCGGTGGCCGGGATCGACCGTGATATGGCCCACCCTGTAACGCTCGTCCACATACATGTGTTCGATATAACCCCAGGGGCGATAGACGCGCTTGTGGGTCTGCGTCTGCGGCGCATGTTCGCCGTCCTTCAGCGTCTCCACCAGACCCTTCACATCCTGCACCCGGTTTTTCGGCACCACCAGAACCGCATCCTTGGTGGCCACCACCACCATGTCCCTGGCGCCAACCACCGTCGTCAGCAATTGCGTCGAATGGATGAGGCAGCCTTCGGAATCGATGAAGACGCCGTTGCCTTCCAGCGCATTGTCGTTGCCGCGCTTGTCGGCAATCTCCCAGATCGCATCCCAGCTGCCGATATCCGACCAGCGGAAATGACCGTGCACCACCGCCATGCGTTTGGTCTTCTCGATCACCGCATAGTCGATGGAGTTTTTCGGGGAAGCCTCGAAGCTTTCCTGATGCAGGCGCACGAAACCGAGGTCGCTTTCATATTGCTCGACCGCCTGCGTCACCGCCGCAAGAATCTCCGGGGCGAAGGCCTTCAGTTCGGCGATCATCACATCGGAGCGGAACAGGAAGTTGCCGGAATTCCAGAGATAACCCTTTTCCAGATAGGAGATCGCCGTCTTCACATCCGGCTTCTCGACAAAAGCATCGACGGTGCTGAGGTCTTCCTCGCCGTCGATCGCCTCGCCCGGCTTGATATAACCGTAGGAGGTACGCGGCTCGGTCGGCACGAGGCCGAAGACGACGATATTGCCCTGATCGGCGGCTTTTGCTCCGAGCTTCACGGCATCGGAAAACTTTTGGGCATCGAGCACCACATGGTCGGCGGCAAGCGCCAGCACCAGGCATCCGGGCTCGCGGCGCTCGGCCAGCACAGCGGCGGCGGCCATGGCGGCGGCGCTGTCGCGGCGGGCGGGCTCCAGCACCACCGTTGCCGGCAGATCGATCTCTTCGGCCTGACGGCGGGCGAAGAAACGGAAATCCTCGTTGGTGATGACAAGTGGCTCGGAATAAAGCGTTTCGTCACCCACCCGCTGCAGGGTCTGCTGATAGGTCGAAAGATTGCCGACCAGCGGCTGAAACTGCTTGGGCAACTGATCGCGCGATACCGGCCAAAGCCGCGAACCAGCGCCGCCGGCCAGAAGAACCGGCGTGATCTTTCGAGAGTGTTTCTTCACAACAAAACCTTTCCAATGCGGCCTGATAAATCAGGATCATGCTACGTCCGCATCGAACTGGATGCTGTGCAGGCGTTTATAAAGGCCATCCGTTGCAAGTAGTTCACGCCGACTGCCTTCTTCTACGACCTGTCCATTATCCATAACGACGATCTTGTCGGCTCGGTTTATTGTTGAAAGCCGATGAGCGATGACAATAGATGTTTTGTTCAGTGTCAGGCGCTCAAGCGCATCTCGCACAAGAGCTTCGGATTCCGAATCCAACGCACTGGTCGCCTCGTCAAGGATCAAGATATCTGCGTCTCTCAGCATGGCGCGAGCGATCGCAACACGCTGTCTCTGACCGCCGGAAAGGCCTGAGCCATTTTCACCAAGCTTGCTGTCGTAACCGTCAGGCATCTTCATGATAAAGTCATGGGCATTGGCAGCCTTGGCAGCAGCAATGATCTCTTCTTCTGTCGCATCGTCCCGACCAACGGAGATATTGTGCTTTACAGTACCCGAAAACAGGAAGGTTTCCTGGCCGACATAAGATACGTGCTCGCGCAGGCTCGCAAAGGAAACATCGCGCAAATCCATACCATTGATTTCAACGGAACCATTCTGAGGATCGTAAAGGCGCATCATAAGATTGATGATTGTGGATTTGCCGCTGCCGGAAGGACCGACCAATGCGGTCATCTTGCCGCCCTCGAAGAGTACGCTGACGTCCTTCAGAACCGGCTGGCCAGAAACATATTCGAAGCTGACGTTCTTTAGTTCCACGTCGCCACTGGCCTTGGGGAGAGGCAGAGCATCTTTCTTTTCGGCAAGCGTCAACGGGGCGTCCAGAACCTCGAACATCATACGGACACCGATCATGCCTCCTTCGATCTGGATTCTCATACGCGCCAGACGTTTTGCTGGTTCGTAAGCAAGAAGCAGAGCGGTTATAAAGGACATCAGATCGCCCGGAGACCCGCCTTTCTCCAGAACGGTGTAGCCGGAAACGGCAATAACGACGGCAATCGCAAGGCCGGACAGCGTTTCCATGATCGGACTGGTCGCCGCTTCAAGCTTCGCAATACCATTTGCTCGATGCTCGACGTCAGACACTGCCTTGTTCATACGTTGACGCATAAGCTTCTCAAGCGAAAAGGCTTTAATCACGCGGACGCCGATGCTGGTTTCCTGCACGACGTTGACGATTTCGCCAAGCGAAGCAAGCTCCGCCTCCATGATCTTACGCACCCGGCGCAAGACAAGACGGACGCTGAAGATGGCAAGAGGGCCTATAATCATCGAAATCGCGCTCAGAAGAAAATTCTGGGCGAACATCACCACGATCAAACCGATGAGCGAAAGCAGGTCGCGGATAAAGGACGTCACGATTGTATCGATAACGCTCCTGGCAGCCTGTGCATTGTAGGTTACGCGAACTAGCAATTCCGACGATGGCAGGTTTTGAAAGAACGATACGCCTTGCTTCAGCAGGCGATCATAGATTTTACGTTGCTGCTCCGCGACTATGCTGTTGCCGGCTTTGCTCAGATAGTAGCTCTGAACGAACGTGGCGAGGCCCTTGACGATGAATATCGCGGCAACCGCAAACGCAATCTCAAGGACGACATCAAAGCCACGCTTCAAGTAAACGCTATTAACGATATCGCGCATGATCCAGGCGCTGAGAGAGGTCGTTGCGGCAACAACAACCATTGCCGCGATTGCCATCGAGTACCAACCGACATGCTTCTTAAAGTTCTCTTTGAACAGTCGTACCAGCAGCTTCTTGTCGTTTTGCGACAAAAATGATCCGATCACAGCGATATTCCTAATTTGTGCAGAAACTACATTTGGTGAGTGTTTATCACGTTAGACGAACAAACCCAAACGGATGGAGTGGTGTTCGGTGTGTAGCGCTCATATATGATGGCTCAAGTTTCATGCTCGAAAAACTCAAAGCTTAACACTGGTCCAAATGCCGAGGCACGGCTAATCCAAAATTGGCTTAGTGCACTTAAATGGGTGATCACTAAGTGTCAATCTCCCTCTGGCGAGGATGTCATCACGCCCCGTTCTGGCAGAGGGAAGAACGGGAGAAATCTCCGCTTTAGATGTTGGATGGAAATGTGTAGTTTTGCGCGACTAGAAGGTTCTCGACGTTGACAAATGTGCTGTCCAAAATCTATATGCCAAAATGCATGGTGGGCGATCGGCAACAGCGTGGCATATGAGCTCGTAAGTTTTTGCAATCTAATATGTTTCATGACGGAAGTGTCCGTCAGGCAGGACGGTAAATGCCCCAAGTCTTTTTTGATCTGTCGGAACTTTTCCTGAATTCGGGAGTCAAGTTTAAATATTACGGAATTGCGCGAACCGTAATGGAAGTCGCTTATGAACTGACTTTGGCGGATAAATCTGTAAGGTATGTAATCTATTCGCCGCTGCATCGTCGGTTTTTTGAGGTTTTTCCCCGTACTGGTGACGCATCGCCAACCGGTGTTCTGGATCCCAATATTCCTTCAAGCGCCACGCCATTGCGTCTGAGGCAGAATCTTTTTGATACTAACTTTTTGAAGTCTTTTTTCTACGGGATGGTGCGCACGATAGTCGAGCATCGCAATCGCAAACGTTGGGCAACTATTCCGGCGAGTGCTGTTCGGGAGGTTAATCTCGACGGGCAAATTCTGGTTTCGCTGGGCAGGCCAAAAATCATGTCTGACTATATCATGGCGTTGAATGAACGGGGCGAAAAAGCCACTTTCATTCCGATGCTCCATGACATGATCCCATTGCATAATTTCACACATCGGAATCAGTTTTCGTTTCCGCGGAATTTTATTCACGATAACAAGGTCGCTATCGGGGCAGCGGCGCTGATTTTGACAAATTCGGAATTTACGGCGCGGGAAGTAAAGCATTTTTCAGATATGGGGACATTGCCGCCAGTGCCGGACGTTGTCGCTATCCCGCTTTGTAATGAACTTCGGCCGACGGTTGAGCCAATAGATAAGAAGCCCCCTCAAGGTCGTTACCTTCTGGGCGTCGGTATTTATAACGGCCGTAAGAACTTGGAATGTGTTGTTGAAGCCATGCTTCTATTACAGGCTTCCGGTGTCGTTCCGCCCGCACTGGTGTTGGCAGGCGCGAGACGTAAAAGAGTTGAAAAATTCTTAAAGCAGGAGAAGTTTCGCCCTATAGTCGACAAGTTCCACTTTGTTCTTAACCCGAACCAAGCGGAATTACGTCTGCTTTACGAAAATGCCTACGGCCTCGTTTTGCCGAGCAGGATGGAAGGGTGGGGCTTGCCGATTAGCGAAGCTCTTTGGTGCGGGACCCCGGCTTTTGCCGCGGATGTGCCGGCCTTGAGGGAGGCAGGGGGTACACTCGCACTGTATTTCAATCCGGAGAAACCGGATGAACTGGCGGATTTGGTTCGCAGGTTGTTGCTGGACCCGGATAGGTATGCTGCCTTGAAAACGAAAATAGCCGAATTCAAACCACAAATGCGGACATGGCGAAATGTCGCGTCAGATATACTTCATTCGGTACACAAATTTGACCACAAAGAGAGACGGGTGGCGACCTAAGGCTGCAAGCTGACATCGGACGAGTTCGATGCGGTGCTAGTTCTAAACCCGCTTATGCGGCCTGATCGACGTCCTCAGCTCCACCAGCCGCTCCAGCGTCTCAAGGCTTCGCTCGGGGCAGGCGGCGGAGAGGGCAAGGGCCATGGTTTCCATGGCGATGAAGGTGGGGGCGTGGAGCGCCACGCCTTCGTTTTTGGCGCGGGGCAGGAAGAGGCTGGCGTTGGCGTGTTTTTTAAGCACGCTGTCTTCCTGGCCGAGCAGCATGATGATCGGGATGTCGAGGCGGCCGGCTTCGGCTATGGCGGTCTGGGCTTCGCGGTGGGCGCGGCCGTGCAGGAGCATGATGAGGACGTGGCCGTTTTCAAGCTCGAGCAACTGTTCGGCAAGCGCGATGCCGGTGGCGTTGAGCGCATAGGAATGGACGCCCGAGCGCTGGAACAGCCTTGCGGCATAGGTGGCGATGATGCCGGAGGCGCCGATGCCGAGCACGCCGATGCCACGCGCTTGCGAGAGAAGCCGCACGGCCGCCGCCATGGCTTCGCGGTTTTCGACGCTTGAGAGCATCTCCAGCGTGTTCTTCTGATTTTCGAGTACGAAATCTATCGCTGCATCGCAGTTGCCGGATATGGATTTTGTCGTCGCCGCCATTTTTTCGACGGGCGAATCCGTCACGCCCAGATAGGCCTCCAGCGTTTCCTTGAGATCGACCAGCCCCTGGAAGCCGAGCGCCTGTATGGCGCGGATGACGGTCGCATCGGATGTATTGGTCTCGAAGCCGATTTCCAGTGCCGATTTGGCGAGAACGGCATGGCGGTGGCCATCAATATATTCGGCAACGGCAAGCAGGCCCGGTGACAGGCGGTCGCGGCGCTTGCGCAGCTGCTCTCCGAAACGGTCGGTGCGCCGAAGCCTCGATGTATGCGTTTCGCCAGCCGGCATGAATTCTTCCGTGAAGCTGAGTTTTCTACTCTTCTTCTCGAATTAGCAGCGCGCCAAGCCGGGAGGCAAGCGCTTTTGTCCGTAGTGATCGTCGCCGTCACTTTTTGTGCGCTGGCCGCACCGTCAAATGCGACTGGACAGCAGCTACCATGAGGCTGAGCGCGGCATAGGAGTTGGAAATCGCTTCCTCGCGCGGCAGGAGGATGTACCGACCGTTGCGGCAGGCCTCGAGAAAATTGCAAAAACCCGGCATTACGGTTTCCATCATGTCGATTTCCGCCTGCGGCGAAGCGCCGGTATCGGAGCGATAGGGATCGAAGATGATATCGGCATCGAGTTCCGGCAAACGTTCGGCGCTGATCTCGATACGGTCGCCATCCGGAATGGCGTCGATGATGGCGGGGAAACGGAAACCCGCATCCCGCAGCACGCGGCCGAGCGCCCGATAGGTGTGGTAGACACTGATCTTGCCGTTGAGCGGCTGGAACACCGAAACGGTGATGGCGCCGGTATCGACCGATGCCTTCAGCGCCTCGATCTGTGCGCGGTAGCGCCGGTCCAGCACGGCAAGGCGCGCCTGCGTGCCGGTCAGCTCGGCCAGCACTTTGTAAATATGCGGCGCGCCGTCCTTGGTATTGTCGATGGCGACGGTCGGGGCGATCTGCGCCAGTTTTTCAACGGGGGTAGGCCGATCCGGTTCGGTCAGGATGAGATCGGGCTTGAGGGCGATAATCGCCTCCAGATCGGCATTGAGGGAGCCGATATAGGCGATGTCGCTATTGTCGAAATCAACGCCAGTCAGAATGGCGCTGGAGCGCAGATAGGGTTTGCCGTTCGC
Source organism: Agrobacterium sp. CCNWLW32 (assembly GCF_037083425.1). Taxonomy (NCBI): domain Bacteria; kingdom Pseudomonadati; phylum Pseudomonadota; class Alphaproteobacteria; order Hyphomicrobiales; family Rhizobiaceae; genus Agrobacterium; species Agrobacterium sp. CCNWLW32. Next base: position 25,084 of record NZ_JBAOJM010000014.1, read on the forward strand.
CCCCACGCGGCCGTGGCTGCCCACCGGCGTCACGCCGAGCTCGATCAGCGGAATGGTGAGGTCGATATCGTGTAGCGTCACGATGCGTTTCGGCTTTGCCGGAATGGAAACGCTGCGGCCGAGGTCGTCGGTGAAACTTCGGCTAGTCTCTTCGGCCTGGGCCGTCGCTATGCCAAAGAGAAAAGCGGCAACTGGGAGAAAGGCGAGAAGTGTTTTGCGCATGGGGGACCTATAGGCGATGCCGGTGAAACCAGAGAAGAGCAAGCAGCGTGGGTGGGCCAACGGCGGAAAGAACGAGGCCGGTCGGTAGCTCCAACGGTGAAAAGGCGGTTCGGGCGATGGTGTCGGATGCTGCGACCAGAATTGCGCCTGTCAGGCCTGCGCCCAAGACAAGCCCGGGATAGGAGCCGCCGGGCAACAGAAGCCGGGTGATATGCGGCCCAATCAGACCGACAAAACCGATGCTGCCGGTGAAGGAAACGCAGGATGCGGTGAGTGTGACGGCAAGCGTGACATGAAGCACAGAAAGGAGACGGCTATGGACGCCAAGCGCGGTCGCCGCATGATCGCCGAGCGCCTGCACGTCTGCGGCGCGCGCCGTCAGGAGCAAAAGGCCAAGGGCGATGAGGAGGATGACGGAGAGGATTGAAACGGCGGTCCAGCTTGCGCTCTGCAGGTTGCCAGCCATCCAGATCATCGCCGTCTGCAAATTACGAATATCCAGCGACGCCATGAGAATAAGCAGCAGCGCTGATAAAAACCATGAAAAGCCGATGCCGGTCAACACGAAGCGCAGGCGCGAGGTTGCGCCGGAGAGCATCAGAACGATTGCGGCACTTGCCATCCCGCCGGTAATACCCGCGACGGGACGCAACGTGACCGGAAGGGACGGCAGCAGGAACAGGCAACCCAGCACGGCAAGGGATGCGCCCTCGCGCACGCCGAGCAAGCCAGGATCGGCAAGGCCGTTGCGGGTCGTGGCCTGCATGATGGCGCCGGCAATGCCGAGCATGGCCCCGGCCACCATCGCAAGCGCCAGACGCGAGAGCCGGAAGTCGAGAACCACGACCGCGTCGGTCACGGCGGGATCGGTGTTGGTTTCGGTGACAAGCGACCACAGGGCGGAGGCGGGAATATGCTGGCTGCCGGCGGTGAGCGACCACAGGGCGACGAGCATGAGGCAGAGGAAAAGCACCAGCAGAGTGGTTAGCCGCGACGGCATGAAGCGGACGGAAAAGCGCCCCAGTCGGACAACCCGGTAACGGTTCATTTCAGCACCCTGCGCACCAGCCAGAGAAACACCGGCGCGCCGACAAGGCCGGTCATCGCGCCGGTGGGCAGTTCTTTCGGCAGGAGAATGAGGCGGGCGACAAGATCGGCGGCGATCAAGAGGACTGCGCCGCCGAGTGCAGCGATGGGTATGGCAAGCAGAATCCGACCCGTTTTCAGGCGTGCAACGAGCGGCGGTACGACCAGGCCGACGAAACCGATGGGACCGACGACGGCGATGGCCGCGCCGCAGAACAGCGATATGGAGACAAGCGCCAGAATCCGCGTCGAACGGATCGGCACGCCAAGCGCTGCGGCTGCGTTGTCGCCCAGCCCCAGTAGATCGAGCCGCGGAGCGACGGCGAAAGCGAGGACGAGCGCAATCATTGCCGCAGGCAGGGCGGCGGCGATGGCTGCCATGGAAACGCCGGCCGTATCGCCCACAAGCCAGAAACGCATCTGCTGCAATGTTTCCTCATTGAGAATGAGGATGGCGGAGGTGAGGGTTCCGGCAAGCGTGGAAAGCGCAATGCCGCAAAAAACGAGTTTTGCCGGTGTCAGCCCCTGCCGACCGGCGGAAGCAAGGAGAAGTACGATCGAGAAGCTGATGCCCGCGCCCGTCGCTGCCAGCAACGGGCGGAGGAGCGGCGTTGCGATCAGCCCGAACGGCATCACTGTCGCCAGAACGACAGCGAGGCTCGCCCCGGCATTCAACCCCAGAATATGCGGCTCGCCAAGCGGATTTCGAAGCAGGGTTTGCAGCAGAAGCCCCGCTGTTCCAAGGCAGGCCCCGGCCTGCATCGCAACCAGCAGACGCGGCAGGCGCAGGCGCATCAAAACCTGCTGGTCGAAATTGCGGGCGTCATGCGCAAATATCAGATCGTGCAGAACCTGCGGCGAAATGGGGCGCGGGCCGGTGGCCATATGTGCCAGCACAAGAAGCAGCATGGCGAGCAGAAGGAGAAGTGCTGCCGCAAGCGTGCGGCCATAGGCACGCTCGCGCAGGGCAAGGGCGCCTCCGCTGGTTGCGTTGGGCATCATGCCGCGCCGGCCCGTCCGGGCAGGGGAAGAAATACCGGCCGTGCCGTTACCGGATGCATCAGCTGGGCAACTGCCATGTCGAAGACATCGGCGATAATGCCGGCATCGCAGGCCGCCGCTGTTTCCAGCCGGTGCCGCAGCCGCCCGTCTTTCAGGAAAATCAGGTGATCGGCATATTGCATGGCGAGATTGATGTCGTGCAGCACCGCCACGATCGTGCGGTTGTGGTGGTTGACGAGGCCCGCCAGCATGTCCAGCACCTCCATCTGGTGATGCAGATCGAGAAATGTCGTCGGCTCGTCGAGAAGAATTATATCCGTCTGCTGCGCCAGCGCCATGGCGATCCAGGCGCGCTGGCGTTGCCCGCCTGAAAGGCTGTCGACCGCTCGATCCGCCAGTTCGGACATGCCGGTCACGGAAAGCGCCTCTTTCACCGCGCGGGCGTCTTCCTCGCTCCATTGCTTCAGAAATCCCTGATGCGGGTAACGGCCCCGGGAGACGAGATCGAAAACCGAAAGCCCCTCCGGCGTATGGTTCTGCTGCGCCAGCATGCCGAGCTTTTTTGCCACCTTCTTGGTCGGTTGGCGGAAGATATCGCTACCGTTTAGAAGAATATGGCCCCGCGTCGGCCGGTGCAGGCGGGCAAGCGCTGAAAGAAGCGTGGATTTTCCGGAGCCGTTCGGGCCAAGCAGAATAGTGAAGCGGTTCGGCGCGACATCGATGGACATATCCGCAAGCACCGGCGTGTCGCCGTAGGCAAGCTCGATTGCCTCTGCCGCAAGCCCTGTATCCGTCCTTATGGGTCTCATGCCGTCGTTCAAAATCGTCCCCGCCTTAATGAATTGCCACCAGAATTATTGATGACTGTAGTAGTCAAGTATATAGCGTGCGAAAAAGCAGTTTTTGCCGGTCGATTTGAACAAAAAGCGGCTGTCATGGGCTGAAATGACACGGAAGGAAGCGCGAATGCAGCCTTCGGTGCCGACGTTTTGCCGCGCTGATGCGGTAATAAAGTTGACTACTACATTCATCAATTGAAAGAGCGGTGCATCGTCGCGATGACGATTTGGGCAGTCGGGGACAAGACAGGATGCATGACGGTTCGATGATCATTAGGGTGCGCTCGCGGGCGCTGCTGACATTTCTTCTGGCTGGGGTTGCCCTGCCCGCATTCGCGCAGGACAGTACTGCGCCGAAAAAGAATGCCGACGGGACGACCGTGCTCGAAACCATAACCGTCAATGCGGATGTGAAAAAAGGTGCGCGCGGTTATCAGCCGGTAACGACGGGCACGGCGACGCGCACTGAGACGCCGCTCCTCGATATTCCGCAATCGGTCAATGTGGTGACGGCCGAGGTGCTGCGCGATCAGCAGGCGCGCTCGCTGGACGATGCGCTGGCAAATGTCAGCGGCGTCACCCAGGCAAATACGCTCGGCGGTACGCAGGATGCCGTCATCCGCCGTGGTTTCGGGGACAATCGCGACGGGTCCATCCTCGTCAACGGGCTGAAGACGGCCTTGCCGCATTCCTTCAACGATACGGTCGAGCGGGTGGAAGTGCTGAAAGGCCCGGCCTCCACGCTTTACGGCATTCTCGATCCCGGCGGCATGGTGAATGTCGTGACGAAGAAGCCGGAAGACACGTTCACAGCGGAGGCCTATTCGCGCTTTTCCGCCTATGGGGCGGGCAAGTACGGCACATCGGGCGGTTTCGATGTGACCGGTCCGATTGCGGGCACGGATTTTTCCTATCGCCTGATCGGCGAGGGGGAAAACAGCGATTACTGGCGTAATTTCGGTGAGAAGAAAAATTGGCTGATCGCGCCTTCGCTGAAATGGAGCGGCGAGGACACCGATATTACGGTTTCCTACATGCATGAGGACTACAGCGTGCCGTTTGACCGCGGCACGATCTTCGACCCGGCGACCGGCAAGGCGATCAACGTCAGCCGCCGCCTGCGCCTTGATGAAGCCTATAATATCACCGACGGCAAATCCGATCTGGCGAGCATCGCCGTAGACCGTCATCTCTCTGATGACTGGAAGCTGTCGCTGAATTACGCCTATAGCCGCAACGAATATTCGGACAATCAGGCGCGTGTGATGGGCTATAATTCCCGCACCGGACAGGTGACGCGACGAGCCGATGCGACGCAATATTCCACGATCTACAATCACGCGGTGCGGGCGGATCTGACAGGCGAGGCCGAAATCGGCGGGCTGCGCAACGACCTGCTGTTCGGTGCGTCCTATGACTACAGCGACACCCTGCGCACCGACATGTTGAGATGCGCGAATTCCACGAATTTCAACATCAACAATCCGGTTTATGGCCGCTTGGCGGTGTGCACCACGGTGAGAGCGGTCGACAACGACCAGACGGAAAAACTTTCCACCGCCTCGATCTACATGCAGGACGCCCTGCATCTTAACGATCAGTGGATCGCGGTCGGCGGCTTGCGTTACCAATATTACGACATCTATGCCGGTAAGGGCCGTCCCTTCGTCGTCAATACCGAGAAGGATGGCGGCGAACTCATTCCCAATGCCGGCCTCGTCTACAAGCTCACTCCGAATGCCTCGCTTTACGCCAATGTGGCCAAAACCTTGCGCCCGCAGTCATCCATCGGCGCCTATTATGGCGGGCTTGATCCAGAAGAGGGCATTTCCTACGAACTGGGCGCGAAGTTCGATCTTTTCGACGGGCTCAACGCCAATATCGCCCTGTTCAACGCCCGCAAGCGCAATGTCGCCTATTCGGAGGATGTCGGCGGCGTCTCGACGGTGAAGGCCGCCGGGCTCGTCCGTTCGCGCGGTGTGGAGGTCGATATTGCCGGCAGCCTGACCGACGATCTCGATCTCATCGCAAGCTATGCCTATACGGATGCGCTCGTACTCGAAGATCCCACCTATGCCGGCAAGCGCCTGCCGAATGTGGCGCGCCACACCGGCTCGCTCTTTCTTGCCTATGATGTCGGTGAGGTCGGTCCGAACGGCAATACGCTGCGCATCGGCGGTGGCGTCCGGGCGGTGGGTGAGCGCGCCGGCATCAACGACAATTCCTATAATCTGCCGGGCTATGCGGTCTTCGACGCCTTCGCCACCTACACGCTTCAGTTCGAAAAGCCGGTGACGCTGCAACTCAACCTGAAGAACATCTTCGACAAGACCCATTACACCTCGTCCATTGGCTCCACCAGCTATGCCAATGCCGTGGGCGAGCCCTTCAATGTCAGCCTCACGGCCAGCGTGAAGTTCTGACAACGGCGTCGACCGGAAAACAATCACCAGTCATGAGAGCGGGGTGAACGCCCCGCTTTTTATTTCCACATGGCGCGCATCCGCGCACCCACGTCAATGCGGATCTGCTGCGCGCTGCGCTCCGAAGCTGCGGCTGAAACCAGCGGCCAGGCCATCGTCTCGAAGAATTGCAGTAAGGTCGCCGGAATGAAGCGGGTTCTTGCGGCGTAGACATGCCGGTCGCCTTGCTGGTTCTGGCCGCCGGTAAAGAAACGTTGCGGCGTGATCAGTGACAGGCTGTCCTTGGCGCGGGTCATGGCGACGTAAAGCAGCCGGCGCTCTTCCTCCAGTTCCTGGGTGGTGCCGACACCGAGGTCGGAGGGAATGCACCCGTCGACCACGTTCAGAATGAAGACGGAGCGCCACTCCTGGCCTTTTGCCGAATGGATGGTGGACAGGCTGAGATAATCTTCATCGAGCAGCGGCACGCCAGCCTGATCGCTGGTGGCGTCGGGCGGATCAAGCGTAAGCTCGGTCAGGAAGCGCTCGCGTGAAGGGTAGCCGCCGGCGATCTGCTCGAGTTGCAGCAGATCGGCCTTGCGGGTGTCCGCATCTTCGTGGATGCGCTCGAGATGCGGTTCGTACCACAGCCGCGCCTGCCCGATTTCACCCGGCCAGCCATTGGGGCCCTGTCGCAGGCCCACCAGCATCTGCGTGAAGGTTGTCCAGTCATCGCCGGTCTTCGGCGGCGGTGGAATTTCGGCAAGGGCAAGCAACGGCTCGGGGTCTGTCGCGATCGTATCGAGAATATTGCCGGCCTTCTTCGGTCCAATGCCTGGCAGCATCTGTAGCAGCCGGAAACCGGCGACGCGGTCGCGCGGATTTTGGGCAAAACGCAGCACGGCCAGCATGTCCTTCACATGGGCGCTGTCCAGGAATTTCAGGCCACCGAATTTGACGAAGGGGATGTTGCGGCGGGTCAGTTCCACCTCGAGCGGGCCACTATGGCTGGAGGTGCGGAACAGCACGGCCTGCTGTTTCAGCGTTATACCGGTTTCGCGGTTGGCGAGGATCTGGTCGATGATGAAGTTCGCCTGCTCGGTTTCATCCTTCACCGTTACGAGCCTTGGGCGCTCGAGCGATACCCGTTCGGTCCAGAGGTTTTTGGTGAAGCGCTCGCGCGCGAGATCGATGACGCCGTTGGCGGCCGCAAGGATCGGCTGCGTCGAACGATAGTTGCGGTCAAGCGTGATGATGTCGGCAGCAGGGCTGAAGGAAGCCGGGAAATCGAGGATGTTTCGCACGGTCGCCGCACGGAAGGAATAGATCGACTGCGCGTCGTCGCCTACCACGGTCAAGCCGCGGCCATCGGGCTTCAGCGCCATCAGCACCGAAGCCTGCAGCCGGTTGGTATCTTGATATTCATCGACCATCACATGGTCGAAGCGGTTGCCTATATCGTCAGCCAGAACGGGGTCGCTGACCATCTGGGCCCAGTAGAGCAGAAGATCGTCGTAATCGAGCACGTTCTGGACCTGCTTGGCCTCGACATAGGCCGCGAACAGTTCCTTGAGTTCGCTTTCCCAGTTCGCAACCCAGGGATAATGCTGGCGCAAGATGTCCTTGAGCGGCGTCTGGGAATTTACGACGCGCGAATAGATTGCAAGACAGGTGCCCTTCGTCGGAAAGCGGCTTTCAGTTTTGGAAAAACCCAGCTCGTGCCGCGCAAGGTTCATCAGGTCGGCACTGTCTTCGCGGTCGTGGATGGTGAAATCGATGTTGAGGCCGATTTGCTCGGCGTAGATGCGCAACAGCCGTGCACCAATGCCGTGAAACGTGCCCGACCAGGCCAATGCATCTGTCATGATTGCCGAATTTGCCCCGAGGACCTGCTTGCATATCCGTTCGACACGGCGCGCCATCTCGGAGGCGGCGCGTCTTGAGAACGTCATCAGCAGGATGCGCCGGGGATCGGCGCCATTCACGATAAGATGCGCAACACGGTGAGCTAGCGTATTGGTCTTGCCCGAACCGGCGCCGGCGATGATCAAAAGCGGACCGGCGACATGTCCATCCACCAGTCCAACACCATGTTCCACGGCCTTGCGTTGCTGCTCGTTCAGTTTTTCCAGATAGGCAACCGCCATCCTGCACTAATCCTCGATATCTGTTCTAGGCGAAGTTGCCTGCCCGAAAACGGCGGGCGATTGAGCCCGCGCCGCCGTTTCGCGTTCGTACCGCAATGATTAGCAAAGACTCAAACAGCAAGCCAGAACAAATGCTGAACGCAAAAGCCTTGCTGCGCAAGTCCGGTTGCCGCCATCACCTGACAACTCGATTTCTGAAGGCTCTTCCGCGAATGTTGCCTCAGGAGCGGAAGCGGATATGCTGTCGTCGCATCGCCGGAAATCAGATGAGGCAGTTGTCTCATTGGTTTGAAAAAAAGGGATATTTCATGTTTTCCGAGGCGCTTTTTCTGCTTTTTCCGGGAGCCTTGAACCCTATCGGGTTTAACGGTCATTGCCCCGGAAGAGGCTTATACACTGGGAGGAAAAAATCATGAGACGACTTAAATTCTACCTGATCGCTCTGGCCGCAATCACCGCCTCGACATTTGCACAGGCCGAACAGAAAGCGATGAAATCCGATGTCACCATCGCTTCTGACATCAACTACCTGCTTTATACGCCCAAGGATTACGCCGGCTCGAACAAGACCTATCCTCTTGTCGTCTGGCTGCATGGCGGCGATCAGGGCGGCAGCGACGTCGAAAAGCTACGATCGAGCGGCTTGCCGAAAATGATCGAGGAGGGACGTGACTTTCCCTTCCTGGTGTTTTCACCGCAAAATCCGAGCGAGGAACTACTTTACCCGATCGAGCGTGTTGCAAGCGTTCTTGAGGCGGTGGTGGCCAACCACCGGGTGGATCGGGAACGCATCTATCTGATCGGCTATAGCCGGGGAGGGTTCGGCGCATGGTCCATGGCAGAGCAGTTTCCTCAAACTTACGCCGCGGTGGTTCCGATTGCCGGCGGCGGCATTCGGCACTACCTCAATCGAACGAACGAGAAGGCGGCTTTCTGGGCCTTTCATGGTGCAAATGACGAGGTTATCCCGTTATCCGATACAGTGGTTCTTGTGCAACGTCTGAAGGAGCTGAAGCGCAATGTTCGGCTCACCGTGCTTGAGGACACGGACCATCAGGCGGTCGAGGGAAAAGTGCTGAACGACGAGGGGATGTGGACTTGGTTGCTTGAGCAGAAGCTCGCGGGCGAAAAAGCACCCTCGGGTCCGTAAATCCGGGCCAACCGCTGTTTTTTACAGCTGACATTGCCGTTTCTGCCGCGTTTCGCCATTGCAGCGCAGGCTTGCGATAATCTGCGACCCTTTCAGCGAATGCACTTTATCGCTTGACTCCCTACGCGGAAATGGTGCTAATACGCATTAGCTGCTAATACGTATTAGCATGGAACCAATGCCGAAGGAGGGCATGGCGTGTCCAGTCACAGACGTCTCACGCAGAACGATATCGCCAAGCTTGCCGGTGTCAGCCAGGCAACGGTGTCGCTTGTTCTGAACGGCGCGCCGGCAGCGGTCGCGCGCATCCCGGACGAAACCCGGGAAAGGGTGCAGGCCGTCATTCGCCAGACCGGTTATGTTGCCGATCCGATTGCGCGGCGCATGGCCAAGGGGCAGAACCGGATCCTCGGCGTTTTCACCTATGAGCCAGCATTCCCGAGCGCCCAGGCCGACTTCTTCACGCCGTTCCTGCTGGGTATCGAGGAAGAAGCGCAGCAGCAGGCTTATGATCTTCTGCTGCTGACCAGCGCCGGCGTCGGCAATAACCGCAAGATTTTTTCGGAAGGCAACAGGCTCAGGATCGCCGATGGCTGTCTGGTTCTCGGTCGCGAATTCGACCGCAAGGAACTCGCCCGGCTGGTCTCGGAAGACTATCCTTTCGTGGCGATCGGCCGACGGGGAGACGCTGGCGGGCCGGTTCCTTATGTGGGCGGCGACTATGCCGCGGGAACGCGGCAGCTCGTCGAGGACGCCAGAGCGCTGGGGCACTCGAAGCTCGCTTATATCGGCCCCGATGGCCCGGCGGAATCGATCGCCGACCGCTGGCGTGGTTTCAGTGCGGCGCTCGGTGATGCAGCCACGCTTGCCCTTCATATCAAGGCCGTTAACCGGCCGGCGGACAAGATCCTCGATGCCATCCTTGAAAGCGGGGCGACGGCGGCCTTCTTCATAGAACTGGCCGATGCCGTGCGTGTCGAAACCCTGGCAAGGGCGCGCGGGCTTGCCGTGCCCGGGGCTTTTTCGATGATCGTGCTTGGCAGCCATATCAGGGCCGCGCGCAGTCCGGTGCGCTTCACCTCCTATGAAATTCCCCGCGAGGAGATGGGCCGGCAGGCGACTGCCATGCTCGTCAACCGCATCGAGACCGGCAGTCCGGGTAGCCAGATCCTTCTCAAATGTGAACCCGTCAGAGGGGAAACATTGGGCCCGGCCCCGGCAGGCTCCGCAAACAAGTCCCCAGTCAACAAAACGGATGTGACGACGTGAAAGACATGCAAGCAGATATTCTCGTGGTCGGTGGCGGCCTTGGCGGCGTGGCGGCGGCACTGGCTGCCGCGCGGGCCGGAAAGCGCGTTATCATGACCGAGGAATATGACTGGATCGGCGGACAATTGACCAGTCAGGCCGTTCCGTCGGATGAGCATTCATGGGTCGAGCAATTCGGCATCACCCGCTCTTACCGGGCGCTGCGCAACGGTGTGCGTCAATATTATCGTGACCATTATCCGCTGACGGAAGGCGCACGGGCATGGGGTGATCTCAATCCGGGCGGCGGATGGGTGAGCCGCATCTGCGCCGAGCCGCGCGTCAGCCTCGCGGTCATGGAAAGCATGCTGATCCCCTATATCGGCGCCGGCCGTCTGACGGTGCTCAAGCCCTGGCGTCCGGTCGCGGCCGATGTCGAGGGCGACAGGGTTCGCTCAGTAACCGCCCGTCATCGCGACAGCGGCGCTGAAATCGTCATTTCCGCCGATTACATCCTTGATGCCACCGAACTCGGCGATCTGTTGCCGATGACGGGCACGGAATACGCCAAGGGTTTCGAGGCGCAGTCGGACACGGGTGAACCCAGCGCGCCGGCCGAAGCCCAGCCGGACAATGTGCAGGCCGTATCGATCTGCTTTGCCATCGACCATGTCGAGGGTGACCAGACGATCGACAAGCCTGACAATTACGATTACTGGCGCTCGTACCAGCCGCATTTCTGGGGTGGCCCGCTCCTCGGTTTCACCGCACCGCATCCGCGCACGCTTGAGCACACCACCCGATCCTTCACGCCAAATCCCGATGACGATCCGCTGCTGGTGGATGCCGACCAGCGCAAGGGCGGCGGCGATGAAAACCTCTGGATTTTCCGCCGTATCGCGGCGCGGAAGAACTTTACGCCCGGTTTCTACAAGTCCGACATCTGCCTCGTGAACTGGCCGATGATCGACTATATGGACGGCACGATTATCGATGTGTCGGAAGAGGAAAAGGCGCGGCATCTGAAGGCGGCGGCGGACCTTTCCTATTCGGTCTTCTACTGGCTGCAGACGGAAGCGCCGCGTCTTGATGGCGGGCAGGGTTTCCGCGGGCTGCGGCTGAGAGGCGATATCACCGGCACCGAACATGGCCTCGCCATGGCGCCCTATATTCGTGAAAGCCGCCGCATCAAGCCGGTCACGCGCATCGTCGAGCAGGACCTTTCCTACACGGTTCGCGGTGACAAAGGCGCGGTGCGATATCGCGACAGCATCGGTATCGGCATGTACCGCATCGATCTGCATCCATCGACCGGCGGCGACAATTACATTGACGTGCCTTCCTGCCCCTTCGAGATTCCGCTCGGCGCGCTGATCCCTGAACGCGTGAAGAACCTCATTCCAGCTGGCAAGAATATCGGCACGACGCATATCACCAACGGTTGCTACCGCCTGCATCCGGTCGAATGGAATATCGGCGAAGTGGCTGGAATGCTTGCGGCCCACTGCCTGGAAAAAGGTCTCGCACCGCATCAGGTGCAGGAAGACGACGACCATCTTCATGCCTTCCAGATGGCGCTGACCCGCGAAGGCATCGAAATACGCTGGCCGGACATAGCGGCCTATTAGGACGGCGGACTGCCGTTCGATCGAACCCATCTTTGGAGGAGGACTGGGAATGAACAATCATTGGAAAATGCAATCCACCGCCTGCGCGCTGGCCCTCATCGGCTCGTTTGCACTGGCCGGAACAGCCGCGGCGCAGGATGCGATCAAGCTGCGCATGACGATCTGGAGCGCCAACGAGGCGCATCTGAAGCTGTTCAACGACATCGCGGCCGGCTTCAAGAAGGACCATCCAAATGTCAGCGTGACCTATGAGTCCCTGCCTTTCGACACCTACACGACTGCGCTCACGACCCAGATTGCGGGCGGCAATGCGCCTGACATGGCGTGGATTTTCGAGACCTCGGCCTATGATTTCGTCAAGTCAGGCGCGCTCTACCCGCTCACCGACACGCTGAAAGCCGCGCAGGGTTACAATCTCGAGGAAGTCAGCGCCGGCGCCACGGAACGCTGGTCGCAGGATGGCAAGCTCTTCGCCTATCCGTTCTCGACCTCACCCTTTGCCGTCTTCGCCAACAATGATCTCATCAAGGCCGCAGGCGCCAAGACGCCGGCGGACATGATCGCTGCCGGCGAATGGACATGGGAGAACGCCATCGCCACGGCCTCTGCCGTCGCAAAAGCCGGCAAGGGCGGGCTTGTCGTCCGTGATTTCAATTACCAGAGCTGGCAATATCTCACCTCGGTGTGGAACGGCTGGGGTGCTTCCCCCTGGAGCGCTGACGGTACAACCTGCACCATGGCGGAAAAGCCGATGGCGGATGCCGTCTCGTTCATCCACGACGCCATCTTCGAGAAGAAGGCCATGCCCGGTCCGGGCGAGACGGTCGATTTCTTTGCCGGTAATGCGGCCATGACCATAACCCAGATCAGCCGTGCCTCGCTTCTGCCGAAGGACAAGCCTTTCGGCTGGGACCTCGTGCCGCTGCCCAAGGGGCCGGCTGGCGAATATGCCTTGATCGGCCAGGCGGGCATCGGCGTCATGCAGTCCGGCAAGAATGCCGAGACTGCAGCCGAGTTCGTCGCCTACATGACCAATCCGGAAAATTCCACCAAGCTCAGCCAGTTCTTTCCCTCGGCGCGCAAGTCGCTGCTGAATGCGGAGGTGTTGAAAAAGACCAATCCGCTGCTCAGCCAGGAGCAGATCGAAAAGGTCGTCATATCAGGCATCGCCACCGGCAAGGTCATGCCCGGCCATACCGGCTTTGCCCAGATCCAGCAGATCGTGCGCTCGAACCTCGACGCCGTCTGGCGGCCGGAGGCCGATGTCGCGGGTGCGCTTCAAAAAATCTGCGGCCAGATCGGGCCGCTCCTGAAGCGTTAAGGAGAAAGCCATGGCTGTCGCGCAGGAAGTTACCCGTCGTCAAGATCGCCCGGTATCGGCGTTCTGGACCATCGCGCGGCGCGACAGCCTCGCAGGCTTTCTGTTCATCGCCCCGCAACTGATCGGGATCGCCATCTTCGTGCTGATCCCGCTCGGGTTGGTGTTCTGGTATTCACTGCATGAGTGGAATGTGCTCGCCAATACCTTCACCTATACCGGTACGCAGAACTACCGGATGTTGATGGAAGACGGCAATCTTCGTGGGGTGCTGGGCGCGACCGCGATCTTCTCGGCCGGGCTTGTCGTGTTCAACCTGTCGCTGGCGCTGCTGCTCGCCGTGCTGCTCAACCAGAAACTTGCCGGTATTGCGATCTTCAGAACCCTGTTCTTCTCGCCGGTGGTTGTTTCGCTGGTCGCCTGGACGATTGTCTGGGGTTTTCTGTTGCAGAAGAACGGCGGCATCAACGGCATGTTGCTGATGATCGGCATCGAGGGGCCCAACTGGCTGCGCGAGGAGACGACAGCGATGATTTCTGTCATCGTCGTGCAGGTCTTCAAGAATGTCGGGCTCAACATGATCCTGTTTTTGGCGGCGCTCCAGGGCGTGCCGAAGGAACTCTACGAGGCGGCCCGCATCGACGGTGCGCCCGCCTTCAAGCAGTTTCGTCGCATCACCCTGCCGCTGATCAGCCCCACTATCCTGTTGACCTCGATCATCACCATCGTCGGCTCGCTGCAGGTGTTTGCGCAGATTGCGGTTCTGACCCAGGGCGGGCCGGGTCTCTCGACCACGGTGCTGGTCTATTACCTCTATCAGCAGGCCTTCCAGTTCCATTTCTTCGGTTATGGCTCGACGCTTTCCATCCTGCTGTTCCTGATCGTCGCAGTATTGACCTTCGCCCAGTGGCAGATGCGCAAGAGGATCGTCTTTTATGAAAGCTGACCTTTCCCCCCGCATGCAGGTGACGCTTTACGGGCTGTTGTGTGTGCTGTTGATCCCGTTCGTTTTCCCGACCTGGTGGATGGTGACATCATCGATCAAGCCGATCAGCGACATCTTCGCCTTCCCGCCGCAGTTCTTTCCCCAAAACCAGGATTGGACGACCTACTCGAAGGTATTCGAGTTGCAGCCCTTCGTGCGGCAATATTGGAACTCCGCCTATATTGCTGCTGTCGTGACGATTGGCACGATGATTGTCTCCTCCATGGCAGGATATGCCTTCGCACGTATCCGGTTTCCGGGTGCCAATCTGATCTTCATGATCGTGCTGCTTGGCCTCCTGATCCCCTCGGAAGTGACGATCGTGCCACTGTTCCAGATGTTCCTGAAGGCCGGCATGGTCAACACCCACTGGCCGTTGATCCTTGTTCCGATCTTCGGCGCGCCAAGTGTCTTCGCCACCTTCGTCATGCGGCAGTTTTTTGTCACACTGCCGGGCGAGCTTGAGGAAGCGGCGCGTGTCGATGGTCTCGGGCGTTTCAAGATTTTCCGCAAGATTGCGCTGCCGCTGGCAAAACCGGCGCTGGCGTCGGTCGCAATCTTCACCTTCCTGCATTCCTGGAACCTGTTCCTCGAGCCGATCGTCTTTCTTTCCAGCGCCGAGATGTTCACGCTGCCGCAGGCGCTGACCCAATATACCGACGCCTATGGCGGGCCGATGTGGAACATCCAGCTTGCCGCAGCGACGCTCACCGCGCTGCCCGTGCTCATCGTCTTCGTGATTGCCCAGAAGCAGTTCGTCGAAGGCCTCGCCCATACCGGCCTCAAGGGCTGAAGAACCGGAATCGATCGATGGCTAACGTTACCCTGTCCGACATCCGCAAAAGCTATGGCGCGGTGAAAACCATTCACGGTGTCGATCTCGACATCAGGGATGGCGAATTTGTCGTCCTTGTCGGGCCCTCCGGCTGCGGCAAGTCCACATTGCTGCGGATGATAGCCGGTCTTGAAACGATTACCGGCGGCGAACTCAGGATCGGCGAGCGGATCGTCAACGATCTCGACCCGAAGGACCGCGATATCGCCATGGTGTTCCAGTCCTATGCGCTTTATCCGCATATGACGGTCGCCAGCAACATGGGCTTTTCGCTGGAGCATCGTGGTTCAAGCAAGCTGGAAATCGCTGAAAAAGTGAACTGGGCAGCGGATATTCTCGGCCTCACACAGCTGCTCGACCGTTATCCGCGCCAGCTTTCCGGCGGCCAGCGCCAGCGTGTTGCGATGGGCCGTGCCATCGTGCGCAACCCGCAGGTGTTCCTGTTCGACGAACCCCTGTCCAATCTCGATGCGAAACTGCGCGTCGTCATGCGCGGCGAGATCAAGGCGCTGCACCAGAAGCTCAAGACCACCACGATCTATGTGACGCATGACCAGGTGGAGGCGATGACGATGGCGGACAGGGTCGTGGTCCTGAACGGCGGCAGGGTCGAGCAGGTCGGCACGCCGCTCGAACTTTACGACCGCCCGGCAAATCAGTTCGTCGCCGGCTTCATCGGATCACCATCGATGAATTTTCTGTCCGGGACGATATCGGCAGGCGGTTTTGAAACCGGGGGTGTGGTCTTGCCCCTGCCGGCTGCTGCGGCCGGTCTGGCGGGAAGAGGGGCCGTCTATGGCATCCGTCCAGAGCACTTCTCACTTGATGCGTCCGGCGTACCGGCGGAGATAATGCTCGTCGAACCGCTGGGATCGGAAGCGCAGGTCACCATGAAACTCGGCGGCTCAAGGGTGCTAGGCGTCTTTCGGGAACGCATAGGGCAGGCAGTCGGCGACGAGATAAGGGTCTCGCCAGCGCTTGACGGCATCCATCTGTTTTCGGATGAAAACGGAGATCGGCTGAACTGATTATCGCGCCCGCGGCTGGCACGAGCCGCGGACCCGGTGTCCGTCTGAACGGAGCCCCGTCGCGGTTCAGGCCGTTGCCGACCATGTCGCGACGGAGGATTTCAAAGAAAACTGCTTTCGAACAGCTCGCCTGAATAGGCCGAATGGGTAACGCCGGCTTCAAGATCGGCCTTGGTCAACTCATCGACAAAAACCCCGTTCTGCATGACCAGCACGCGATCGCACATATGGGCGATGACCGCGAGGTCGTGACTGACGAGAACAAAGGTCAGGTCGCGTTCTTCGCGCTGGTCGGCAAGCAGGTTCAGGATTTCGGCCTGGATGGAGACGTCGAGCGCGGATGTCGGCTCATCGAGCAGCAGGATCGGCGGCTCGAGGATCAGCGCGCGGGCAATTGCCACGCGCTGGCGCTGGCCGCCGGAAAGTTCGTGCGGGAAGCGCTCGGCGAAATGTGCGGGCAGGCCCATCTGCTGCAGGGCGGCAGGAACCTTCGACCAGCCATCGCCAAGCCCCATCGCGCGGATCGGTTCGGCGAGCGCCCGGCCGATGCGGTGGCGTGGGTGCAGCGAACCGTAGGGGTCCTGAAATACCATCTGGGCCAGTTTCAGTTCGTCGCGGCTGCGGGTCTTGCCGACCGGTTTGCCGTTAAAGCTGATCGAGCCGGTCCAGCCGGCTTCCAGCCCCGCCAGCGACCGCAGCAAGGTCGACTTGCCGCAACCGCTCTCGCCGACGATACCAAGGGTCTCGCCTTTGTTGACCGTGAGGCTGACGCCGCGCACGACGTGATTGCGTTTTTCCTTTTCGCCGTAGACGACGTCGAGCTTGTCCACCGTGATCATCGCATCACCTCCGCATCGATTGCCTGACGATCCAGCACCTTGAGACGCCGCACCGGATTGCGGGGATCGGGCATCGCCGCGATCAGGCCGCGCGTATAGGGATGCTGCGCATCCTCCAGCTTTGTCAGCGTTTCCACGACGCGCCCGCCATACATGACCAGCACGCGTTCGCAGAAGGCAGCGACCATGCGGATGTCATGGCTGATGAGGATCAGGCCGGAATTATTCTCGCGCACCATCTCGTCCAGAAGCAAAAGCACATCCTTGCGGACGCTGACATCGAGGGCCGAAGTCGGTTCGTCGGCAATGACCAGCTTCGGCTTGGCGAGTAGCATCATGGCGATCATCACGCGCTGGCCCATGCCGCCCGATATCTGGTGCGGATAAAGCGCCATCACGCGGTCGGGATCGTTGATGCGCACGCGCAGCAACATGTCGCGCGCGGCACCTCTCGCCGCCTTGCCGGTCAGCGCCAGATGCAGCTCGGCTGCTTCCGCCACCTGCTTTCCGATGGGCAGCACCGGGTTCAGCGAATAACGCGGATCCTGCATGATCAACGCCATCTCGCTGCCGCGGATCGCGCCCATCTGGCGTTCGGATTTTGTGAGCAGCGGTTCGGAGAGAAAATCCATCCGCTCCGCCGTCACGGTAGCGCTTTTCGGCAGGAGCCGCATGGCGGCGCGGCCGGTGGTGGATTTTCCGGAGCCGGATTCACCGACGATGCCGACCCTTTCGCGCCCGACGTCGAAATTGACGTTGGACACGGCGGGAATGGTGTTGCGGCCGAAACGGACATTGAGGTCGCGGACCGAAAGAATGGGGGAGCTATCAGGAACGGGCATGGCGCGGATCCAGGAGGTCGCGCAGCGTATCGCCGGCGATGTTGAAGGCAAGGCTCGTCAGCAGGATGGCGATGCCGGGCATGACGGCGACCCACCAGTAATCGAGCATGAACTTGCGGCCGCTGGAGATCATTGCACCCCATTCCGGCAGCGGCGGCTGCGCTCCTAGACCAAGGAAGCCGAGTGAAGCGGCGGTCAGGATGATGCCGGCCATGTTCAATGTCAGGCGAACGATGACCGAGGGAATGCACATCGGCGCGATGTATAGAAACAGGATGCGCAGCGGCGAGGCGCCATAGAGACGGGCGGCGGCGACGTAATCGGTATTGCGCACCACAAGCGCTTCCGCACGGGCAAGACGCGCAATCGGCGGCCATGCCGTCAGCGAGATCGCGATGATCGCCGTGCCGAGACCGGCGCCCATGGCGGCCGCAAAGGCCAATGCCAGCACGAGCGACGGGAAGGACAGGACGATATCGGTCGCGCGCATCAGGATCGCGTCGGTTCTGCCACCGAAGAAACCGGCCATCACGCCAATGGCAAGGCCGATCGGACCAACGATGATCGAGACCGACAAAACCGTCTGGATAGTGATGCGGGTGCCGTAGACAAGCCTGCTGAAAATGTCGCGGCCGAATTCGTCGGTTCCGGCCAGATGCGCCCAGCTGGGAGGCTGGAGCGCGTTTTCGAGCGCCTGACGGGCAGGATCGTAAGGCGCGATGAGCGGGGCGAAAATGGCGACGACAACCAGAATGGCCAGAATGGCGAAGCCGAACATTCCAAGCGGTTCGTCTGCGAGCTTTCGAAGCGTCCGCATGGTGGTGGTCGACAGGCGCGACAGGGCGCTGGGTCGATCAACAGTATTGTTATGCGCGATATCGGTCATCGTGCGGCCTCCCGTGTACGGGGATCAAGCGTGGTATAGGCCAGATCGGCGAGGAAGTTGAGCAGCATGAATATGAAGCCGATAACGATCGTGGCGGCCAGAATCGCATTCATGTCGCCGATGAGCAGCGCATTCGTCATGTATTGGCCGATACCGGGCCAGGAGAATACGATCTCCGTGACTACGGCGCCTTCCAGCAGGTTTCCATAGGAAATCGCCAGAACGGTGATGAGCTGCACGGCGATGTTGGGCAGCACATGACGGGTTATGGTGCGTGCGGGGCTGACGCCCTTGGCCCGTGCCGCGATGACATAATCCTGGCTGAGCTGTTCGAGGGTGAAGGCCCTCGTCATGCGGGTGATATAGGCCATGGCCATATAGGCGAGGATGATGGCGGGCAGAATGATGTGTCCAAGCGCGTTCCAGAAGATTTCCGTCTCACCCGCAAGGAGGGTGTCGATGAGCATCAAGCCCGTCTTCGGCTCCACGAGGCCTTCGTAAAAGACGTCGACCCGGCCGGGCCCCGCGACAAGGTTGAGGTTCGCGTAGAAAATCACCAGCCCGACGATGCCGAACCAGAAGACCGGTATCGAATGCCCGACAAGCGCAAAAACGCGCGCGAACTTGTCGATGAAGGTATCGCGGAAGAGGGCGGCGGCAAGACCGAGTGGGACACCGACGACCGTCGAGATGATGATCGCCAGCGTGGCGAGTTCGAAGGTCGCGGGAAACGCCTGCGCCAGATCGCGGGTCACGGGGTTGCCGGTCAGGATTGCAATGCCGAAATCGCCATGCAGCAGTCCGCGCAGGTAGATGAAGAACTGCTGGTAAAGCGGCAGATCGAGCCCCAGCCGTGCTCGCATGGCCTCATAGGCCTTCGGGTCCGCAAGTTCGCCGACGATCGCCCCGACCGGATCGGTCGGCATGACCCGACCGATGATGAAGGTGATGCAGAGCAGGATGAAGAGGCTGACGATCAGTTGCAGAAAACGATGTCCAAGCCCGCGCAGTGAGATCTCCGTCATTGCTGGCCGTACTTCCCTGTGAGAACGCCGTCAGCGGTGGAGCCTTTGCACGCTGCTCGCCGCAGACGCGCAATTCTCCATTGCAAAAACTCTTGATGGTACTTCATCCCAACTCCTCCCTGAGTTAACATGAAAACATATGACGTGCTGTCATGTCATCATATGAGTAGCGAAGGGATTCGTATTCTGCAAGAGGGAAGAGTGGCATGATGGGCGACAGGGTGAGGCCGCGGGAGAGGCGGGCACAACAGATCATCGATAATCTCAGCGCAGAAATTCGCAGTGGAAAACTGAAAAACGGTGATCAGCTTCCTACGGAACCGGAGCTGGAGCGCAGCTATGGCGTGAGTCGGACAGTGGTTCGCGAGGCGATTGCCGATCTGCGCTCTGCTGGCTATGTCGTTCCGATCCAGGGTAAAGGTGTTTTCGTCAGCAATGCCAGTGAATGGGCCGGCGTGAAACTGACGCAATCCGAGGTCGGCACCATCGCGGAAACGCTGGAAATGCTCGAGTTCCGGCTTGCGACGGAAGGGGAGGCGGCGGCAATCGCCGCCTATCGCCGCACGGCCCAGCAGGAAGCCGCAATCTCTGCGGCGCACCGGAAAATGGCCCGCGCCATCGATGCGGGTGAAACCACCGTCGATGCCGATTACGAGTTCCACACGGCCATCGCGATCGCCACCAATAACCGCTTTTATCTGGAGGCGCTGCGTCAGTTCGGTTCGCGCTCCATACCGCGCGGGCAGTTCCCGACGCTGCCGGAAACCGGTGACGCGAATTATCTTCGCAAAGTGCAGGCCGAGCACGAGGCAATCCTGCGCGCCATCGTCGAACAGGATCCCGACGCGGCGCGAAAAGCCATGCGCGAACATATGCTTGCGAGCCAGCGCCGATACAGGTTGCTATCGGAAGCGCAATAGTATCTCGACACTCATCTTATTTCATGCGATGTCATATGATGACTTGCATGGGGAGAGGAGAGAATCGATGTATGTCGGCACCCAGGTTGCTGCGCGCGATGACGAGGATTTCAGGGTTTGGGCGCAGCTCGGCGTCAAAAACATCAACGCTGATCCGCCCGGAAAACCCGCGAGCTGGACTTTTGAGGACTTTGAACGCCACCGTGACAAGGTCGAAAGCTTTGGCCTTGTCCTAGACATGGTGCAATTGCCGCTGCCGTCCCGGCCCATCGAACAGGCGTCGTATCCCGATATCCTGCTGGCCGGGCCGGATCGTGACCGGCAGATCGATGCGGTCTGCAAGATGATTGAAGATATCGCCAGGGCCGGAATCCCTGCCGCGAAATACAATCTCAACCTCATCGGCATTCCGCGCACGGAAATGGAGCGTGGCCGCGGCGGATCGCTCAATGAAGCCTGGCGCTGGGACAAGGCGGATCATGATGCCGCGCCGGGCCTGGCTGGCGTTCTTTCCGAAGACGAGAACTGGGAACGCATCGATTATTTCCTCGAGCGTGTGGTGCCGGTGGCCGAAAGTAACCGCGTGCGCCTGGCCTGCCATCCGCATGACCCCTATACACCTCCGGGTTACAGGGGCGTCACCCGCGTACTCGGCACGGTCGAAGGGCTGAAGAAATTCGTGCAGATGCGCGAGAGCCCCTATCATGGCCTGAATTTCTGCCAGGGGTCGATCGGCGAGATGCTCGACAATCCGCGCGAGGAGATCGATGACATCATCAGGTGGTTCGGTAGCCGCGACAAGATTTTCAACGTCCATTTCCGCAATATCAGCGGCGGCAAACTCTCCTTCATGGAGACGTTCCCCGATGAGGGCGACATGGACATGGTGCGGTCGCTGAAACTCTATCACGAACTCGGCTATCGCTACATGATCATGCCCGACCACGTGCCGACGATTGCCGGGCGCGATGCCGTCGGTGTCGCTTTCGCCTTCTGCTACGGCTACATCGCCGCCTTGATCGAAGCGCTTGATAACAAACATCTTTGACCATTCCGGCCCGCGACGCCCCGCTGCGTCGCGGCTTTTTCCCAAACATGAATTACCGATCTGTAGGAGGAGCAGGTATGAGAAAATCATTGATCCGTCTCGCATTCACCACCGCCCTTGGGGCCATGCTGGTGCAGGCCGCGCCAGCCCTGGCCAAAACACCCAATGACCAGCTTGTCATCGGAACGTCGCTGGCCCAGGTGCTGTCGCTTGATCCGCATCAGGCCACCGAAGCAAAAGCCAACGAAATCATGGCCAACCTCTATGACCGCCTGATTTCGGTGGATGGTTCTGGAAAGGTTTCGCCACAGCTTGCCGAACGCTGGGAAACAGATGACAAGGGCATCACCTTTCATCTGCGCGAGGCCAATTTCGCCTCGGGCAATCCGGTAACTTCGGCGGACGTCGTCTATTCGCTCAGCCGGCTGTTGAAGATGAACCAGGCTGCCGCAGCCAACCTCAAGCGCGTGGGTTACAACGCGGACAATATCGACAAGCTGGTGAGCGCACCGGATGAAAAAACGGTACGCATCGATCTTTCCGGTGAGACGACGTCTGAACTGCTTCTTTATCGTCTGGCCATGGTCATCGCCAGCGTTGTCGACAGCAAGGAACTCAAGTCGCATGAAACCAATGACGATTGGGGCAATGGCTGGCTGAGAACCAATTCCGCCGGTTCCGGTCCCTTTACGCTCAATCGCTGGTCGCCGAATGAGATCATCATTCTCGAGGCCAACAAGGATTATGTGGCCGGCAGCCCGAAAATGCGCCGCGTCATCGTTCGCCATGTGCCGGAAAGCCAGGTGGAGCGCCTGATGCTGGAGCGCGGTGATATCGACATCGCCAGCGCGCTGACGGCTGCCGATCTTGCAATCTTCAACAACAAGGAAGGTTTCCAGATTCAGCGTGTGCCGACGGGCGGCTTCTACGTCCTGTCCATGAATGCCGGCAAGGAGCCCTTGTCCAACCCCAAGGTCCGCGAAGCGATTGCCTATGGCATCGACTATAAGGGCATGGAAAAGACCATCATGGGTCCTTATGGCCGGGCGCGCACGGTGCCGGTGCCGGAAAACTTCGAATATGCCATTCCGAGCCCGGACTGGAAGCTCGATGTTCCGAAGGCGAAGGCTCTCCTCAAGGAGGCCGGTTATGAGAACGGCTTCACGCTCAATCTGAAGACGATCGCGCAGACGCCGCGCATCGACCTCGCCACCGCGATCCAGGCCTCGCTCAGCGAGATCGGCATCAAGGTCAATATCCAGCAGGGTAACGGTTCGGACGTGATTGCCGCCCATCGCGCGCGGGATTTCGACCTGCTCATTCCGCAGACCGGCGCCTACATGCCGAATGTGCTGGGCTCGATGGAGCAGTTTTCCAGCAATCCCGACAACTCGCTTGCCGCCAACAATGCCGGCAATTTCGTGTGGCGCTCGGCTTGGGACATTCCTGAACTGACTGCCCTGACGGCAAAGGCTTCGCTGGAGCCCGACGCCAAGAAGCGCGGGGAAATCTACACCCAGATGCAGGAAATGTTCGTCGCCCAGAAGCCGGCGGTGCTGCCGATGTTCGAGAGATTCGAGCCGATCGTGTTGAATGCGCGCGTGAAGGATTATGTGGGCCATCCCAGCCAGACGACCCGGCTGGAAAAGGTTACGAAGGACTAAGGGCAAACCATAGTCTCCGAAAAACCTGTGACGGGCGGTTTTACCGCCCGTTTTTTATCAGTGGCCAACCGCGGAGCCCGGCCGCGGCAGTGGATTGTCGGTATCATCCCCGCAATTTCAGGGGGTTTTCTCAAGGACTTCATCGGATTAGACCGTCCGATGACTATTCCTTCCGTCGGGCGAGAGTCGCGAACTCCGCTCACCCACCTCCCGAAGAATGCGTTGACGACCATGAACCTTGCACAGATAAAACTTCCGTCGCGGCCGCTGAGCCTCAAACGTGGCGTCATTTCGGTGCCGGCGGCCTATTATTTCTCCATTCCCGTGCTTCTGGTGATCACGGTCGTCATGCTCGTGGCCGAAGGCCCGGGCATATTGCGCGACTATCAGATCAGCAAAGACCCGCTGGAGATTGAAAACGGCGATATCAACGGCAGCTGCAAGACGCGCAAGGCGATCTTCACGACCTGCGAGGCGGATCTTTCCTATGAACAGGCGGGCGTGAGCTACAAGAAGGATGTCGAGGTCATGTTCGTCGATTTCCATTCCGGCGATTATGAAACCGGGCTGGTCATCTCCGCGAAGAACCCGGAACTCGCAACGATTTCGCTGGGCCTCGACATGCTCTGGAACCGTATCATCACGCTCGGCGTGTTCGTCGCCCTGCTCGGTTTCGGCAGTCTTGCGATGCTGTTCACACTTGTCCGTGTCCTGCGGGTTCGTCTGCAGCTGCGCAAGCCCGCGCCTTTGACCGTCATCCCGGTCGCGCTGACGGCCGTTGCCGAAAAACGCAGCCGTCTCTTCGTGACTTATGCCGATACTGTAAGGGACGATAAAACCAAGCGGCAATCCTTTACGCATCTGGAGCGGGGTCGCATTCCCGTTGTCGTCGGCCATACTGGTAAACATGATGCGGCGCTCGCGGTCCTGCATGGTAACAGCGCGTTACCGGTTCTGCTCGACGATCAGCTGGAACGGATCGACCTTACGGAGCAGGAGCGGGCGGAAGCTCTCGCATCGCTTGCCCCGATGGTCGCGAATGAGACACAGGGGGCTGCCGCGGCCCAAGCCGCGGCGATGAAGAAAGGGCCGGGTCTGCTGCGCAGACTGGGCACTTTCGTTGCCATCGTTGCCGTCATCATCGTTGCGGTGTTCGGTTACTGGCTGTGGTATGTCACAAGCGCTCCGTCGCAATTCAACTCGCCCGGAATGGACATCAACAACATGCTGCCGGCAGCACTGAACGAGTGGGGTTGCGCCCGTCTGCAGGAGCGTTTCGCCGATGGCCCGGCGCCTTTCGGATGCACCGCGGCAGATTATCGAAGCTGGAAGTAAAAGCTTCGGTCGATCACTTTTTCGGGTCGGTTTGCCAAAAGTGTTACAGCTTGGCACGCCGGCCCGAACTCTTTTCCTTTGCGCGAGAAAATATTGATACAATTATCAATAGTTGCATTAGAGATTTATAAATAAAGCACTCCCATAGTGCCACCGTGAGCGGTTCTTCAGAGGCTGGGAGAGTGCAGCATGTTCACGGTTTTGGAATGCGTTGCCATACAGCACGACCGGGCGGTCGTTCTTCTTGCAGCTGTTATCTGCCTGCTTGGCATGTTTGCTTTTTTTCACCTTCTGTTGCGTGCGGAGGAAAGTCCGGCCGGCCGTAAGCCCTATTGGGTGCTGGTTGCCGCCTTTGCCGGAGGCCTCAGCGTCTGGGCCACGCATTTCGTCGCCATGCTCGCCTATAAGGGCGCGGTTCCGATCGGTTATGATTTCGCCTTCACGGCTTTGTCGGCGGTTTTCGCCGTTATCGGTTTCTGGCTGGCGCTCACCGCCCGCTCGCAGGCCGCTTACAGCCCTGTCATCGTCGGCACGCTCATTACCCTGTCGGTTGCCGTCATGCATTTCGTCGGAATGGCGGGAATGGATGTCGCCGCCACGATCAGCTACCGGTGGGGGCCGGTGCTGGGCGGTTTTGCGGTTGCCTGGGTGTCTTTCCTGCTGGCCTTTTTTCTTTTCCGTGGCATCGGTTCCTGGAAGCGCATCGCCGCGCCGGCCGCATCGGCGATTTTCGCGATCTGCGCGCTGCATTTCACGACCATGTCGGCCACGGTGCTTTCGCCGGATCCGTCCGTATCCGGGCCTGATCCTGACAATGTCGCCCGGCTGATCATGATCTGCGCCATTTCCGGCGTCACGTTCCTGATCCTGTCTTCCACCGCCGCTGCCGCCCTGGTGGATCGTTATCTTGTCGATCTCAAGGGTCTCGTGGATGCCACGCTTGATGGCCTCGCCGTCGTCCGCGATGGGCGGATCGTGGAGCTGAACACCCGTTTTGCCGGCCTTCTGGGCAGGGATGAAGCATCGCTGGTCGGACAGAACCCCGACGATCTCTTCAAGGCTATCGACGGACAGCCTGCTTATCTGCCGCGCCATACGCCGGTGGAGGCGGTGCGCGAGCGCGCCGGGCAGGCGCAGATATTCGAACTCAGCGTACGCACGATCGAATATCGCGGCCGCCCCTGTGAGGTGATGGCCATCCGTGACCTGACGGAAAAGCGGGAAGCGCAGCGGGAAATCGAATATCTCGCCCGCCATGATGTTCTGACCGGCCTTTCCAACCGCACCATGTTCCAGACCCGTCTTCACCAGCAGATCGAGCATTGCGACGAGGATGACGAATTTGCGCTGCTGGCGCTCGATCTCGACCGGTTCAAGGCGGTCAACGACATATTCGGTCATGCCGAAGGGGATCGCGTCCTGAAAAAGGTCGCCGCCATTCTCGATGAATGTGCAAGGCCAGGCGATGTGGTCGCCCGTCTCGGTGGTGATGAGTTCGTCATCCTGACCGCGCGCCACACCAGGGCGGAAGAGGCGCGCCTGCTGGCAGAAACGATCCTTGGCATGTTTGCACTGAAGATGAATGTCGCCAACGATCCGACCTCCGTCGGCGTCAGCATCGGCATCGCCGTGTTCCCGCGGGACGGCCGGGATCATGAAAGCATCATGCATGCCGCAGATCTGGCGCTTTACCGCGCGAAGATGGGCGGACGCGGCATATTGGCTTTCTACGACCCGGTGATGGATCAGGAGGCGCGCGAACGCCGCCAGCTCGAGACGGATCTGCGGCTTGCCATCAATCGCAACGAGCTGCTGCTGAACTATCAGCCGGTGCTGTCAGTCGAATGCGGCCAGGTCGTCGGCTACGAGGCGCTGGTGCGCTGGCAGCACCCGACACGGGGCGTGGTGCCGCCGGATGTCTTCATTCCGATTGCCGAGGAAAGTGGGATCATCATCTCGCTCGGCGAATGGGTACTGCGTGAGGCCTGCCGTCAGGCGGCCGGCTGGGCGCCGCATCTGAAGGTCGCGGTGAATGTCTCACCGTTGCAGTTTTCGCTGGCCAATCTCGGTCATGTCGTCTGCACCGTCCTGATGCAGACCGGGCTTTCGCCGAACCGGCTGGAGCTCGAAATCACGGAAGCTGCCCTTCTGAAAGATCGCAAGACGACGCTGATCATCCTCAACCAGTTGAAGGCGCTCGGTGTCGCCATCGTCATGGATGATTTCGGTACGGGTTATTCCTCGCTCAGCAACCTGCAGAGCTTCCCCTTCGACAAGATAAAGATCGACCGCAGTTTCATCGCTGCCATGAGCGACGATGACAATGCCCGCGCCATCGTGCGCGCGGTGATCGGCCTTGGCCGCAGCCTCGATCTGCCGGTCACGGCGGAGGGGATTGAAACGGATGCGCAATATCGCATGGTCGTCGACGAGGGCTGCGCGCAGGCGCAGGGTTATCTCTTCGGCAAACCGGATGTCGCACCCGCGCAGGTCGTAAGAACCACCACGCGGAAGAAACATTCCGTTTGATAAAAGAGGCGACGGCGCAGGACGCCGTCGCCCCGCCTTTCCCACATCGGATGGAACGAGAGCGACGGCAGATCGTTAGGCTTGCGTGTGGCGCGTCCATGCTGCGGTTGCCCCGGCGGTGCCGACGACCAGCCTGACGGGAGTGGTTTGATCCCCTGTCATGAACGCGCCTCGGATGAACTTCTATTGACGGGAGAGACCGCGATGACAGACCGCCTCGAGCCGCAGGACCCGCGCAGCCAGTATCCGCGCCCGCCCTTTTCGACCCCGACCCAGGAGATGCCGGGTCTGGTGACGAATATGACGCCTTTCCCTGATCATGGCGAAAAAAGCTACAAGGGCACCGGCAAGCTTGCCGGGCGCAAGGCGCTGATTACCGGCGGCGATTCAGGTATCGGCCGCGCCGTCGCCATCGCCTTTGCAAGGGAAGGTGCTGATGTGGCGATCTCCTATCTGCCGGAAGAGGAATCCGACGCTGAGGAGGTCGTGGCGCTCATCGAGGCGGAAGGTCGCGTGGCGGTCGCGCTGCCCGGCGATATTACCGATGAGGCATGGTGCCGCGAACTGGTAGAGAAGGCGGCCGGCGATCTCGACGGGCTGGATATTCTGGTCATCAACGCCGCGAGACAGCAATATCGCGAAGACATAGAAGAACTGTCGACCGACGATTTCGACCGCACCATGAAGACCAATCTTTATGCCCTGCACTGGATTGCGCAGGCGGCTGTTCCCCATCTCAAGCCGGGGTCGTCGGTGATCACCACCGCCTCGATACAGGCTTATGAGCCCTCCGCAATCCTGCTGGACTACGCCACCACCAAAGCCGGTATCGTCGCCTATACGAAAGCGCTTGCCAAACAGCTCATCGAAAAGGGCGTGCGCGCAAATGCCGTTGCGCCGGGGCCGTTCTGGACGGTGCTTCAGCCGAGCGGCGGCCAGCCGGACGAGAAGGTGAAAAATTTCGGCAAGGACAGCGATTTCGGCCGTCCGGGACAGCCGGTGGAACTGGCGCCCGTTTATGTGCTGCTGGCGTCGCAGGATGCGAGCTTCATCAATGGCGAGGTTTATGGCGTCACCGGCGGCAGGGGCATTGCCTGAGGCGATGCCCGCAAATGCCGGATGGGGGCCTTGAGGATTTCGAAATGAAACGGCAGGCAGAACGTTCAGACAGTAGCTTGAAGAGCTTCGATGTCCGCGATCGGCTGATACTGGCGCTTTATGCGCAATTGAAAGCGGAGCGGCAGACCCGTGAGGCGATGGAGTGGGTGATCCGCAATGGTGGCCTTTCGCCGGAGGTGCTGGAAGCCATGGCGTCCGACCCGGTGCCGGTTCTGGCGGAGGCGGACGTGCCCGCCATCGAGCGCATTCTGGCCGGCGACCGACGCCGGGAAATGCCCTCCCGCAGCGATGACGAGGGACGACGGACATGAACCGCAGAGCCAGCTGGAGAGGCCATCTGACCTTTGCCGATTTCAACTGCGAAATCGGCCTTTATTCCGCGCTGACCTCGGCGGAGAAAATCGCGTTCAATATCGTCAACCGCAAGACCGGCCACCGCGTCGAGCGGCAATATGTTGATAGTGATACCGGTGAGGCGGTTCTTCGCGACGATCAGGTGAAGGGATACGAGCTCGACAATGGCGATCACATCGTCATCGAGGGTGATGAGATCGCGAAGCTGATGCCGGAAAGCGACAAGGTTATCCGCGTCAGTCATTTCCTGCCCTGTGACGAGATCGACAAGCTTTATTTCGACAAGTCCTATTATCTCGCGCCCGGCGGGGAGGGTGGCGAAGAGGCGTTGACGCTTCTTGCCAGGGCGATGGACGACGAAAATGTCGCAGCTCTCGGCGAAGCGGTGCTTTTCCGCCGCAACCGTGTCCTGCTGATCCGTCCGAGCGGTAAGGCTCTCGTCGCGACGACGCTGAATTTCAGCTACGAGGTCCGTTCGCAGACATCGGTCTTCAAGTCGATCCCCGACATCGAGTTCGATGAGGAAATGTTGGAACTTGCCGGTCACATCATCGAAAAGCGCGCCGGCACGTTCGATCCCGCCGACTATAGCGACCGTTATAATGATGCGCTGGCCGAACTTGTGAAAGCCAAGATCGAAGGCCGGGAAATCGCCAAGCAACCGCCGCGCAAGGAAGACAATATCATCGATCTCAAGGAGGCCCTGCGCCGCAGCGCGGGGGCGGGAGCCGGGAAAAAGGCGACGGCAGCAGGCCGCAAGGCGTCGCGGAAAGCGGGCTGATCCATGGGATTGCAGACCTATAACGCCAAGCGCAGTTTCGACAAGACGCCGGAGCCCAAGGGTACGAAGGCCGAACAGCAGGGATCGAGCTTCGTGATCCAGAAACACGATGCCCGCCGTCTGCATTATGATTTTCGGCTGGAAATGGATGGCGTGCTGAAAAGCTGGGCGGTGACGCGCGGTCCCAGTCTCGATCCCGAGGACAAACGCCTTGCCGTGCATGTGGAGGACCATCCCCTCAGTTATGGTGATTTTGAAGGTGTTATCCCCAAGGGACAATATGGCGGCGGCACCGTGATTGTCTGGGATCGCGGCATCTGGCAGCCGATCGGTGACGCCCGGAAAGGTTATCGCAAAGGTCATCTGGAATTTGAACTGGAAGGCGAAAAGCTGAAAGGACGCTGGCATCTGGTGCGCATGCATGGAAAGCCGGGCGAAAGCCGGGAAAACTGGCTGCTGATCAAGGGCGACGACGAGGAAGCCAGACATAAAGGCGGTGCGGATATTCTGGAGGAACGGCCGGAATCGGTGAAAACCGGGCGCAGCGTCGAGGAAGTCGCGGCCAAACCGAAAGATACCTGGAATTCCAAGCCGGTATCGAAAA
This sequence comes from Agrobacterium sp. CCNWLW32, assembly GCF_037083425.1. Lineage (NCBI taxonomy): Bacteria > Pseudomonadati > Pseudomonadota > Alphaproteobacteria > Hyphomicrobiales > Rhizobiaceae > Agrobacterium > Agrobacterium sp. CCNWLW32. Next base: position 54,920 of record NZ_JBAOJM010000014.1, read on the forward strand.
AGGCCGCCGTTTCGACGTCGGGCAAAAAACAGGCGCATGCGCTGCCTAAAGGCGCGCGCAAACAGACTATGCCGTCCTTTGTGCCGCCGGCGCTCGCGACGCTCAAGCCGAAACCGCCCGACGGAGATCGCTGGCTGCATGAAATCAAATTTGACGGCTATCGTCTGCAGGCGCGCGTCGATCAGGGCAAGCTCCAGCTCCTGACCCGCAGCGGGCTGGACTGGACGGAGAAATTCGGCAGGGCCGTGACAGGAGCTATCAAGGCGCTGCCGGTGGAAACGGTGTTGATCGACGGCGAAATCGTCGTGGAACGCGATAGCGGGGCTTCCGATTTCTCCGCCTTGCAGCAGGATCTGAGCGAAGGACGCAGCGACCGTTTCGTGTTTTACGCCTTCGATCTTCTTTATCTCGATGGCAGCGATCTGCGTGGTGCGGCATTGAGCGAACGAAAGGCGCTGCTCGAAAAGCTGTTGCCGGCGGGCGATCCCCATCTCCGTTACAGCCAGCATTTTGAAGAAAGCGGCGCGCTTGTCCTCGACCATGCCTGTCGGCTCAGTCTTGAGGGTGTCATTTCCAAGGTCAAGAGCAGCAAATATGTTTCCGGGCGCAAGGGAGAATGGGTGAAATCCAAATGCTCGATGCGACAGGAATTCGTTATCGGTGGTTATACTGTCTCCTCGACATCGGACCACGCCATTGGATCGCTGGCGCTCGGCGTTTATGAAAATGGCAAGCTGCGCCATGTTGGACGTGTCGGGACAGGTTATACGGGCGAAGTGGCGGAGATGCTGCTTGGCCGGCTGAAGCCGCTTGAGCGCAAGGAAAGCCCGTTCGGTGAGAAACTCACCGCGCTTGCCCGACGTGATCTTCATTTCGTCAAGCCGGAACTGGTGGCGGAAGTGGAGTTTCGCGCATGGTCTGGAGATGGCAATCTGCGTCATGCCTCTTTCCGGGGGCTGCGCGAAGACAAGCCCGCAGGAGAAATCGAACGCGAGGAGAAGGCCGTGTCCGACACCAAGGCGCCGCAATCGACGATCAAGTTCACCCATCCGGACCGGCTGTACTGGCCGGACGATGGCGTGACGAAGGAGGGGCTTGCCGATTATTATGCGCAGGTCTGGCGGCACATCGCGCCCTTTGTCGTCAACCGGCCGCTGGCATTGCTGCGCTGCCCGGAAGGGATTGAGGGGCAACGCTTCTTCCAGAAACATGCCTGGCGCGGCATCAACAAGGCGGTTGAGCAGATCAGGGATCCCAAGGACAAGGGCGGTGAGCCGCTGATCCGCATCACCGATTTTGATGGCCTGATGGCGCTCGTGCAATCCGCCGCGCTTGAAATCCACCCATGGGGCGTGACCACCGCCAATTGGGAAAAGCCTGACATGATCACCATGGATATCGACCCCGGCGAGGATGTGGCATGGGAAGAGGTGATTGAGGCGGCGCTGGAACTGAAACGGCGTTTCGAAGAGGCCGGGCTTGCCGCTTTCGTCAAGACCTCGGGCGGCAAGGGACTGCATGTCGTCGCGCCGCTGAAGCCGCAGGCGGGCTGGGCCCCGGTAAAAGCCTTCGCCAAGGCCATGGCGGCGGATATGTCGAAAGCCGAACCGGAGAAATATCTTTCCGTCGCCACCAAAGCGAAACGTCAGGGCCGTATTTTTATCGACTACCTGCGCAACGGCAGGGGCAATACGGCGGTTGCGGCCTATTCGACGCGCGCCCGGCCGGGAGCCGCCATTTCAGCGCCGCTCGAATGGTCGGAACTCACCGCCGAGATCGGTCCGGCCCATTTCACCGTCAACAATATTGGGGCTCGTCTTGCGGCGCTGAAAAAAGACCCGTGGGACGGCTTTTTTGCCGCTGCCAAGCCGCTGCCGAAAAAGGCACGGTGAAGACGCCGATTCTCAGCTTCTCTTTTCCGAAGCGAGGCTTTTCTTCAGCGCATCCATGATATTGATGACATTGCCGCCGGTGCGGGCCTTCGTGCTAGTTTTCTTTGTCGACGAGGAGACCTCCTCGCCTTTGGTCTTCAGCAGGGACTTGATCTTTTTCTGAATGGGGTCCTGCACCAGAGTTGGCTTCCAAGCCGTGACCTGTTTGCCGATGCGTTTCTCCATGGCGTCCAGCAACGGCCGGTCGATTTTCATCTTCGGCTCCAGCGCGTCGATGCTCTCGCGCACCTCCTCGCCGTAATGGAGCGTCCACAGGATGATGCCCTTGCCTGAAGGTTCCAGCAGGACTGCTCTTTCACGACGGTAGATCACCAGACGCGCAATGCCGAAAACATCGTTCGCCTTCATGGCTTCGCGAATGACGCTGAAGGCTTCGGTGCCGATCTTGTCTTCCGGCCGCAGAAAATGCGGACGGTCGTACCAGATCCAGTCGATCGACCCTTTCGGCACGAAGGTCTTGATATCGATGGTGCGGGTGCTTTCCAGCGCCACCGCATCGATCTCGTCATCCTCCAGCAACACGTAGTCATCCTCGCCGCGCGGAAAACCCTTCACCTGGTTCCTGGCGGCGACCGGCCTGTGGGTGACGCTGTCGACATAGCGGCTTTCGACGCGATTGCCGGTTTTGCGATTGAGGATGTGGAAGCGGTATTTGTTGCCTTCGGTCGTCGCAGGCGTCAACGAGACGGAGGCCGTCACCAGTGACAGCTTCAGATAACCCTTCCAGAAAACCTGCCGTGCCATGTCCGCGATCCGCATTGGTCTCCCGGAACAACAGCCACAGGGTGGCTTTTGTTCCGGGAGGGACCGCAAATCGGGGCAGGGATGGAGCTATCAGAACAGCGAGGTCAGCCCGTAAACGGCAGCGGAGATCAGTGCGGCTGCCGGCATGGTCACGATCCAGGCGATGACGATATTGCCGGCAAGCCCCCAGCGCACCGCCGAGACACGGCGTGCAGCGCCGACACCGATGATGGCGCCGGTGATCGTGTGGGTGGTGGAGACCGGAATGCCGAGCCATGTGGCGCCGAACAGCGTCAGCGCCCCGCCGGTTTCGGCGCAGAAACCCTGCATCGGGTTCAGCCGGGTGATTTTCGATCCCATCGTATGGACAATACGCCAGCCGCCGAAGAGCGTACCGAGCGCCATGGCCGACTGGCAGGAAATCACCACCCAGAAGGGCACGTAGAAGCTTTCGCCGAGATGCCCCTGGCTGAAAAGCAGCACCGCGATGATGCCCATGGTCTTCTGCGCGTCATTGCCGCCGTGCCCCAGCGAATAAAGCGAGGCGGAGATGAACTGCATGACGCGGAAGGTGCGGTCGACCGCAAAGGGCGTCTGCCGCACGAACAGCCACGACACGGCAAGCACGAGAACGAGCGCCAGGAAAAAGCCGATGGCCGGCGACATGAAGATCGCCCCCACGGTCTTCAGCAGGCCCGACCAGACGATGGAATTAAAGCCCACCTTGGCGAAACCCGCACCGACGAGGCCGCCGATCAGCGCATGCGAGGAGCTGGAGGGAATGCCGAAAATCCAGGTGACAATGTTCCAGACGATCGCGCCGATCAGCGCCGCGAAGATGACCTGCGGCGACACAATGGCCGGATCGATGATGCCGGTGCCGAGTGTTTCCGCCACATGCAGGCCGAAGAACAGGAAGGCGATGAAATTGAAGAAGGCCGCCCACGCGACCGCATATTGCGGCCGCAGCACCCGGGTGGAGACGATGGTGGCGATGGAATTGGCGGCGTCATGCAGACCGTTCAGGAAATCGAAGAACAGCGCGATGGCGATAAGGCCGACGAGCAGCGGCAGGGCAAGCGCGACATCCATCAGACGTTCTCGATCACGATGCCGCTGATCTCGTTGGCGACATCCTCGAAGCGGTCGACGACCTTTTCGAGTTCGCCGTAGATTTCGCTGCCGATCATATAGGCCATGGCATCGCCGCTCGCGCCATGCCGGCGGAAGAGGTCCTTCAGACCCAGGTCGTGAAGCTCGTCGGAGCGGCCTTCGACGCGGGTTACCTCTTCGGCGATGGCCGAGAGGCGATGCGCATTCGTGCCGACCTTGTTGAGAAGCGGAATGGCTTCCGCAATCAGGCCCGCCGCGCGTACGATCTCGTGGCCCATCTCCTTCATCAGCGGGTCGAATTCGCTCTGTTCGAACAGGCGGATGGTCTTGACGGTCTTGTGCATCATGTCGATGGCGTCATCCATGGACTGGATGAGGTCCTTGATGTCGCCACGATCAAAGGGAGTGATGAAGCTCCGCCTGACCGCAAGCAGCACCTCGCGGGTGATGTCATCCGCCTGATGCTCGAGGGCGACGATGAGGTCGCAGTTCTTCTCGACGTCGACGCCGCTCAAAAGTTGGTCAAGGGCTTCAGCCGCTCTGATGACGGTTTCGGAATGTTTGCTGAACATGTCGAAGAAACGGTCCTCGCGCGGCATCAGCTTGCGAAAAATACTCATCATGCGAATTGGCCCTCAATGGCGCTTTATCAGTTGTGGGGGGTGATTGTCATAAAACTGTCATAAATGCACGCGGGGCATTGATGCAACCCGGAAAATCAGCACTATCAACGGATATGAAATCTTCCAAGAAACGCCGGAAAACCCGTCCGGCCCGTCCACTCACATTGCTCCAGCAGCTGGCTGCGGTTCCCGAAAAGCTCTTCACCGGTGCTTTCCGGCAGCAATATGCCGCGCTCTGTTTCCGTTATGCCGACAATAGCGTGGATGTCGAAATCCTCCTCGTCACGTCCCGCACCAGTCAGCGCTGGATCATTCCGCGCGGCTGGCCGATGAAGCGCAAGAAGCCGCATCAGGCGGCGGCGATCGAAGCGTGGGAGGAGGCGGGCGTTCGCGGCCGGGTGAAGAAGGATGCGGTGGGCCGCTATACCTATCTCAAGATGCTCGACAATGGCGATGTCGTTCCCTGCATGGTCGACGTCTTCCAGATAGAGGTGACGGAAACGGACGCGACCTTCAAGGAGCACGGTGAACGCCTGCTGGAATGGGTGCGCCCTGACGAGGCGGCAAGACGCGTTCGCGATATCGAACTGAAATCACTGTTGGTCGATTTCCGGCCAAAGGGGAAAAAGAAACGCCAGAGCGGCGAGAGACCGTAACCGCATCTGCGCGGCATTCCTTCCTGCAGCCGGTACTGTAATGCCACCGCAATAGGACATGCCCACCCTTGCCTGATGATTGTCATCAGGAGCCGTTGCATGAATTTACGTCGTCCCGTTCTCCGCTTCTTGTTGCGTTATCTCCATCCGATTATCGCCATCGCTTTGCTTCTGGCGGGCCCGGCTGCGATTCTTTTGCTGAGATGACGACAGGGGCACCATTCGGAATGACGGGAAGGCGGTGTCGCCTTCCCGTTGTCAGCCGGATTGGTGTCTAGCCGACCTTGTCAGGCCGGCTGTTTTTGGGAAGATTGCGCCTCATGGTTCGAATGCCCCGTTGCATCCGGCGCTTTCGGTAACAGGCGGGCGAAACGCCTGATGATGCTGTCCAGATAGGACAGGATGGTCGGCACCACGATCAGGGTCAGCAGCGTGGAACTGATGAGGCCGCCAACCACCGCATGGGCCATCGGCGCGCGCTGCGCGCCACCGCCGCCGACGGCCAGGCCGAGCGGGATCATGCCGAAGATCATCGCAAGCGTCGTCATGATGATCGGACGGAAGCGGATGACACCGGCATTCTCCAGCGCCTCGTTCAGCGAGAGCCCCCGCCGTCGCTCGCGATTGGCGAAATCTACCAGCAGGATGCCGTTTTTGGTCACGAGGCCCATCAGCATGATGAAGCCGATCAGCGAGAACATGTTGATCGTGCTGCCGGCGATCATCAACCCGATGAGGACGCCGACGAGCGACAGCGGCAGCGACGCCATGATGGCGAGCGGTTGCAAGAAGCTGCCGAACTGCGAGGCGAGCACGATGTAGATGAAGATGACGGCCATGCTGAGCGCCGTGACCATATGGCCGACGGTTTCCTGCATGGTTTCGGCGTCGCCGCCGAAGCGGATGCGATAGCCGTTCGGCAGGTCAAGACCGGCGGTCAGGCCCTGCAGGGTCTCCGTCACGTCGCCAAGCGTGCGGCCGGCAATATTGGCCGAAACCAGTATCTCGCGGCGATTGTCGATGCGGCGGATTTCGGCGGGGGCCGGCATGATGCCGATATCGGCAACCTGATCGAGACGCACCATCAGCGGTGCACCGTTCGCCGCCGTGCGACCGGTTGCGATCATCAATTCTCCGAGACTTGCCAGGTCGGACCGCCGCTCGGCCGGCAGGCGGATGACGATATCGTACGTATTGCCGTCCGTATCCGTCCATTTCGACACATCCTCCCCGCCGATAAGGGGGGAGAGTGCCGTGGCAAGATCGGAGCGGGCAATGCCGAGATCGCTCGCCGCCGCAGGCTTCAGGCGTACCGACAGGACAGAGGTTACATCCTTCGCGCTGGAGGTCACGTCCACGAGGCCCGGAATTTTTTTCATGTCTTCGACGAGGCCGGCGGCGATTTTTTCAAGAACAGCCCGGTCGTCGCCGAGGATGCTCAGCTGCACCGGGCTTTCGCCGCCGCCAAGGCCATTCTGCAGGATCGTGACCTCAATGCCAGGTATGGCCGACAGGCGCTTGCGAACCGGCTCGGCAAGGGAGAGCGGGGTTCGGCTTCGCATATCGAGCGGCACCAGGCCCACCAATATGGCGGCGCGATGTTTGCCGGCGGCGCCGCCGGTGTTGATGGTGGAATAAAGCATCTCGACCTCCGGAAATTCCCTCAGCGCCTTCTCGACCTGCCGCACCTTGGTGGTCGTATAGTCCAGAGAGGAGCCGACCGGCGCGGTGATGTTGACCTGGAAGCGGCCCTCATCGGCATTCGGAACGAATTCCGTGCCGACCAGCGGCACCATGAACAAGCTGGCGATAAATATGCCCGATGTGACAAGCAGGGTGACGAGCCGGTGCCGCAGGGTCCAGCCGATGGCGCGGCGATACTGACCGGCCATCCATTCGAAGCCGCGGTCGAAACGCGCGATCAGTCGGCCTATCGGGCCGCGTTTTGCATCGGGTTGGGCGTCCGGATCGTACCAGACGCTTGATAACATCGGATCGAGTGTGAAGGCGACGAAAAGCGAGATCAGCACCGCGGCGGAGACGGTGACGCCGAATTCGTAGAGAAACCGGCCGACGATGCCATCCATGAAGGCAACCGGCAGGAAGACCGCCACGATTGTCGCCGTTGTCGCGATGACCGCAAGCCCGATTTCATTGGTGCCGTCGAGGCCTGCGCGCAGGTGGGATTTGCCCATATGGAGATGGCGGGTGATGTTTTCGCGCACCACGATGGCGTCATCCACGAGAATGCCGATGGAAAGCGTCAGCGCCAGCAGGCTGAGCGTATTGAGCGTGAAACCGAGGAAATCGATCACCGCGAGCGTGCCGATGATGGCGATCGGCAGCGTCAGCCCGGTAATCACCGTACTGCGCCAGGAATTGAGGAACAGGAAGACGATGGCGACGGCGAGCGCCGCACCTTCTATCAGTGTCGTCTGTACCTGGCTGACGGATTCGCGAATGGGTATCGATGAATCCGTGACGATACGCAGCTGCACGTTCTGCGGGGCAAGCTCGGCGTTGAGCGCATCGAGGCGCTTTCTCACATCCGTCGCCACCTCAACGGTATTGGCGTCCTGAACCTTGACGATGTCGATCGCCAGCGCCGTCTGGCCATTATAGAGGGCGCGGCTTTCGGCATCGGCTGCCCCTTCCGAAAGCCTCGCGACATCGCGAAGCTCGACGGCCGCGCCGCCGCGCCTTGCCACGACCATGTCCAGCAGCGCCTGCGGTTCCTCGATGCGGCCCTGCACCTGGATCGTCCGTTCGGAAAGGGGATCGACGACGCTTCCGGCCGGGCTGTTGCTGTTGCCGGCGCGCAGCGCGTTCACCACCTCGTTAATGCCTATTCCAAGGGCGCGCATGCGCGTCTCGTCGATCATCACATCGATCTGCCGTTTGCGGGCGCCAACCAGCGTTGCCTGGCCGACGCCGGCAACGGTCGTCAGCTGCCGCACCACCTTCTGGTCGGCAAGGGTGGTGAGGGCGGGCACATCGAGTGATGTCGAGCTGATCGCAACCGACAGGACCGGCTCGGCGGCAGGGTCGAACCTCGATATGACGGGTTTTTTGGCGTCTTCCGGAAAATTCGCCTCGATGGCGGCGATCTTGTCGCGGACCTCCTGCGCGGCGGACGAACTCTGCACCTCGAGCTTGAATTTCGCGACGACGACGGACCGTCCCTCATAGGAGGTGGACGTGACCTCGTCGAGGCCGCTAATGGCGTTCAGCGCATCCTCGACGGGCCGCGTCACCTCCGTCTCCACCGTCTCCGGCGTCGCGCCCGGATAAGAGGTGACGACGACGACCACGGGAACGTCGACATTGGGATATTGGTCCAGCCCAAGCCGCTGCAGCGAGAAGGCGCCCATGACCAGAAGTGCCACCATCATCATGGTGGCAAAAACAGGGTGGGTAACGGATATGCGGGTCAAAAACATTTCAGCCTGCCTTGTCGACGGTGACGGCCATGTCAGGCCCCAGTTCGGGAAGCGGTGCGGTGAGGATGGTCTCGCCATTCTTCAGGCCGGCGGCAATCTCGACCAGACTGCCATCGTTCCAGCGCGCTCCGACTGCGACCGTCTGGCGGCGAAGACGGCCATCCTCCACCTTCAGCACATGGTAACCCGTCTCGTCCTTGCGCAGCGCGATTGCGGGAACGACAAGCGCATCGTTCTTTTCACGCAGGAGGATCGATCCGCTGGCGAACATTCCGCCCCACAGCCGGCCGTCCCGATTGGCAAGCCGCAGATAGACGGCGACGAAACGGGTGCCGTCTTCGGCAACCGGGCTGATGCGGTCGACCGTGCCTTTGACGATCTGGCCGCCAAGGCCGTCAATTTCCAGTTCCGCCGTCTGGCCGAGCGCCACGCGCGGTATGTCGCGGGTGGCGACAAGAACCTTCGCTTCCAGCACGCTGGTATCGACCAGTGTGAGAAGCTCGCCATCCGCACCGACACGCGATCCCGCCTCGGCCAGCCGCCGGGTGACGGTGCCGCTGAAGGGTGCGCGGATTTCGGCATTGCGAAGGGCGAGGCGAGCGATATCCGCCTGCGCCGAAAGGCTCTGGAGCCTTGCCGTCTTCACCGCGACATCGCTTTTCGCCTTGTCGAGCTGTTCCGTCGAAGCGATGTTTTTCAGGGCAAGCTGTTCGGTTCTCGTCAGGGCCTGCATCGCCAGCATCAGTTCGGCCTCGGCCGCATCCCGGTCGCTTTGCCGCAGCAAAAGCGTCGATTGCAGCTCGTCGGTTTCGAAACGCACGAGCAGCTTGCCCGCCTGCACCGCATCTCCGTCGCGGACATTCATTTCCACGATCTTGCCGGCTTCACGGGCGCGGATCACCACGCGGGTGATCGGCTGAAGCTCGCCGCTGACGCCAAGCCGCTCCACCATCGCGCGCGTACCGATCTTTGCCGTTTCCGCGGCCGTCAATTCGAATGGCGTGCCTGCGGGGCTCATCGAAGCGGTTTCGACGAGCCCGTTCACGATGCCTTTGACACGCTCATTCGCATCGACGCTGCCGCGCGCCGGATCGAGAGCGGTGACAACGAGAACGCAACCTGCAAGCGCGATCCCCGCCTTGATGGTTCTCTTCACCCACATACTGAAATCCTTTCCATCCCGGGACCGCCGCTCAGGCGGTCGCATTGCCTCTGTCGAGGCGGATGGTTTCTGGATAGGCATCCATAATTGCAGCAGCATTACCCTCCGGGGCGCGCCTGCCTAAACGGAACCGTCTAATGCTCCAAAGCTCTGTTTTTATGCATTTTCCAGAGGTGAAACCGTTATGGATCCTGGTTGTAAATGCTTCAGCGTCTTCTTCGCCGCAATACTGCCGCAACCTTTCTGGCAGAAAACGGAAGGCGAAGGGACGGTGACGCATGAGACTTCTGTTGATCGAAGACGAAAAGGAAATGGCGGATGCGCTGACGGCGACGCTCGGCAAGCAGGGGATCGTCATCGACCATACGATGTGGCTCGGCGATGCGATGGAGCTGACGCGTCAGCACGTCTATGACGCCATCCTGCTCGACCGTCGCCTGCCTGACGGGGAAGGGCTCTCCTTCATTCCGCAGCTGCGCCGCGCAGGTATCGACACGCCGATCATTCTGTTGACGGCGATGAACGAGCCGGAAGAGCGGATCGCGGGGCTGGACGGCGGCGCAGACGATTATCTTGGCAAGCCGTTTCTCGTCGGCGAGTTGCTGGCCCGGGTGCGCGCGGTTCTAAGGAGGCCGGCAAACCTTGCGCCGGCCCAGATCACCGCAGGCCGCATCGTCATCGATCCGCTCCATCTCAGCGTCACGATCAATTCGGTTCCCTTCGATCTGCCAAGGCGCGAGCTTGCGGTCCTCATCGCGCTGGCGAAACGCAAGGGCAAATCCGTGCTGCGCTCCACGCTCGAGGCAGCGGTCTATAATTACGAGGAAGAGATCCAGTCCAATGCGCTCGACGCGCATATATCGCGGCTGCGAAAACGCCTGCTCGATGCATCCGCAGGCGTCGGCGTCCATAATATTCGTGGTATCGGTTATCTGTTGAAGGAAGAAGCATGAAAGCGCAGGGCACGTCCAACCCGTCCTTGTGGTGGAAACTGAGCTGGCAGCTCAGCGTCGTCGTCTCTGCCATGATTGCCGTGGTCATCATCGGTCTCTGTTTTTACGGCGTGATGATGCTTTCCCCCAATATTGCGCTCTGGGACGACCTCTCGGCCACGCTTGATGGTTCACTTTCGCTCGATCCGCAAAAGGGATTGGTCATTACAGAGAGCCCGGCATTGCGGGCCCTGAAGGCGGAGAACTCAACACTCTGGTTCGTTGCCTCCACGCTGGATGGGCGGGTGGCGACCTACGGCGCCGTGCCTGCCGTTTATGAGGAATTGTCGCGGTATCTGCATCTGATGACGGATGCCGATATTCGTGGAGGAAAGGGCATCGTCGAGGTCGCCCTGGTTGAAAGCATGGAAACGAAATGGGGTGCGGTAAGGGTCATGTTCGGCGGAACGACGCATGTCGGCGGGCAGTTCCTGACGCTTCTTGCCGGAACCTACAAGATTTACGTTCCCCTGCTGGCTGTCATCCTGCCCGCCGTGTTCTTCTCGGTTCCCCGCATCGTGCGCCAGGCGCTCTCCGGCCTCAGTTCCGTCGTCAAAAAGGCCCCAGAGATCGATCCGCGCCGGCCGGGCTCAAAGCTTCCCGTCGAGGATGTGCCTCGCGAGGTGGTTCCGCTGATCCTTGCCTTCAACAGCATCCTCGAACGGCTGGAAGAGCAGTTTCGGGCGCGCCAGCGTTTTCTCATCGATGCGGCGCATGAGCTGAGAACGCCGATTGCGATCATGCAGACCCGGATAGAGGGCTTGCCGGGGCCGGAACAGCAACGCCTGATGGAGGATGTCGCGCGGCTTGGCGAGACTACGGAACAGCTTCTCGCCTTCGAAAGAAACGATCAGGTGAATGACAGGCGCGAGACGGTGGAGCTCGTCGAGATGACCCGCACCGTCGTCGCCGATCTCGCGCCTCTTGCGCTTTCGGCGGGTTATGACATCTCCTTCGACACGCAGATCGCGCGATATGAGGTGATGGGCGACCCCTTCACCCTGCCGCGTGCGATCAGCAACATCGTGCGCAATGCCATCGATTATGGTGGGAACAGGGGGATGATCCATATCTCGGTTCTCGCCAATGGTGAGATCACGATTTCCGATGAGGGGCAGGGGATAGCCGAAGACCAGCGGGAACGGATTTTCGAGCCCTTTTACCGCATCACACCGCGCAGCACCGGGGCAGGGCTTGGCCTCAGCCTCGTCAAGCAGATCGTCGCCAACCATAACGGGCGAATCTTTCTGGATAGCAGCGCCTTCGGAAGCACCTTCCGGTTACGTTTCTGATCGTTGCGTTGCGCGCTGTCCAGAGGCGGGTGATTGTAATGTTGCCGCAATTTTAGCTGTCGTACCGTGTGGGGCACAGGATCAATCATCCCAACCGGAGTACGTGCAGTGAAACAACAGTGGAATCTGTTTGCCCGGGGTTCCGGCGACAAGGCCTCCCGCAGCCGCGGTGTCGCCTTCGCCACCTTGCCCTTCGCCATCCTCATGTCCAGCTGCACCTCCGTGCCGCTGAAAGAAGGTGGCACGCTCACCTCCTATGCGCAGCTCAGCCCGGCCAAGGGAAAGTTCACCAAATCGCGAACCTTCGTGGACGCCACCGGGCTGGCCGGGGTCAAGACCGTCGCCATCGTGCCGACCACCTTCTCCTTCGCCGCCTCGTCGCGGGTCACATCGGAAAGGGATCGTGCCCTTGTTTCGAATGCACTGGATCGCGCCATCTGCGTGGCGCTCAGCGATAAATACCGGATCGCCGCCATTGGCCAGCCGGCGGATATGACAGTGCGCACGGTCATCACCGATCTGGTGCCAACCGACAAGACCATGGCCGGGGTATCAACGGCCGTGACACTTGGCAGCGGCTTCGTCCTGCCGGTCAGCGTGCCGCGTCTCCCATTCGGGCTCGGCGGGCTGGCCGTCGAGGCCGAGGCGGTGGATAGCAGCGGCGTCCAGCGCGCGGCGGCCGTCTGGTCTAAGGGCGCGAACTCCATTACCGGTAAGGCCCGAGTGTCGGAGATTGGCGATGCCTACGGGCTCGCCGACGATTTCTCCAATTATTTCGCGCGTATTCTGGTGTCAGGCAAGGTTTCCGACGGTCTGAACCTGTCTATTCCCTCTGGCCATCGAATCCGGTCGGCTTTGGGCGGAAAACCGAAATATGTCGAGTGCGATGCCTATGGCCGGTCACGCGGCTTGAAGGGCATGGTGGCCGACAAGTTCGGCGCGCCGCCGCAATGGACCGACGACGGGCACGCGAAAGTCGTGGCGCGATAGGCCAGCCGCTTTATGTGTAGATTGCGTGCGTTACGGCGCGCGCGATCGTCCGAACCAAGTGCCTATGCCGCGAGACCGAGCTTCTGAAGGCCGCATTCGCGGACGATCTCCGCGATATGGGCGAACTGCGCCGAGAGCGGGTTGCTCTTGCGCCAGACCATGCCGATGGTGCGCGACGGGCGCGGTTCCGCAAGCCGGAATACCGAAACGGTGGATTGCCGTGTTTCCATATCGACCGCCATCTGCGGAATGAGCGTGACGCCGATGCCGGCGCCGACCATCTGTACGAGGGTGGAGAGCGAAGAGCCCTCCATCAGCACGCGCGGCGGCGCATTGGTCGTGCTGCAGAAGGAAAGCGCCTGGTTGCGGAAACAATGGCCTTCCTCCAGCAATAGCAGGCGCATTTCACCCAGCTTGTCGGCGCTCGGCACCGGCATGCCCGCATCCTCCATCGGCCGCACCAGAATGAATTCCTCCGAAAACAGCGGCACTTCTTCCAGCGCGGGTTCCGAAACGGGCAACGCGACGATTGCCATGTCGAGTCGGGCTTCGAGAAGGTCTTCGATGAGCTTCTGCGTTACCGCTTCGCGCGGGCGCGCCTCCAGTCCGGGATAATGCCGGGTCAGCGTCTTGATCACCTGTGGCAAAAGATAGGGCGCAACGGTGGGAATAACACCGATGCGCAGGCGACCGCTGAGAGGGCCATGCCCCGCGCGCGCCAGATCCTGCAACTCGTCCACCGAACGCAGGATGGCCCGGGTGCGTTCGGCAAATTCCTCACCAAGCGCCGTCAGCCTGATCTGGCGGCTGCCGCGTTCGACAAGCGGCGCACCGATTAATTCCTCCAGTTCCCGTATCTGCAAAGATAGTGCAGGCTGGGAGATGGCACAGGCTTCCGCCGCACGCCCGAAATGGCCGATCTTGGCCAGCGCATCGAAATAACGGAGATGTTTCATGGAGAGCGCAATCATAAGCTCAGCATATCGCAGCCTTTAGAATATACAATTGGAAATTATGGAACCCGGCTGTTAGTCATCTTCATGACAGAAAGAAGCTGTAGCTGTGAAAGATCACCAGCGTCGCTGCACGGTTTCCCATGACCTGCCGCGGGCTCTGGCTCCAACAGGCTGCACATGTCGAATTGATTATTTCGTTTAATTGCTAAACCCATCGGAGGGCGAAATGGACGCAACTTCAAAACCGGCTGGCAAGTGTCCCGTCATGCATGGAGGCAACACGGCCTCCGGTAAATCAGTTACCGAATGGTGGCCGAATGCGCTGAACCTCGACATCCTGCATCAGCACGATACCAAGACCAATCCGCTCGGCACCTCCTTCAACTATCGCGAAGCCCTGAAGACGCTCGACGTCGAGGCGCTGAAGGCCGATCTGCGTGCGCTGATGACCGACAGCCAGGACTGGTGGCCGGCCGACTGGGGCAGCTATGTGGGCATGATGGCGCGTGTTACCTGGCATGCGGCGGGCTCCTACCGCGTGACTGACGGTCGCGGCGGCGCCAACACCGGCAACCAGCGTTTTGCCCCGCTCAATTCCTGGCCGGATAACGTCAACACCGACAAGGGCCGCCGCCTGCTGTGGCCGATCAAGAAGAAATACGGCAACAAGATTTCCTGGGCCGACCTGATCGCGCTCGCCGGCACCATTGCCTATGACGTCGCCGGTCTGAAGACCTTCGGTTTCGCCTTCGGCCGTGAAGACATCTGGGCTCCGGAAAAGGACACCTATTGGGGTGACGAAAAGGAATGGCTGGCGCCGAGCGATGGCCGTTACGGCGACGTGACCAAGCCCGAGACGCTGGAAAACCCGCTCGCTGCCGTGCAGATGGGCCTCATCTACGTCAACCCGGAAGGCGTAAACGGCAAGTCCGATCCGCTGGCGACGGCGGCGCAGATGCGCGAGACCTTCGCCCGCATGGGCATGGACGACGAGGAAACCGTGGCTCTCACCGCCGGCGGTCATACCATCGGCAAGTCGCACGGTAATGGCAGCGCTGCCAACCTCAGCCCCGATCCGGAAGCCGCAGGCCCGGAATTTCAGGGTCTTGGCTGGATCAACACCAAGGGCCGCGGCATTGGTCGCGACACGGTTGTTTCCGGTATCGAAGGTGCCTGGACGAGCGAGCCGACCAAGTGGGACAACGGCTTCTTCGACATGCTGTTCAAGCATGAGTGGACCTTGACCCACAGCCCTGCCGGTGCATCACAATGGGCGCCGATCACCATCGCCGAAGAAGACAAGCCCGTGGACGTTGAGGATGCCTCGATCCGCACCATTCCGATGATGACCGATGCCGACATGGCTCTGAAGGTCGACCCGATCTACCGCGAGATTTCGCTGAAGTTCAAGGACGACCAGGATCATTTCTCGGACGTCTTCGCCCGCGCATGGTTCAAGCTGACGCACCGCGACATGGGGCCGAAGTCCCGTTACATCGGCCCTGACGTTCCGGCGGAAGACCTGATCTGGCAGGATCCCATCCCGGCAGGCTCCACCAGCTACGATGTCGCTGCCGTCAAGGCGAAGATCGCGGCGTCTGGCCTTTCCGTTGCCGATCTGGTCTCGACCGCCTGGGACAGCGCCCGCACCTTCCGAGGTTCGGACAAGCGCGGCGGCGCCAATGGCGCACGCATCCGCCTCGCACCGCAGAAGGACTGGGAAGGCAACGAGCCCGCCCGTCTTTCCCGCGTGCTCTCGGTTCTGGAGCAGATTGCCCGTGAAAGCGGCGCGAGTATTGCGGACGTGATCGTTCTCGCCGGCAATTACGGTGTGGAACAGGCGGCCAAGGCGGCCGGCTTCGACATTGCCGTGCCTTTTGCGGCCGGCCGTGGTGACGCTTCCGCCGAGCAGACGGATGCCGACAGCTTTGCTCCGCTTGAGCCGCTGGCGGATGGTTTCCGCAACTGGGTCAAGAAGGACTATGTTGTCAGCCCCGAAGAACTGCTGCTGGATCGCGCGCAGCTTCTGGGCCTGACCGCGCCGGAACTGACCGTGCTCATCGGCGGCCTGCGCGTCATCGGCACCAATTATGCCGGTACGGCGCATGGCGTGTTCACCGACACGCCCGGCGCGCTGACGACGGACTTTTTCACGACGCTGACGGACATGGCCTATTCCTGGGTTCCGACCGGCAACAATCTCTATGAGATTCGTGACCGCAAGACTGGGGCAGCCAAGTACACCGCCACCCGCGTCGACCTCGTCATCGGTTCGAACTCCATCCTGCGCGCCTATGCGGAAGTTTATGCACAGGACGACAGCAGGGAGAAATTCGTGCGTGATTTCGTCGCCGCCTGGACGAAGGTGATGAACGCTGACCGTTTCGACCTTCTGTAAGGAAGGCCGACCGTTAAATGGTGATGCACCTCCCTGAGCGATCGGGGAGGTGTTTTTGTGGCCGGTGGGTTGGCGAGATTGAATCAGTCACTACGCGATCCGGCATGAGGGGAGGTTATTCGCCTCTGCATTCCGCTCGTAGTGGGATGTGCTGCCCTATCGCCTGTCCGAAGACGAAACCGGTTTGCCGGGAGAGGATTTTTCGGCCTTTTCCGAGGGCGCTATGCCGCTTTTTTCATTCTCATGCGCATCCGGCCCGGCAACGATGACGCCGCGGCCCTTCTCTTCGCGCTTCTTGTCCGCGAAGTTGCCCGGTTCCTTCTTGCTGTCCATGATAGTCTCCATTGTTGCGTTCCTGTCAGGAGTTCAACGGGTGTCCTGGGCAGAGGTTCCAGAATAGTCGCGTCAGTGAATGTTTCTCTTCATAACGATCTTTGCTATTAACATGAATTCATAAGTCATGTTATTGGGGCGGAGCGCGATGACTGGCGCCGCGCGCCTGTCTTCCAAGCCCTCAACCCAAACCCGACAACCGGACGGTACCCGCATTGAGTTTCTGGCATTCCATGACCTGGCACACGGAAGGGATCAGCGTCACTGCGCCGGTGAAGTGGCGCCAGTTGGACGGGCTCGTCAGTGCTTTCTGGGAGGCGGAAAGCCAGATGGGGGCGAAGGGTTATTATCTTGCCGCCGATCCGCGCATCATGATTTTTTTCAACGATGTGTCTTCGCGCATCAGCATGTCCAACCGGAACGGCGAGTTCAGCAACCATTCGCGGCCGATGACACGCGCTGTTTATGTGCCGGCTGGCGTGCCGATGTGGACGAGCAGCAACGCCACGCACCGGTTCTCGCATCTCAACCTGCATATTCACAAGGACCGGCTGTTGCGCTTCCTGTCACCTTCGGTCGGCAGTTCGGCGGCGATGACGGCGCTGCGCCGCCCGGTCGAGATACAGGATATCGGCTCGGTGGAAACCCTTGCCGGGCTGCTTGTCGATGAGCTGGCGGAGCCCTCGAAACATGCGGTCTATGCGGAAAGTCTCGTCGGCAGCATCGTTGCCGGCCTGTTGGATATTCCCGGCCCTTCACCGGAGCAGGTGAATGGCCGGTTGACGCAGGCGCAGTTGAACAAGCTTCTTGCCCAGGTCGAAAAGCGTGGCGACGACCGTATGACGGTTGCCGAGATGGCCGATATTGTCGGGCTTTCGGAAAGCTGGTTCGCGACCGTGTTTCGCCAGAGCACCGGCAAGACGCCGCTGCAATGGCAATTGGAACGTCGCATCAACGCGGCCCAGAAACTTCTGCTGGAAGGCGATCTGACTGTGGCCGATATCGCCGCCCAGCTCGGCTTTTCCGATCAGGCGCATCTGACCAAGGCTTTCCGCCAGTCCGTGGGCAACACGCCCGCCGCCTGGCGACGTCTGCACAGGCTGCTTTGAATTGGATCCTCGGGACAAGCCCGAGGATGACGTTAAACATTAGGATTGTCGTATAGTAGTTTGAAATCAGATATTTTTTTCTACCACGTCTTTCGCAAAGTCACGGAAAACGCCCGGCCGGGATTGTAGAAGTCAGCGCCGAACCCGCCATACGAAACGTGTTTTTCGTTGAAGAGGTTGGAGACATTGACATCCAGTGAGGCGGTTTCCTGAATCTTGTAGCTGAATGCCGCATCCACGGTCACGCTGCTTCCGGTTTCGATCTTGTTCGAATTGTCGAAATAATAGGCGCCGGTATAGCGGCCGCCGAGACCGAAGGTCATGTCGCCGAAATGGTCGTTACCTTCGAGCGTATAATTGACCCACAGTGAAGCCTGATGCTCGGGGACGAATTGCGGCCGGTTGCCAACATTGCCGCCGGTGCCGTTTTCGGTGATCTCCGCATCGAGATAGGAATAGGCCGCCGTCAGGCTGAGATTGTCTGTTACCTCTGCCTTCGCTTCAAGATCGAGGCCGCGCACGCGCACCTCGCCGATGGTGGTCGGCAGGCTGGTGATCGGGCTGGTGACGGTGATGTTGTTCTTCTTCAGATCGTAGATCGAGGCGGTGAACAGGGCCGGGAAAGCGTCCGGCCGGTATTTCACGCCGAGCTCGATCTGTTCGCCGCGTTCCGGTTCAACGGTGAGACCGGATGCAGGCACCACCGATTCGGCATAGCTGATATAGGGCGCGATTTCGTTGGTGACCTTGTAGGACACGCCGATGCGCTTGGTCAGCTCGCTGATGTCGCCGCTTGCCGTCGTGCCATTCAGCCGGTTGGTCTGGTCGGTGTCGATCCAGTCATTGCGAAGGCCGGCGCTGACGGTGAGCCTGTCGAAGAAGGTCAGGTCCTGCTGCAGGTAGATGGCTTTGGTTTTCTGGTCCGTCAGCGAGTTGGAGAAGAGCGGCACCGAGGAGGGTGCGCCGGTATAGACCGGGTTCATCCAGTTTATGTTCGGCGCAGCGCCGAAGTAGTTTTTGCTGCCGGATGTGTAGTCGTTGTAGAAGACGCCGACGAGGCTGCGGCTTTCGACATTTTCAAACCGCGTGTCATATTGCAGGCGCGTATCGATCAGGAAGTTTTCGGTCTCGGTGTCGTTGCCGAAATAGGAACGGTTGGCGATGGTCGAACCGTTGGTCGGCGTCGACGAGATATAGGCATAACCGAAGTCCGTATTCGCCTTGCTGTAACGGGCGTTGGAACTCAGGGTCAGACCCGAGCCGAAATCGTGGTCGAACATCACGCTCAGCGAATTGCGGTTTGTGCCGCGATAATTGTAGTCCGGTTCGCCGAAGAAGCGGCTCCGGTCGAAATGCGAGCCGACGGGATGGCCGCCGCCGCCGGGAACGCCATCCTTGTTGAGATGATCGTAAACGACGGTGAGGCTGGTGACGTCGGTCGGACGCCAGGTCAGGCCGCCCATGAAGAATTTCTCGTCATCGCGGGAATAGTCATATTCCGCATCGGCATTTCTGAGCTTGCCGGTCAGACGATAGGACAGCGTGTCGTCGCTGGTGATGTTGTCCCCGAAATCGAAGCCGGTTTCGGCGCGGCCGTAGGAGCCGCCGGTCACATAGGCTTCACCAAAACGGGTGCGTTTCGGCACCTTGGTGGAATAGTTCACCGAGCCGCCGGGATCCGAGACGCCGAAGGTGGTGGAATTGCCGCCCTTCAGCACTTCCACCCGCTCATAGGCATAGGTTTCTTCGCGCAGGGCACCGAAGGGACGGCCGAGGGTGAGGCCATCGCGATAGGTATAGGCATCGAAACCGCGAATCTTGAAATAGTCGAAACGGTCGTCGGAGCCGTAAAAATCCGTGGTCACGCCAGCGGTATATTGCAGCGCCTCCTCCACGGTCTGCACACCGCGCTGCTGCATTTCCTTGGCGGTGATGACGGAAACGGCGGCAGGTGTGTCGAGAATATCGGACGCCATCTTGCTGCCGCTCGTGGTGCGGGTGGCAACGATCGATTTCTGGTCGTCATTGTCGCCGCTGTCGATGGTGATGCGTTCCAGAACCGTGCTGCCGCCCGTATTGGCAGATTCCTGCGCCAGCAGGGAGCCGGGCAGGGTGGCAACAAGCGCCGTGCAGGCAAGCAGGGCCGCCTCCTGGTAACGACGTCGCGCGGTTTTGCAGTGTCTGCCTTCGGTTTCGATATTCATTGGTATGTTCCAGACCTTGATGCCCCGATCGCCGTTTTCACGGCCCACTCTCGAAGCGCCCAATAACTTGAGAAAGTTTGTCCGGTATTGTAACTTTTTGCGGTTTTGTACAAAACCCCGGAAATTTCACCGCTGTTGCGGCGGCATTTCTTGCCTGGGCTTGACGGGGGCATTTGAAGCTGAGAGTTCAAGTCCACTTTTGAACCTTTGAGAGCTTCGCCATGCTTCGCCCGTTTCGCTGCCTCGTGCCGGTATTTGTGCTTTTCCTGTCGATGATCGCGCCTGATATGGCCTCGGCGGAGGACACGGCCAGCTATCCCATCGTCATCAAACATGCGTTCGGTACGACCACGATTGCGAAGAAACCGCAGCGGGTCGCAACTGTCGCCTGGGCGAACCATGAGGTGCCGCTGGCGCTCGGCATCGTGCCCGTCGGTTTTGCGGCGGCCAATTTCGGCGATGATGATGGCGACGGCCTGCTGCCATGGGTGGCAAAGCGGCTCACCGAACTCGACGCGGCAAAGCCTGTTCTGTTCGACGAGGGTGACGGCATCGATTTCGAGGCCGTGGCGGCAACGCAGCCGGATGTCATCCTTGCCGCCTATTCCGGCCTCAGCCAGTCCGATTACGATACGCTGAGCCAGATCGCCCCTGTTGTCGCCTATCCCGTCTCCCCCTGGGCGACGGACTGGCGCGAGATGATCCGGCTCAACAGCGACGGGCTCGGCATGGCGGTGGAAGGTGAGGCGCTCATCAAACGCACCGAGGGCGAAATCGCGCAGGTCGCCGCCGGCTACCCGCAGCTGAAGGGCAAGTCGGCCATGTTCGTCACCCATCTCGACGCCACCAATCTCAGCGTCGTCAATTTCTATACGGCCAATGACACCCGGGTGAAGTTCTTCGCCGATCTGGGGCTCGCCTCGCCGAAAAGCGTCCTGGAGGCGACGAAGCCGGGGCAATTCGCCGCCGGCGTCAGCGCCGAGCGTGTGGATGCCTTTGACGATGTCGATATCGTCGTGACCTATGGCAGCCAGCCGCTGCTGAACGCCATGCGCGCCGATCCGCTTCTCGCCCGCATGCCGGCCGTCGCCAATGATGCGATCGTCATGCTCGGCCGCGATCCGCTTGGCACGGCCTCCAACCCCACACCGCTGTCGATTTCATGGGTATTGAAGGACTATGCCGATCTCCTGGCGAAGGCCGCCGACAAATCCTCCGGGAAATCACAGTGACGATGTCGGGACCCGGCAAAGCGACGGCGGTGCTGCTCGCCGGCCGCTCCAGCCGCGCGAGAACCGCATGGCTCGGCGCGGTACTGGCGCTTCTCGCGCTGCTCTGTGCGCTCTCCGTCGCCATCGGCACGCGTGAGGTCTCTTTTGCGGATATTCTTGGCGGGCTGAGTGGCCGCGTCGAGACGGTTGCCGAAGCGGCGGTTGCGGTGCGCCTGCCGCGCACGCTGCTTGCCCTGCTTTCCGGGGCCGCACTCGGGCTGGCTGGGGCCATCATGCAGGGTGTTACCCGCAATCCGCTTGCCGATCCCGGCATTCTCGGTGTCAACATGGGGGCGTCGCTTGCCGTCGTCATCGGCATTGTCTGGTTCGGCATCGCCTCGGCTCATGCCTTCATCACGGTCGCAATTGCCGGAGCGGGGGTATCAGCGGTTTTCGTTTATGTTGTCGGTTCGCTCGGGCGAGGGGGGGCGACACCCCTAAAACTCGCACTTGCGGGCGCCGCCACCTCCGTCGCCTTTTCGTCGCTCGTCATCGCCGTCGTGCTGCCGCGCAGCGATATTGCCGGCGGCATCCGCTCCTGGCAGATCGGCGGCGTCGGCGGAGCGACCTTCGAGCGCATCGAGACCGTGCTGCCCTTTCTCGCCGCCGGCTTCATCGTCAGCCTGCTTTCGGCGCGCAAGCTGAATTCTCTGGCGCTCGGCGATGAACTCGCCGCCGGGCTTGGCGAGAATGTCATGGCAGCCAGAGCCGTGGCGTCCTTCGGCGCCATTCTGCTCTGCGGCGCGGCCACCGCCATTTGCGGGCCGATCGGTTTTGTCGGGCTGGTGGTGCCGCATCTCTGCCGCCTGCTGGTTGGCGTGGACAATCGCTGGCTTTTGCCGTTCTCGGCGTTAGGCGGGGCGTGTCTGCTGCTTGCCGCCGATATTGTCGGGCGCATTGTGGCGCGGCCGTCCGAACTTGATGTCGGCATCGTCACCGCCCTTGTCGGCGCGCCTTTCTTCATCTGGATCGTCAGACGCCAGAGGGTGCGCGAATTGTGACCATGCACGCTCCCGTCATCGAAAATCTCGTCTTCAACCGCCATACACGTCAGCGCCGACGTCGCCTTGTCATCGCTGTCCTGTCGGTGATCCTGATCTTTGCTTTCGCAATCACGCTGATGCTCGGGCAATCCTTCACGCCGCCCCGTGATGTCATCCGCGTTCTGCTGGGGGAGGATATTGCCGGCGTCACCTTCACCGTCGGGCAGTTGCGCCTGCCGCGCGCGCTGCTTTCGGTTCTCGCAGGCCTGAGCTTCGGGCTCGGCGGCGTCGCCTTCCAGATCATGCTGCGCAATCCGCTCGCCAGCCCCGATATTATCGGCATCAGTTCCGGCGCAAGTGCGGCGGCCGTTTTCGCCATCGTCGTTTTGCAGATGAGCGGGCCGCTGGTCTCGGTCTTCGCCGTCACCGCCGGTCTCGGCGTCGCCCTTCTGGTCTATCTCCTGTCCTTCCGAAACGGCGTGGCCGGCACGCGGCTGATCCTCGTCGGCATCGGCGTGTCGGCGATGCTTGAAAGCTTCATTGCCTATATTCTCTCCGTCGCGCCGGCCTGGATGCTGCAGGAGGCGATGCGCTGGCTGACAGGCAGCGTCAACGGCGCGAAGGTCGCCCAGTTGCTGCCGCTTTCCATCGCGCTCATCCTGTTCGGCGGCCTGCTCCTCAGCCGTGCGCGTGATCTGGAAGCTCTAAGACTGGGTGATGATGCCGCAGCAGCGCTCGGCGTGCGGGTGGGACGAACCCGCATCATCGTCATCATCGCCGCCGTGGGCATGATCGCCTTTGCAACGGCGGTCTCTGGGCCGATCGCCTTTGTCGCTTTTCTCTCCGGGCCGATTGCGGCGCGCATCGTCGGCAGCAACGGCTCGCTGCTCATTCCTGCGGCTCTGGTCGGGGCGGTGCTGGTGCTGGTGGGCGATTATTGCGGCCAGTTTCTGTTGCCGGGCCGTTATCCGGTCGGCGTCGTCACGGGGGCGCTCGGCGCACCCTATCTGATTTACCTTATCGTGCGGGTCAACCGCAGCGGAGGCTCGTTATGACCGGCCACTCCCTTTCCGTAAGCCGCCTCTCGGCCGGATATGGCGAAAACCTTATTATCGACGGGCTGGACCTCACTGTCCCGCGCGGGAAGATCACCGTCATCGTCGGCGCCAATGCCTGCGGCAAGTCCACCCTGCTGCGCAGCATGTCGCGGCTGATCACGCCGCGCGCCGGCCAGGTTCTGCTCGATGGAAAGTCGATCCATCATCTTCCCTCGCGTGAGCTTGCACGGCGCATGGGCCTCCTGCCGCAATCGCCGATAGCGCCGGAGGGCATTGTGGTCGCCGATCTCGTCAGCCGTGGCCGGCACCCGCATCATGGCCTGTTCGCCCGCTGGTCGCGGCAGGATGACGAGGCCGTCGCCGCAGCCCTTGTCGCCACCGATACGGTGGAACTGGCCGAGCGGCCGGTGGACGAGCTTTCCGGCGGCCAGCGGCAACGTGTCTGGATCGCCATGGCGCTCGCCCAGCAGACCGACATATTGCTGCTGGATGAGCCCACCACTTTCCTCGATATCAGTCATCAGGTCGAGGTGCTGGATCTTCTGACCGACCTCAATCAGACCCGTGAGACGACCATCGTCATGGTGCTGCACGATCTCAATCTTGCGGCGCGTTATGCCGATTATCTTGTCGCCATGAGGGACGGGAAACTGCATGTCTTCGGCACACCGGAGGAAGTATTGACGGAGGAGAATGTCCTTCGCGTCTTCGGCATCGAAAGCCGGGTCATCAAGGATCCGACCTCGGGCAAGCCGATGATGCTGCCGATCGGGCGGCATCGAACGGTGGCGGGGTGGTAATAGCCGTATCTCTTTGAGATACGGTTCTGTTGACTTCCGTACGTATCCGTTTGTGATACCAACATCGCGAGGCCAGCAATGATCCGCTCTTTCAAAAACAAGCTGGCTGCATCGATTGACGACGGATCTGTGAAGAAGGGCTTTCCCGCCGATCTGGTACGCGGCGCCCAGCAGCTGCTCACGCATCCTGGATGCGGCGACCACTTCAGCAGACCTTCGGTCACCGCCCGGTAACCCTTTGGAAAAGCTGTCCGGCGACCGTGAAGGCCAACATTCGATCCGGATCAACAAGCAGTGGCGCATCTGCTTCGTCTGGACGGAAGCAGGGCCGGAAAGCGTGGAAATAACCGACTATCACTAGTCTGGAATTCTCGTGGAGAGGCTCATGAAAAATCGGCCAAGGAGGGCCAGCGAGCATGACAATCAGTAAATCGCCTCCGATCCATCCGGGCGAAATCCTGCGGGAACTCTATCTTGAGCCGCTGGGGATGTCGGCTTACGCTCTTGCAAGGCACCTCAATATTCCGCGCACCCGCATAGAACGGATTGCGGGAGAGAAACTTGGTATCACCGCCGACACCGCCTTGCGCCTTGCAAAGTTTTTCGAGACCACACCGGAATATTGGCTGAACTTGCAGAACGCCTTCGACATTAAGGCGGCGGCTGTGAGGCTGGAAGCGGACCTTGCCAATATCAAGGAACTGGAAGCGGCCTAATTCTCAGCCCCGCCTGTCAGGTCATGGCCAGGCCGCATAAGACGGCGGCGGCACGTTCTGCATTCGCGTTGCCGTTCTCCTGAACCGGCCGGGAGACGTGCCCTCGTTGCGGGTGAAGAAGCGATTGAAATAACCGGGGTCCTGAAATCCCAATCGGAATGCGATTTCAGCGACTTGCAGCGATGAGTTGAGAAGAAGATCGCGCGCTTCGGAAAGCAGTTCCCGGTGAATATAGGCCTGCGGCGAAAGCCCTGTCGCCTTGCGCACTGCAAATCCAAGACGTTCGCGGTTGACGCCGAGGCGCCTTGCATAGTCTTCCACACCCCATTGGTCGCGTTTGTGCTGGTTGACCAGCAGCACAAAACGCTCGGTGAGGCTGCCGGGGGTTGAGACGGCTGCGGCAATATCGGCGATGGCGTGCTGGCAGATGCGGATAAGGGTGACGGAGAGCAGGCTTTCGATGATCGTGTCCGAACCGGTTGTCGCGCGGACGTTTTCGCTGGCGATGGTCTCGAGATAACCCGCCAGCTCCAGCCGGTCCTTC
This sequence comes from Agrobacterium sp. CCNWLW32, assembly GCF_037083425.1. Lineage (NCBI taxonomy): Bacteria > Pseudomonadati > Pseudomonadota > Alphaproteobacteria > Hyphomicrobiales > Rhizobiaceae > Agrobacterium > Agrobacterium sp. CCNWLW32. Next base: position 80,256 of record NZ_JBAOJM010000014.1, read on the forward strand.
TCTGCCGGCGTCTGCGTCAGAACACGTTGCAATATATTGCGAACAGCGCTTGCGCTCGTGCCGGTGGGCATCGCATGGGCAAGCCCGATCTCCGTCGTCTTAAGCAGCGATCCACGGCTTCCGGGATTCAGCCGCAGGCGGCCGGTGGGGCCGATGGGCAGCCAGATAAGCCCCGGCGCCGGGACAGGCAGCGTCTTTTCGCCCTGTATGATTTCCGCCTCCCCGGCGGAAACGAGAAGTAGATGGGCGCTATCCGATTCCAGCCGGAATTCGGATATGCGCAGCGTGGAGGCGAGGATGCGCGCCGTGATCTCCAAGCGATTGCCGGCAATCTGGCTGTGCAGTGGCATTCAATCCCCAAAAGTACAATAATGCGCCACACTAGTGCATTTTATATGCGGCTGTCATTGCTAAACTTTGCTTGGCGCAGGGGAAAGCCTTGAGGAGAACGGCAACCCCGACAACGCGCTTTGGGAGGAACATCATGAATAGTCTGAAGCGCAGAACGCTGTTCTGCCTGCTCTCCGGTGCTGCCTTGTCGGCGGTATCTTTCGGTCACGCCATTGCGCAGGATCGTACCTCGGTGAAGATCGGTTATGCCGTTTCAAAAAGCGGCGCCAATGCCACGGGTGCTGGCATCACCACCATTCCGAACTACAAATTATGGGTGAAAGAGGTCAACGATGCCGGTGGCCTGACCCTGCCGGATGGCAAGCGCCTGCCGGTGGAAGTGGTCGAGTATGACGACCGCTCCTCGGCCGAGGATGCGGTGCGGTTCACCGAGCGTCTGGCGAGCCAGGACAAGGTCGATTTCATCCTGCCGCCCTGGGGCACGGGCTTCAATCTGGCCGTCGCACCGCTTTACGACCGTTTCGGTTATCCACAGCTGGCCGTGACCGGCGTTACCGACAAGGCGCCCGATTTCGCGGCGCGCTGGAAAAAGAGCTTCTGGATGCTGGGCGGTGGTCATGACTATGCCAATGCGCTCGCCGATGTCTTGAAAGCTGCGCGCGATGCCGGCCAGATCAACGACAAGGTCGCGGTGATTTCCGTGGCTGACGGTTTCGGCATCGATCTCATCAAGGCCGCGCGGCCGGCGCTGAAGGAAGCGGGTTTCACACTTGCCTATGACAAGACCTATCCGGTCGGCACCTCCGATTTCGCAGCACTTGTGAACGAGGCGGCGGCGAGCGGTGCGGACAGCTTCATCGCCTTTTCCTATCCGCCCGATAGTTTTGCGGTGACGAAACAGGCGCAGACGGCGAAGTTCAACCCGAAGGTCCTTTATGTCGGCGTCGGCGGTGCTTTCCCGATCTTCCCGAAGGTCTCCGATGGCAAGCAGGAGGGCGTGATCAGCATCGGCGGCGTCGATGGCAGCAGCGACAAGATCGAGGATTATTTCAAACGCCACGAAGCCTTCATCGGCACCAAGCCGGACAGCTGGGCAAGCGCCATCACCTATGCAAGCCTCGAAATGCTGGCCCAGTCCATCCAGCGCGTCGGCCTCGACAAGGTGGCGGTGGCAAATGAACTTTCGACGGGAAGCTTCGACACCGTCATCGGCCCGGTCAAGCTTGAAGACAACCAGCTTCGCCAGCTCTGGTGGGCGGGGCAATGGCAGGGTGAGCGTTTTGTGGCGATTGCGCCCGCAGACCGCCCGGGTGCGGCCAAGCCGGTCGTTCCGAAGCCGCAATGGTGAGCCTTTGCCGGCCGGGGCCGCGAACCCCGGCCGGAAGGCTTCGGCCATCTTCCATACTGGAGACATTCCCTTGTTCTTATCCACCCTCATCTTCGGCTTGATGCTGGGAGGGACCTATGCGCTGATCGCGCTTGGACTTTCGCTGCAATATGGCATTGCCCGCATCATGAACCTTGCTTATGGCGAGGTGCTGATTGCGGCTGCCTTCATCACCTTCGTGTTGTTTTCCAGCTATGGCCTGTCGCCGCTCTGGTCGCTGTTCATCATCGTGCCGCTCGGTTACGCCCTGTCTTTCGTGATCTACCGGGTCATGATGCGGCCGCTGGTGCGCCGTTCGGGCGGCTCCGGCCGCCTGGAAGTCGATTCCATTCTGGCGACCTTCGGGCTGCTCTTCGTTATCCAGGGGATCATGCTCGTGGTGTTCGGCGGCAACTACCATTCCTATTCCTATCTCTCCGATGGCGTCGACATCTTCGGCACGACGGTAGCGCTGAACCGGCTCCTGTCGTTCATCCTGTCGGTCGCGATTGGCGGCGGGCTTTATCTGGCGCTCACCCACAGCCGCTGGGGCCTCAACCTGCGGGCGGTGGCGCTTGCGCCCAAATCCGCGCCGCTGGTCGGCATTGATGTGAACCGTGTGGCCTCGATCGGCTTTGCGCTTGGCGGAGCACTCGCCGTGGCCGGCGGGGTGATGATTTCGATGTACCAGACCTTTTCCGCCTCCTATGGCGTGGTCTTGACCATGAAGGCGCTTGTCGTCGTCATCATGGGCGGTGTCGGCAATCTGCTTGGCGCGCTGGTGGCCGGCCTGCTGCTCGGTCTCGTGGAAACCTTCGTGCTCGTTTATGTCGATCCCGGCCTCACGCTTGCCGCCACCTATCTGCTCTTTCTCGTGGTGCTGCTCTGGCGTCCGGAAGGCATCTTCGCAAGGAGGGGCAAATGATCCCGCTTCTCATCGGCCTTGCCGCAGCTGCACTGCTGGCGCTTTCCCCCTTCTTTTTCGATGCCTATGGCGTCGGCGTCATTATCGGCCTTCTCGGTTATGCGACGCTTGCCTCCGCCTGGGCGATGTTCTCCGGCCCGACGCGCTATATTTCGCTCGCCACCGTCGCCTTTTTCGGTGTCGGGGCCTATACGGTCGCGGTGCTGAGCGAGGTTCTGCCATGGCCGCTGGTGCTCCTGTGTGCGGCCCTTGTCGGCGCGGCGCTGGCGCTTGTCGTCGGGCTTTCCACACTGCGCGTCGCCGGCATTTATTTCGTGATCTTTTCCTTTGGTCTTGCCGAGCTCATCCGCCAGCTCATCACCTGGTATGAGGTGAATGTGACCGGCACGCTCGGGCGTTACATCTTCTTGCCGCTGGAGCCGCAACACGTACTCTGGCAATTGCTGGCGCTGGCTGTCGTCACACTTTTGCTGGCGATCCTCATCGACCGCAGCAAGCTCGGACTGGCGCTGAAGGCAATCGGTGACGACGAGGTCGTGGCCGCCCATGCGGGTATCAACTTGGCCCGCACCAAGCTGACGCTCTTCGTGCTGTCCGCCACGATCATCACGCTGGTCGGCGCCATTCAGGCCCCGCGCTGGGTCTATATCGAGCCGGCCATCGTCTTTAATCCGCAGGTATCGTTCCTCACCGTCATCATGGCGTTGCTCGGCGGAGCCACACACCGCTTGGGACCCATTCTCGGTGCGGTGCCGCTGTTCCTGCTGTTCGAGTGGCTGGGCGCGAACTTCCCCAATCATTTTTCCATCATTCTCGGCGCTCTCTTCATCCTCATCGTTTTTGTTCTGCCGGATGGGGTGCTGGCGGCGCTGGAGAAGCTGCGCAAAAAGGAGAAAGCCGCATGAGCGCCGTTCTCGAAATCACTGATATCCGCAAGACCTTTGGCGGGCTGAAGGCGGTGGATGGCCTTGGCCTCACCATCGAGGCCGGCGAGGTCGTCGGGCTGCTAGGGCCAAACGGTTCCGGCAAGACGACGCTGATGAACCTCGTCTCCGGGGCGCTGAAGCCCACTGAAGGGTCTATCCGGCTCAAAGGGCAGGAGATTGCAGGCCGGCGGCCGGATGTGATTGCGCGCGCCGGCGTGGCGCGCACCTTCCAGCTCGTGCGGCTTTTGCCGTCGCTTTCCCTGCTTGAAAACGTTGCCGTATCGGCCATGTTCGGGCCACAACGCCTGTCCCGTATCGAGGCGGAGAAGGTCGCGCGCGCCTGCCTCGAAAGAATAGGCCTTGCCGGGCGGGAAACCATGCCGGCCGGCGACCTCACCTATATCGATCAGAAACGCCTTGAACTGGCGCGTGCGCTGGCGGGCGAACCGAAGCTTCTGTTGCTGGATGAATGGCTTGCAGGTCTCAATCCCACCGAACTGCAGGAAGGGATAGCGCTGATCCGGCGGTTGGCATCCGAGGGTACGACGATCCTGCTGGTGGAACATATCATGGCTGCTGTGCACGCACTCTGCCCGCGCTCCGTGGTCATGGCGGCCGGTCGCAAGATCGCCGATGGGCCGACGGCAACGGTGCTTGACGATCCGCAGGTCATTTCCGCCTATCTGGGAGCGGCGCATGCTTGAAATAGACGCACTGACAATCCGCTACGGCAAACATCTCGCGGTTGACGGCATATCGCTCAATGTTGCCAAGGGCGAAACGGTGGTGCTGCTTGGTGCCAATGGTGCGGGCAAGTCGTCTTTGCTGAAGGCGGTCGGCGGCATGGTGGCTCCGGTCTCCGGCGAAGTGCGCGTCAATGGCGCGTCGCTTGCCGCTGTCCCCGCCCATCAGATTGTGGAGCGGGGCGTGGCGCTGGTGCCGGAGGGACGCGGAATTTTCGCGGCGCTGACGGTGGAGGACAATCTCCGTCTCGGGGCCAATCCCCGCCATGCCCGTTCAGCGGAAAAAGCGACACGAGAGCATATTTTCTCGCTGTTTCCGCGCCTTGCCGAGCGGCGGCAGCAGCTTGCCGGCACCATGTCCGGCGGCGAACAGCAGATGGTCGCCATCGGGCGTGCGCTAATGTCAGCGCCGGATTATCTATTGCTGGACGAGCCGAGCCTTGGCCTTGCGCCCATCGTCACGCAGGAGCTTTTTGCCGCTTTGGCGGAGATCAAGAAGAGCGGCCTTTCAATTCTGCTCGTGGAGCAGAATGTGCGCGAAAGCCTCGCACTTGCCGATCGCGGATATTTGCTGGAAGCAGGGCGGATTGTCGGGGCAGGCACGGCTGAGGCCCTGTCCGCCGATCCCGCCGTGCAACGGGCGTTTCTTGGCGGCACCACCGCCGCCATTGTCTGAATTCAGGAGGAAGACCATGCAGACAGTCAATCTTTTCATCGGCGGCGACCATTGCCCGGCCACAAGCGGCAAGCGTTTCGAACGCAGCAACCCCATCACCGGCGACGTGGCGACGAGTGCTGCGGCGGCAACGGTGGAGGACGCCACCCGGGCAGCCGATGCCGCGGCGGCCGCTTTCCCGGTCTGGTCGGCAACGCCTCCCGGTGAACGCCGCCGCCTGCTTCTGGCTGCCGCACAGGCGCTTCTCGCTGCCGGGCCTGACATTACCCAGGCGATGAAGGAAGAAATCGGCGCAACCGATGCCTGGGCCGGGTTCAACGTCAAACTGGCAAGCGATATGCTGGTGGAGGCGGCAAGCCTGACGACCCAGATCAAGGGCGAGGTCATTCCTTCCAACCGTCCCGGAACCATGGCGATGGCACTGCGCCAGCCCGCCGGTGTCGTGCTGTCCATCGCGCCGTGGAATGCGCCGGTCATTCTCGGCGTGCGCTCCATCGCCACGCCGCTCGCCTGCGGCAATACGGTTGTCATGAAGACCTCGGAACTGTGCCCGCGCACCCATGCGCTGATCATTGAAGCCGTCGCTTCGGCGGGTCTGCCGAAGGGCGTGCTCAACGCCGTCTCCAATGCACCGGAAGATGCGGCAAAGATCGTCGATACGCTGATCGCACACCCCGCCGTCAGACGCGTGAATTTCACCGGCTCGACCCGCGTTGGCCGGGTGATTGCCGAAACCGCCGGCCGTTATCTGAAACCCGCTTTGCTGGAGCTTGGCGGCAAGGCGCCGTTCATCGTGCTTGATGACGCCGATATCGATGCGGCTGTCGCGGCTGCCGCTTTCGGCGCTTATATGAACCAGGGCCAGATCTGCATGTCGACGGAGCGCATCATCGTACTCGACAGCGTTGCCGATGCATTTGTGGAGGCCTTCGCCAAAAAAGCGTCGAGCCTCACGGCCGGCGATCCGCGTGAGGGCAAAACACCGCTCGGCTCGCTGGTCAGCGCCGAAGCGACATCGCGCATTCGGGCGCTGGTGGATGATGCCGTCTCCAAGGGCGCGCGGCTGGCCGCGGGCGGCGGCGGTAATGGCACGATGGTGGATGCGATCGCCGTCGATGGCGTCACGCCCGCCATGCGACTTTATGCGGAGGAAAGCTTCGGTCCCGTCGTCTCCATCATCCGCGCCGGCAGCATCGATGAGGCGGTGAGCATCGCCAACGAAACCGAGTTCGGTCTTTCCGCCGCAATTTTCGGCAGGGATCAGGCACGGGCGCTTGCCATTGCCGCCCGCATTGAAAGTGGCATCTGCCACATCAACGGCCCGACCGTTCACGATGAAGCGCAGATGCCCTTCGGCGGGGTCAAGGCTTCCGGTTACGGCCGCTTCGGCGGTACGGCGGGCATTGCGGAATTCACTGAGCTACGCTGGGTCACGCTGCAGGACGGGCCGCTGCATTATCCGATCTGAACAGGAAACGGTACAGGGTGGCGGGCGGCGTCATCGCCGCTCGTCGATCAGCCAGCCGGTGAGTTTTCTCACCGCGCTGTCGCTGCTTTTCGGCCGCATCAGCCAGTAGCCGCGTCCCGGCGCATCGAGGCTCGGGCCGGCCATCACCAGCACGCCGGCCTCAAGCAACGGATCGACCAGTCCTGCCCAGCCGAGCGCGAAACCCTGTTCGCCGATGGTTGCCTGCACCACCATGGTGTAATTGTTGAAGCTGATATCGCCGCCATCATGCTCGGCACCGCGATGCACGCCGAAATGCTTGAAGTAGGCAGCCCAGTCGAACCAGTGCGCTTGCGAGGTATTTTCGAGGTGGATGAGCTTTCGCCGTGAAAAATCCGCGACGGTCGCGGGTGCCGGTGTTTCGGTCAGCAGGGCAGGCGAGCAGACTGGCGTGACCTTTTCCGAAAGCAGCAGCACCGCTCCGTCGCCGGCCTCCTGCCGCGTGCCGAAAATGATCATCACGTCGCTATCATGTTTGCCCTGACCAAGAGGGTCCTGCGTTGCCACGATCTGGATGTTTATGTCGGGGTTGAGCGCTCGAAAGCCATGCATGCGCGGGATGAGCCACAGGGACGAAAAGGCATAGTCCGTGTGCAGGCGGATAGTCTGCCGGTCCTCCGTCCGGCGAAGCTGCTGCGCGAGAAGATCGATGGCGTCGACATTACGCGAGACGATGTCGAACAGCTTTTGTCCTTCGGCGGTGAGTTCGATGCCGCGATGCTTGCGCCGGATAAGAACCACGCCCAGCTCATCCTCGAGTTTGCGCATCTGATAGCTGACGGCCGGCTGGGTCAGTCGCAGCGATGCCGCCGCAGCCGTGAGGCTGCCGCGGCGCGCGACATCGGTGAAAATGCGCATCCATCCGAGGTCAAGCGGCCGATCAGACATTAAATTTCCTTATATCAGTCATCGAAAAATACCCGCTTCACAGGCAAAAACAATGTGGTGTTCAATAAACTGGACTAATAAAAGGGGAGCCGCAATGAAAACCGTTTCTCATCTGCACCGCATCGCCGCCGGTCTCATTCTGTCCGTGGCGGCATTCTCCACCCCGCTACAGGCGGCCGATGACGCCGCCTGCAAGACCATTCGCCTCAGCGATCCCGGCTGGACCGACATTACTGCTACTAACGGTGTCGCTTCCGTCGTGCTCGATGCGCTGGGTTATGAAGCCGACGTCAAGACGCTTTCGGTGCCGATCGGCTACCAGGCCATGAAAAATGGCGAAATCGATGTCTTTCTCGGCAACTGGATGCCGGCCCAGAAGTCCTTCGTCGACGATCTGAACGCGGCGAAAGCGGCCGAGGTGATGACGAAGAACCTGGAGGGCGCCAAGTTCACGCTGGCGGTGCCTTCCTATATGGCGGAAAAGGGCGTGAAGGATTTTGCCGATCTCGCCAGACATGCCGATGAGTTCGAAAGCAAGATTTACGGCATCGAGCCGGGCGCGCCGGCCAACCAGAATATCCAGAAGATCATCGACGCCAATGATTTCGGCCTGAAAGGCTGGCAGCTCCTTGAATCCGGCGAACAGGCCATGCTGGCGCAGGTGGAACGGGCGGGCAGGGACAAGAAGGCCGTGGTCTTCCTCGCCTGGGCGCCGCATCCGATGAATGAGAAGATCGATATCGCCTATCTCTCCGGAGGTGACGCCTATTTCGGCCCGAATTTCGGCGGCGCGGAAGTCTATACGCTGGCCCGCACCGGCTGGGCGCAGCAATGCCCGAATGCGGCGACGCTGTTCAAGAACCTGAAGTTTGATATCGGCATGGAAAACAGCCTGATGGGCTCCATTCTCGGCGGTGAGGATTCCAAAGCGGCGGCGACGGCCTGGCTGAAGGCCAATCCGAAGGTGCTGGATGGCTGGCTGCAAGGCGTCACCACGCTGGATGGCAAGCCGGGTGCGGACGCCGTCAAAGGCAAGCTTGGTCTCTAAGCCGGAAAGTCGAAATGCCGCGTCCCAATATCCTGATCCTGATGGCCGACCAGTTCAACGGGACGTTTTTTCCCGATGGTCCGGCCGATTTTATCCACGCACCACATCTGAAAGCACTGGCGGAGCGGTCTGTCCGCTTCGCCAACACTTACACGGCAAGCCCGCTCTGCGCGCCGGCCCGCGCTTCTTTCATGTCCGGGCAGTTGCCCAGCCGGACGCGGGTCTATGATAACGCTGCCGAATTCGCTTCCGACATTCCGACCTATGCGCACCATCTGCGGGCGGCGGGTTATTACACCGGCCTTTCAGGCAAGATGCATTTCGTCGGACCGGACCAATTACATGGCTTCGAAGAGCGTCTGACGACGGATATCTATCCGGCGGATTTCGGTTGGACGCCTGATTATACCAAGCCCGGCGAACGGATCGACTGGTGGTATCACAATCTCGGCTCGGTCACCGGTGCGGGTGTCGCTGAAATCACCAATCAGATGGAATATGATGACGAGGTGGCCTATCACGCCACCCGCAAGCTCTACGATCTGTCGCGCCGGCTCGATGACCGCCCCTGGTGCCTGACCGTCAGCTTCACCCATCCGCACGACCCCTATGTGGCGCGGCGCAAATTCTGGGATCTCTACGAGGATTGCCCGGCGCTTGATCCGCAGACATCGGCGATTGCCTTCGAGGAGCAGGATTCGCATTCGAAACGGTTGCTGGAAGCCTGCGATCATGAGGCTTTCGATATTTCGCCGGAGCAGATACGCCGTGCACGGCGCGGTTATTTCGCCAATATCTCCTATATCGACGAGAAGATCGGTGAGATTCTCGACGTGCTGAAAGCGACACGGATGGAGGAGGACACCATCATCCTCTTCCTGTCCGACCATGGCGACATGCTGGGCGAGCGTGGGCTTTGGTTCAAGATGTGTTTCTTTGAGGGCTCCGCCCGCGTGCCGCTGATGATCGCCGCACCCGGCTGGCAGCCGGCCCTGATCGACACGCCCGTCTCGACGCTCGATGTCACGCCGACGCTCTGCGGGCTTGCGGGCCTCGATATCACCTCGCTCAAACGCTGGACCGATGGCGAAGACCTGTCGGCGCTGGCTGCGGGAACTGGAGAGCGCGGCCCGGTGCCGATGGAATATGCCGCCGAAGGCTCGATCGCGCCGCTCGTCGCCATCCGTGACGGGCGCTACAAGCTGTCGGTCTGCGAGGCTGATCCGCCGCTGCTTTACGATCTCGAAGCCGATCCGGAAGAGCGCACCAACCTTGCCGGTGATCCCGCTTTCAGTGCCGTGCTTTCATCGCTTGCCAGCGAAATCGACCGGCGCTGGCAATTGCCTGTTTTCGATGCTGCCGTGCGGGAAAGCCAGGCGCGGCGCTGGGTGGTCTACAAGGCGTTGCGCAATGGCGCTTATTACCCGTGGGATTACCAGCCGCTGCAAAAGGCCTCCGAACGCTACATGCGCAACCACATGGACCTTAACGTGCTGGAAGAGAACCAGCGTTTTCCGCGCGGGGAGTGATGTGGGCAGGGCGTCTCACGCGGCGGCGGTCACCTTCGGTGCGCCGCCTGCCGCCTGCACGGCAAGACTGCCCGCTGCGATGCCGGCTTCGAGGCATTGCTGTTCGTTCTGACCCTGAAGCCATGTATCAAGAAAACCGGCATTAAAGGCATCGCCTGCGCCGGTCGTATCGACCACCGGGACCTTTTGGGCGGCTTTATGCTGAATCCCGGCTGCAGATGATACCCATGCACCCTCCGCGCCGCCTTTGAGGGCGACCATCGGGAAAGCCTCCGCCAATCTCCGGATAGCCGTTTCCGGTTCCGAATGCCCGGTGATTGCTTCGGCCTCTTCAAGATTGGGCAAAAAAACGTCGACACCGGCACAGGCCCTGAGCAGACCCTTGTCGTAGATCAGCGAGGCGTCCCAGCTCGGGTCGAGCGAGACGGACAATCCGCTCGCCTTGGCGCGCGCGACGAGATCGGGGATTTCGTGCAAAGTAGCGAATTCGGCGATGTGCATATGCCGTGCCTTGTCCCACGCAAGGGCGGTATCCAGTGTCGAAGGTCGGGCGGCGCCGGCGCGGCGTGTCAAAAATGCACGGTCGTGGCCAACCACCGTCGCCACCGTGACCTGCGGCCCCGCATCCGCCGAATGCTCCAGAAATTGCAGATCGACACCGCTCTCCTGCATTTTCTCACCGATATCGCGCGAGAAGGTGTCGGTGCCGAGCCTTGCAAGCAGCGCAGCGGGACGGCCGATATGGGCGAGATGCGCGGCGGCGATGAAAGCTCCGCCGCCGGCGGCGATTTCCATGTCGCGTGCAAACAGTTCCCGGCCGAGCACCGGCAATTCGTCAAGCCCGGTGAAAATGAGGTCGCAATAGATGCGGCCAATGCTGATGACGGCTGATTTTTCTGTTGTCATCATGCGCGGCCCAGAAGCTTTTCCGTCTTCGCATCGAAAAGATAAAGCGCGCCTGTTTCCGCCCGGCATTGCAGCCGGGTGCCAACTGCCGGAATGGATTTGCCTCTAGAGGTTGCGATCACCGAGGTAGTGTCGGTGTCCAGATGAACCAGTGTTTCCGGGCCAAGAGGCTCAACCGCGGTTACCGTTCCTTCAAGCGTAAACGTTCCCTGTGTGGCGTCGGTTTCTCCAACCAGCAGGTCGTGCGGCCGCACACCGATCAAAAACTCGCCCTTGGCGGAGGGCGTAACGCTGTTGGTTGTTTTGGTCCCTCGCAAAAGGTTCATCGAGGGGCTGCCGATGAAGCGGGCGGTAAACACATCGACGGGTGTTTCGTAGAGTTCAGTCGGCGTGCCAACCTGCAGGATATGGCCGTCCTTCATGACGACAATCCGGTCCGCCATGGTCATGGCTTCCACCTGGTCGTGGGTAACGTAGACGGTTGTCGTCTTAAGACGTTGATGCAAGCGCTTGATTTCAATGCGCATCTGCGATCTCAGCTGGGCGTCGAGATTGGATAGCGGCTCGTCGAAAAGAAAGGCTGCGGGATCGCGCACCATGGCGCGGCCGATGGCGACGCGCTGCCGCTGGCCGCCAGACAAAGCCGCTGGCCGACGGTCGAGCAACGCCTCAAGCCCCAGCACCCGCCCGGCCTCTTCGATACGCCGGTTCTTTTCCGCCTTGTCGAGCTTTGCGGTATAAAGCCCGAAGCCAATATTCTGGCGAACCGTCATATGCGGGTAGATCGCATAGTTCTGGAAGACCATGGCGATGTTGCGCTGTTTCGGTTCCTTCTCGTTGACGACGTTCCCGCCGATCTTCAGCGTGCCGTCGGAGATTTCTTCGAGCCCTGCGATCATGCGCAGCGTCGTCGATTTTCCGCAGCCGGAAGGGCCGACGAAAACGACGAATTCGCCATCTTCGATGGCAAGGTCGATGCCCTTGACCGCCTCCACCTTGCCGTAGCGCTTTACGAGTTGAGTGAGTTCGATTGTCGCCATTATCGCGCTCCCGTCAGGGCGGTGAATTTCTCTGCCAGTTCGGCGGCCTTTGCCGCTTCGTGATCGGCGGATCGTTTTGCTTCCGCCTCGAATGCAGCAAGCTTGCCGCGATAGGCGGCAATCGCCTCCCGCATCGGTTCGGGGGCAGGGCCGCCGAAGCGGCCGCGTACCGCGACAAAGTGCTCCGGCGAGACGATCTGCCTGAACTTTTCTTCGCTGATGCCGGTTTTGCGCCCCGCCAGTTCCTCGAACGCGTTGAGGAACGGCTGGTAGCCGTCATTCGGCAGATCGCCCTTCAGCGCCACAACGCTCTTGGCGACAGTCGCGGCGATCTCGTGGGCCTGGCGGAATGACAGGTCCTCGATGCGGACGAGCGAATCCGCCAGTTCCGTGATGGTGATGCAGGAACGGCGGATATTCTGGTCGACCCTCTCAGGGTCGATGCTGATCTGGCCGACAAGGCTGGCGAGGAGATCGAGAACCCGGCCGGCCGAAGCGAAGGCCTCGTAACCCATGCCCTGCGTTTCACCTTCGCTGTCGTTCATATCGGTGAAGGGCGTGTTGTGCATCACGTCGAGCATGGTCCGCGCCCGCCCGAACGTCTGGCTGGCGAGGTGGCGCAGATGTTCGATCGGCACCGGGTTGCGCTTCTGCGGCATGATCGAGGATATCTGCACCAGCGAATTCGGCACGTAGATCTGGCCGACTTCGAAGCTCGTCCAGAACTGGAAGTCCTGAATGAGCCTGCCGAGATGCAGGAACATCAACTCGATCGCGCCATAGGTCGCCGTCGTGTAGTCGACGGCGGCGATGCAGGAATAGGAATTGCGCAGCGGCGCGGCAAAACCGAGAAGCTCGGCGACGCGGGCGCGATCAATGGGAAAGCCGGAGGTGGTGATGGCGGCGGCGCCCATGGGTGAGAGATCGACGATTCGGCGAGCTTCCGCGAAACGGTCGATATCCCGAATGAGGACTTCGATGGCGGCGGAGAGATAATGGCCGAAAGTGGTGGGCTGGGCCGGCTGCCCATGCGTATAGGCCACAATCAGGGTGGATTGATTGCGCTCGGCGGCATCAATCAGCGCTTTCAGCAGAACACGCGCCTTGGCGGTGAGCGTGTCGATCTTTTCCTTGAGGCCGATCTTGAACAGGGTGTGATCGATATCGTTGCGCGAGCGGGCCGTGTGCAGGCGACCGGCGACATCGACGCCGATACGGGCCTTCAGTTCCTTTTCGATCAGGAAGAAGAAATCCTCGACCTCGCCGGTATAGACCAGCTCCGATGGCTCGATGGTCCTGTCGATGTCTTCGAGCGCGCCGGCGATTCTCGCCGCCGTTTCAGCATCCAGAATTCCGGTTTCGCGCAGCATGACGAGATGCGCGCGGTCGATGCGGCGGAACCCGTCGACATGGTGGTTCTTGGCGCCATCGAAAAGCGGGCGCAGCACGGTTTCCTTGTAGACAGGATCGGGAAACCTGCTGGTGTCGGACAGGCGCGGGTTGATATCGGCCATGATGTTATCCTTTCAGGCCCGCCAGCATCACACCGCGAACGATGTAGCGTTGCAGGACGATGAAGACGATGAGGGTGGGGATGGTCGCAATGGCTGCGCCCGTCATGATCATTTCCCACTGGATCTGCTGTTCCACGGCAAAGCTCGAAAGACCGACTGGCAGGGTGTAAAGCTCCTTGCTTGTCGTGACGATCAGCGGCCAGAAGAAGGCGGTCCAGTTGCCGAGGAAGGTGAAGATTGCCAGCGCCGAAAGAGCAGGCGTCACCAGCGGCAGGGCCACTTTCCACCAGATCTGGAATTCGTTCAGACCGTCGACGCGTGCGGCCTCGATGAAGTCGTTCGGAACCGTCTCGAAAAACTGCTTCATGAGGAAGGTGCCGAACGCCGTCATCATTCCCGGGAACATGATCCCCCAGTAGCTGTCGAGCCAGCCCAGCTGGCTGGACATCAGATACCAGGGAATAACCAGCATTTCGGTCGGTATCATCAGCGTCGACAGGATGGCGAGGAAGATGAAATAACGGCCGCGGAACTCGAATTTCGCCAGCGTGTAGCCGACCAGACTGTCAAAGAAGCAGTTGGAAACAGTGACGATGACCGCGACCAGCATGGAGTTGAAGAACCAGCGCAGGAAACGGCCGTCGGCCATGACCGTGATATAGTTCGCAAGCGTCGGCGCGGCCGGGATGAGCCTGAGATCATAGACCTGGTCCGCCGTCTTGAACGAGGTCGAGAACATGAAGAGCAGCGGTGAGACCATGATCAGGCCGCCGATGAACAGCAGCGTCCAGGTGACGATGCGGCCGGGGCGGATGCGGGCGTGGGAGAGTGGCGGCGCTTCGCTCATTTCTTTTCCCTCAGGACCCAGAGCTGGACCAGCGATACGACAAGAAGAATGGTGAACAGGACGACCGTCTGTGCTGCGGCATAGCCCATCGCATAGGAATTGAACGCGGTCTGGTAGATCATCAGTACCAGCGGCTTGGTTGAGCCGAGCGGTCCGCCCGGATCATTGGTGGTCATGTTGTAGACCTGGTCGAAGATGCGCAGGAAGCCGATGGAGGAAAACACCACGAGGAAAACGGTGGTTGGTTTCAGGAGCGGCAGCGTGATCTTTCGAAGGATCGCCCATTCGCCGAGCCCGTCGATGCGGGCGGCTTCGTAGAATGTCGTCGGAATGGCGCGCAGGCCCGCCATGAAGATGATGATCTGGAAACCGAGCCCCGCCCAGATGGCTGTCACCATGACCGAATAAAGCGCCTGATCGGTGGAGCGGATGAAGGGCTGCTGCGGAATGCCGATCATGCCAAGCACATCGTTGATGATGCCGATCGGCGGCGGCTGGTAGAACCAGCGCCAGACCCAGGCCATGGCCGCTGCGGTCGTCAGATAGGGCAGGAAATAAAGGGCGCGGATGAAACCGTGCAGGATGCGGACCCGGTCAAGATAAAAGGCGATGACAAAAGCCAGCACCAGGCTGATCGGCGTGCCGACGATGAGATAGGTGAAGGTATTCTTGAATACCTTCCAGAATTGCGGGTCCTTGAACAGCTTCACATAATTGGCGATGCCGATGAACTTCGCTGGCCGCAGAAGGTCCCAGTTGGTGAAGGACAGATAGAAGGCCTGTAGCGTCGGGTAAAAACGGATGACGCTGTAGAAGAGGATCGGGATCGCCAGAAAGCTCCAGATCCACAAAAGCCGTTTCGTGCGCATGGAAAGGCGATCCCCGAAGGAGCCGCCGGGGCGGCCGGATGCCGCCCCCTGTTGATCTATCGCTGTCATGGTTGGACCTGCGGTTTTCAGGGTTTCGCCGCGTCGATGATTTCCTGCTCGGCCTCGGCGGCCTGCTTGATGGAATCCTCGACCGGCTGGCCCTCGAGCAGGACACGGTTGGTCATGTCGATGGCGTTCTGCCGCTGGGCCGCCTCATCCATGAACAGTGTCGTATGGGCATATTCCAGACCCTTCAGGAACGGTGCGTAGATCGGGTCCTTCAGGTTTTCTTCGGTCAGCGCCGCCGAGCGCCGTGCCGGCAACTCGCCCACCGTCTTCAGCCAGATCGCCATGGCTTCCGGGGAAGAGATATAGGCGAGGAACTTCTTGGAGGCCTCAAGCTCTTCACCCGTGGTCTTGGCGCTGATGCCATTGGCGAAGTAGCTGGCATAGTTGGAGCGGATATTCTTGTCATTGGTGGGAAGTTCGGTCACGCCCCACTCGAAATCCTTGATGGTGCGGAACGAGCCCAGCCGGAAGGTGCCATCGATGGTCATGCCGGCCTTACCGGCGCGGAAGGCCGCCTGGCCCTCATCCATGAAACCCACTTGGCCGATCTTCTTTTCAAGCTGCAGGCTGGTGTAGAATTTCAGGGCCTGAATGCCCGGCTCGCTATTATAGGCGACCTTCTGGTCATTATCGGTATAGGGCTCACCGCCATATTGGCGAATGAGGACTTCACGCCACCACTGGTGGTCCTGGCCGCCCATGTCGAGTGTGGACCCGGCGACGGTGAGGTTTCCTGCGGCGTCGTGCTTGGCGATTTTTTCCGCGGCTGCGACGAACTCATCGAGCGTCTTCGGCGGATTGGCTGGATCGAGGCCCGCCTCGGTGAAGAGCTTCTTGTTGTAGAACAGGGCGAGCGAACGAACTGCTGTCGGCAGGCCATAATAGTCGTCGCCACGCTTCATGGCGCTGATGATGGGGAAGAATTCGCTTTCGATCTTGTCATGCGGGAAAGCGTCTGCCGGCAGCGGCTGCAAGATGCCGCCGGCTGCGAACTTGTCCAGCCAGCCGTAAAACAGCTGCATCACGTCAGGCCCCTTGCCGGACATGTTGGCCGCAATCACGCGGGTCTGGTAGTCGGCGTAAGGAAAGGTCACCTGCTTGACGGTGATGTCAGGGTTGGCCTTTTGAAACTCCGCGATCAGCTCGTCCATGGCTTTTACGCGTGTGTCGAAGACATATTGCCAATATTCGATTTCAACCGCCTGCGCGGCGTTGAATGCAAATGTGCTGAAACCGGCAACCAAGCCGGCGAACAGAGTTGCCCTGCGCATGTAAGCCTCCATTTCCTCCGTCCGGTCTTCCGGATGCGGAGTGATCGTTCCCTTTATCCGCGCTTTCGCGCGCGCTCATCGATTTGCCGGCTGCGGAGTTTCCTCTTCCGCCCCAAACAAGCCTGACCCCCGGTCGCCCTCTACGGTTCTCTGAAGGCGCGCGTTTGTCAATAAGATAATTTACTTGAATTATTATATTGCGCTTATCGTCAATTCGACGCTATGAATTTTATAAGAGACGGGAAGTTGAAGAGATGACGGTGCACACGGTAGACGCTTATCCCGTAGCAATCGGAAAAAATCCTGAGCGGAGCCGCGAACATAACAGGCGAGTCGTTTTAGACATCGTCCGGCGGCACGGATCGCTCGGCCGCGCCCAGATTGCCAAGATCACACATCTGACGCCGCAGGCGGTCGCCAATATCGTTGATGAACTGATGGGCGAGGAATTGCTGAAGGAACTCGGCCGTCGTCGCACGGGCAGGGGCCAGCCGCCGATCCAGTTCGCCGTCAATCCAGATGGCGGCGCGACGATCGGTATGGAAATCGCCGCCGACCATATGGTCACCGTAGGCCTCGATCTTGCCGGCGTGTTGCGTACTCATCGTGTTACCCCTCTCAAGGACACGACACCGGACGCCATATTCAAGACCTTTGCCGCCGAGCATGCCGCTGTCGCGAAAAATCTCGGCTGCAGGCTGCTTGGCACCGGGGTTGTCATGCCCGGTCCCTTCGAGATTGATGGCATGACCTCCGTGGGGCCGACGACGCTTTCCGGCTGGGGCGGCATTGATGCCCGGCAGATGCTGGGCGAAGCCTGCGGTCAGCCGGTCGTGGTCGAAAACGATGCGACTGCGGCAGCGGTCGGGGAACGGCTGTTCGGTGCGGGGCTGGCCATCCCGAATTTCTGCATGATCTATTTCGGCGTCGGTATCGGCCTCGGCATCATTCAGGATGGCGCGCCCTATCGCGGTGCGTTCGGAAATGCCGGCGAAATCGGCCATGTGACCGTTTCACCGAAGGGAAGGCCTTGCCCCTCCTGCGGGCAAAGAGGGTGTCTGGAGGCCTATGCCTCAGTCTATGTGCTGAAGGAAAAGCTTGTCTGCGCGGGTGTCGCGGATACGGAACTTGATGATCTGGAAGCCCTGTTCAGGGCTGGCAATCCGGTGGTGATGGAATGGATAGAGGAGGCCGCCGTCCATCTCGCGCCCATGGTTGCGATGCTCGAGAATATTCTCGATCCCCAGACGGTCATTCTCGGCGGCGCGCTGCCTGAGATCATCATCAGCGAGATCATTGCGCGGATGGGGCCTTTGCCGACCTCGGTCGCGAGCCGGCGGCAACGGGAATTGCCACGGGTCATCCACGGCAAGTCCGGGCAATTGACTGCGGCGCTCGGTGCCGCCGCCTTGCCGCTGTTCGACATCGTCACACCAAAACTCGAGACATCCCCGGGAGCTGCAGCGCAGGCACCCGGCTGAATATTGGAGGAGACCGCCCATGCTTAACCCTCGGGAGCGCATCGAACGGCAGATGGCCGATCCGTGGCTCATTCGCCTGCATCGCAAGCTGAGCGCGCTTAAATCCACCGTCACCGTCATGCACACCGGCGCGCATCCCGACGATGAGCAGAATGGACTTCTTGCCTATTTCCGCATGGAACTGGGCATGCGGATCATCATCGCCTGCTCCACACGCGGCGAGGGCGGGCAGAATGCGCTGGGGCCGGAACGGCTGGGCGCGCTTGGCGTCATCCGGTCGCGGGAGCTGGAGGAGGCTGCCCGCGTCATCGATGCTGATATCAGCTGGCTCGGCCATGGTCCGGCGGACATCATTCACGACTTCGGTTTTTCCAAGGATGGCGACCAGACCTTCGGCCGCTGGGGGCAGCAGCGCATTGTCGAGCGGCTGGTTCGCGCCTACCGCAAGGAGCGGCCGGATATCGTCATTCCGACATTTCTCGATGTGCCGGGACAACATGGGCACCACCGGGCCATGACGCGGGCGGCGAAAAGCGCGATCACGCTGGCCGCTGACCCTGCGGCCTATCCCGAGCATTTCGCCGAGGGGCTGAAACCGTGGAAGGTGGCCAAATATTACCTTCCCGCATGGTCTGGCGGTGGCGACACCTATGATGACGAAGTGCCGCCGCCGGAGACTACGCTGATAGTCAATGCTCCGGGCAAGGAGGCGGCCACCGGTGCGCAATATGACCGCATCGGCGAATGGTCGCGTTATTATCATGCGTCGCAGGGAATGGGGCATTGGCCGAAGCGGGCGCAGGAGGTCTGGCCGCTGCATCTGGAACTCGCCAGTGAAGCGGCGGGCGAAGAGCACTCGATCCTCGACAGCCTGCCGTCTTCCCTGTCTGACCTTGCGGCTTTCCCCGGGCTGGATTCGGAATTGGCAAAGGCGCTGGTCAAAGCGGAACAGGCGATAAGCGAAGCAATCTCGGCCTTTCCCGACAGGGAGCGGATCACGGCGTTGCTTCTTGCGGCGGCGGCGCTTTTGCAGAAGGTTGACGAAACCGCAGCTGCGGATTTCAAGGAGCTGCACGGCCATCGGATCGCGCGCAAGCGGGCGCAGGTTGATGCCGCTATCCTGACGGCGCTCGATGTTTTCGAACGGGCCTATGCCGAGCCGGCAGAGATCGTTCCGGGCGGAACGTCGGTTCTTTCGGTGGAGCTTTCAGACAGGGCGGCTGAACTTAATGTTGAGGTCACGCCGGTCCTGCCATCAGGGGTGTCGTCATCCGTTCAGTCGCGTGGTGAGACGCTGGTCTTTTCGCTTGTCGCCGATAAGGATGCTGCTGTTTCCGGGCTTTACCAGCCCGACTGGAAAGCCTCGGGCGGCAATGGCCATGCCTCTCTGCTGCTTTCCGCAACGGTTGGGGGCAGAAAGGTCTCGGCCGCCTTCGATCTGGAAGAACCGTTTTTCGTAACGCCCGCGCAGTCGCTGACGATCGCGCCGGATGCCCTTCTGGTTCCGCTTGGAAAGGGGCAGGACGTCCATGTCTTTCAGGCGCATGTAAAGGGTGCCGATGCGCCGCTGTCGTTCAGGAATACGGGCGGCTGGAACCTGCGCAGAAACGGCGGCGACTGGATTGCGGAACGCACCGGCGATGCGAAGGCAGGCCTTGCCCAGATCGAAGCGCTTGTCGGTTCACAACCCGCTTTCCAGATCACGCCCATCGCCTATCCGCATATCGGCAGGGCAAGGTTTCTGGCGCCGTCCGTTTTGAAAATCCTGTCACTGGACCTCAAGCTGCCCGAGGGCGCACGCGTCGGTTATGTCGGTGGCGGTGCCGACAGGGTGGGTCTTTGGCTGTCGCGCATGGGTCTTGATGTCACCGAACTCGATGCCCAGGCGCTGGGCGGTGACCTGTCGTCCTTCACGACGATCGTTATCGGCATCTTTGCCTTCGGCATCCGCAAGGATCTGGCCGCCGCAACGGAAAGGCTTCACCGTTTCGTCGAGGATGGCGGTCATCTCGTCACGCTCTATCACCGGCCGACCGACGGATGGAACCCGGAGACGACGCCTGTGAGGCGGCTTGAGATCGGCAAACCTTCCTTGCGCTGGCGTGTGACCGACCCGCAGGCTGAGGTAACGGTGCTGGCGCCCGAACATCCGCTGCTTGCCGGCCCCAACAGGATCGATGCTGCCGACTGGGCGGGCTGGGACAAGGAACGCGGGCTCTATTTCGCTGCGCGCTGGGATGATGTCTACGAGCCCTTGCTCGCCATGCATGATGTCGATGAACAGCCGCTCAAGGGTGCGCTGGTTTCGGGTGTCATCGGCAAGGGCCGGCATACCCATACCAGTCTCGTGCTGCACCACCAGATGGACAAGCTTGTGCCCGGGGCCTTCCGCCTCATGGCCAATCTTGTGCAGCCGGCGTGAATGGCGACACCCAGAGCGAAGAACAGCAAAACCCGCGCGAGACGGATACGCGCGCGGGAATTGGCTGGTTGTTGCTGGACATGACCCTTGTTGCGGGCGGAATGACTGCGCTCGTCAAGGCGCAGGGCGTCACCTATCCCGCCTTCCAGCTGGTCTTTATCAGGGCGATGATCGGTTTGATGTTCATCCTGCCGCTCATCTGGCGGCACAGGGGAGAAATGCTGCGCGTCAAATATCCCTGGCGCAATATTTTCCGCATCTGCTGCAACGCCATCGCACTCACCAGCAATTTCATCGCCATCACCCTTTTGCCGCTTGCGACCGTCAATGCCGTCGGTTTCTCCCGGCCATTGGTGACGATGGCGATGGCCGTCGCCTTTCTCGGCGAAAGCGTGAGCCGTTTTCGCTGGACGGGTGCCTGTCTTGCATTTGTAGGCGTTCTGGTCGTCATCGGGCCGGGCGGTACGGAGTTTGGCGCGGGTGTGATTGTTGTTCTGGTGTCGGTGGTGTTCGGGGCGTTTGCGGTGATCCAGACCCGCGCGCTGCGGCAGGAGAACACCACGGTCATGATGGTGTTCTACACGGTGGGCCTTGCCGTCATTACCGCCGTTCCGGCGATCTGGACATGGAAACCGGTTGCGTCATTCGACTGGGTTCCGCTGCTCGGCATCGGATTGCTGGCGCAGATGGGGCAATATTGTTTCCTGCGGGCCTATCGTATCGCGGATGCCAGTGTGCTTGCGCCTGTCAGCTATCTGTCGATCCTGTTTGTGATTGCTGTCGGATATTTTCTGTTCGATGAAGTGCCTGAAACCCGCGTGGTGTTCGGCATCGTCATTATTCTCGTGTCGCTGCAATCGACTGCCCTTGCGGAATATCTGCTGAAAAGGCTGCGCCGCAAAGGCTGACGGTTGCGCTCTATCTCTATTGCGCAAGGACCCGGAGCCGGATCCAGTTCAGCGCCGCAAGTTTGAAGCGGTCGTAAAACGAACGTGCGAAACGCACATAGCGCATGATCCAGGCGAGCCAGCCATAGGTGAGGAGCTTTTCCCGGCCCGCATGATAGATGCGCTCGACAATCAGGAAGGTGGAAAGGTGGGCAAGGATCGTCAGAACCAGACCCGACTTGAAGGCGCCATGGGCAATGAGGACGAGGCCGACGATCTTCATCGGTTCGGCAATCGCAAAGGGAACGGCAAGACAGAGGAGAATGGCAAGGCGCGGCAGTCGCTCGATGCGGCTTTCCAGCCGCTGGATAAATGTCAGGTTCGATATGGCCCTGATGACCGGCCGGTAGAGCGGGCGGAAAATGCCGTCGAGAACAAGGGCGAAAATTATGATTGCCCTGATCGGAAAGACGAGGATCGTCCGGATTTTGCTGTTCACCTCGATCAGTCTCCAAAAAGGGCGTAACGCCTATCCTTAATCGCCTGAAACATGTCAAAACCAAGTCGCATTTTCTGTCAGTTCTGCCGAACGCTCGCATACATGCCGGTGGTGCGGAATTCGCTCGGGTTGGTGCCGTAGAGCCTGCGGAAGACCTTGGAAAAATAATTCGGATCCTCGAAGCCGCAAAGCACGGATACCTCCTTGATGGGAATGTTCGCAGCCGAAGTGAGAAGCTTGGCCGCCCGGCGCAGGCGCCGTTGCAGCACAAATTCCGCAGGCGGCATGCCTTCGCTTGCCGTGAAGATGCGGGAGAAATGCGCGCGGCTCAAGCCCGCCACATCAGCAAGGTCGCTGACGGACAGCCGTTCGCCAAGGTGCCCGTCTATGTAGCTCAGCACCTGCTGCATCGTGCGATATTCGCCGCCGAAGGAAGGGTGCGAACCGAAGACATCATCATAAAGCGTCATCGCCGCCTCGTAAGCGACGGCCGAGGCAGCGCCTGGTGTCTCCGCGCCATTGACGAGTCTTGAGCAGCATTCGGCGAGCTGGTCCACCGTCTCGGACTTGAGTTTGAAGACGGGGCCGGTGACAGAGAGGATATTGCGGTGAATGCGCAAAGCTTCCTCGCCATTCATGGAAATCCAGAAGAATTCCCATTCCTTGCCCTCTTCCAGCCAGTAGCGGTGATTGTGGGGAATGAGCAGCAGCAGGGTTTCGCCCGGCCTCACCACATAGTGGCGGTTTTCGTAACGGAGGTTGCCCTGTCCGGCGATGCAATATTGCAGCACGGTAAAAGGCGTCTGGCCGCGTTTGCGCCCGTCCCAGTCGTAATTGCCGCTGCGGCGGATTTCATAACCGCTGCTGGTCGGCATGGTGTGCAGCGTCTGGCGGCCGCGCGGCAGCGAGACGGTTCGCATGCAGGGCCCCTGATCGATCAAATCCTGCAGCACAAAATTACCCATGAAAGCATAATCCTTCTCTGGTTCTATCGAACTTTATACGCATAATCCCGATCCGAGGAGACAGCCAGCGGGATATTGTTGCTGAAAAATTTGGGAGGAAGGCCGGTTTTCCGGGATTCTCACGGGTATTTTCCTGCAGCGCCATTTCATGATCCTTCGGCCCGTTTCACCCGTTCGATTTGCAACAGAGGTGGCGTTATGAGTTTCAAAATCGCTATTATTGGCGCAGGCAGCGTCGGTTTCACGAAAAAACTGTTCACCGATCTCCTGTGCGTACCGGAGTTTCGCGACATCGAAGTCGCGCTGACGGATATCAGCCAGCACAATCTGGATATGATCAGGGCGATCCTCGACAAGGTCGTTGAGGCCAATGGTTTTCCCGTAAAGGTGACAGCGCATACGGACCGCCGCCGGGCGCTGGAGGGCGCGAAATATATCATCAGCTGCGTGCGGGTCGGTGGGCTCGAAGCCTATGCCGACGACATCCGCATTCCGCTGAAATACGGCATCGACCAGTGTGTGGGCGATACCATCTGCGCCGGCGGCATTCTCTATGGTCAGCGCAACATTCCGGTCATTCTCGATTTCTGCAAGGATATACGCGAAGTCGCAGCACCGGGTGCGAAATTCCTGAACTACGCCAACCCCATGGCCATGAATACCTGGGCGGCCATCGAATACGGCAAGGTGGATACGGTCGGCCTCTGCCACGGCGTGCAGCATGGCGCGGAACAGATCGCCGAAATCCTCGGTGCGAAATCCCCCTCCGAACTCGATTACATCTGCTCGGGCATCAACCACCAGACATGGTTCATCGATCTGAGGCTTAACGGCCGCAAGATCGGCAAGGATGAGCTGGTCGCGGCCTTCGAAGCGCATCCGGTCTTTTCGCAGCAGGAGAAGCTGCGCATCGACGTGCTGAAGCGTTTCGGCGTCTATTCGACCGAAAGCAACGGCCATCTCTCCGAATATCTGCCGTGGTATCGCAAGCGCCCGGATGAAATCTCCCGCTGGATTGACATGTCCGACTGGATTCACGGCGAAACCGGCGGTTATCTGCGTCACTCCACCGAGACGCGCAACTGGTTCGAAACGGAGTTTCCGCAGTTCCTCGCCTCAGCCGCCAAGCCGATCGATCCGGCCAAGCGCTCCAATGAACACGCAAGCCATATTCTGGAAGCGCTGGAGACGGGACGGGTCTATCGCGGCCATTTCAACGTCAAGAACAATGGCGTCATCAGCAATCTGCCGGCGGATGCCATCATCGAATCGCCCGGCTTTGTCGACCGTTTCGGCATCAACATGGTCTCGGGCGTAACATTGCCGGAAGCCTGTGCAGCCACCTGCATGGCCTCCATCAATGTGCAGCGCATGTCTGTCCATGCGGCGGTGAGCGGCGATATCGATCTTTTGAAGCTCGCCGTGCTGCATGACCCGCTGGTGGGCGCCGTCGCCACGCCGGAGGAGGTCTGGCAGATGGTGGACGAGATGGTTGTCGCGCAAGCGCGCTGGCTGCCGCAATATGCCGATGCCGTACCGGCGGCGAAGGAGCGGCTTGCGACATCGAGCGTCAAGACCCGCGACTGGGCCGGCGCCGCACGCCGCAACGTGCGTTCCATCGAGGAATTGCGCGCCGAGAAATCGGCGCTGAAAAAGGCTGTTTGAGGAAAAGACATGGGAACAGGTCTGGCGGCGGAAGGGAGTCCGCCGCCACGACCGGAACGATCACAGAGGGTGGGCGGTCGAAGAGCTGCCATTTGGGAGGAATGACGATGTTACTTCAACGCAAGATCGGTATCATCTCGGCACTGGGGCTCAGTGTTTCGATGATCGCACTCAATGCGAATGCCTTCGAGACCACCACGCCGCCCGAGCCGCCGCAATTTCCGGCCGAAGGCAAGATCAATTACGTGGCGCGCGACTCGATCCTCGAATTCAAGGCGCTGCCTGACTACAGCGAGCCGGACTGGGTCAGCGAGAAATTCGAAAAGACCGGCAAGCTGCCGCCGCTGAAGGAACGCCTGCCGGAAGAACCACTCGTCTACAAGACCGGCAACATGCCTGACGGTATGGGCGTTTATGGCGATACCATGCGCCATGTGGTCGGCGGCCGGCCGGAGGGCTGGAACTATATTGCCGGCCAGAGCCAGGGCTGGGGCGGCATCGATATCGCCCTTTCCGAATGCCTGACGCGTACCGCGCCGCTTTTCCAGGTGGATGCCAAGGATACCGAGCCGCTGCCCAATCTGGCGAAAAGCTGGGAATGGTCTGAAGACGGCCACAAGCTGACGATGCATCTCGTCAAGGGGGCCAAATGGTCGGACGGTGAACCCTTCAACGCCGATGATGTGATATTCTATTGGGAAGATGCCGTCATCGACCCCAATGTTTCACCGCTTGGCGGCGGCGCCTCGCCGGAGGCTTTCGGTGAGGGAACGACGCTGAAGAAGGTCGATGATTACACCGTCCAATGGACCTTCAAGGCTGCCTTTCCCAAGCAATATCTCTACACCATGGCCTATCCGAGCTTCTGCCCCGGGCCGTCGCATATTCTGAAGCCCCAGCATCCGAAATATTCCAAGAACACCTATAACCAGTTCAAGAACGCTTTCCCGCCTGAGTATATGAACATGCCGGTCATGGGCGCATGGGTGCCTGTGTCATATCGGCCGGACGATCTCATCGTGCTGCGGCGCAACCCCTATTACTGGAAGGTCGATGAAAAGGGCCAGCAGCTGCCCTATCTCAACGAGGTCCACTACAAGCTTTCCACCTGGGCGGACCGCGATGTGCAGGCCGTTGCGGGCTCGGGCGATTTCTCCAATCTTGAACAGCCGGAGAATTTCGTCGCATCACTGAAACGCGCCGCAGATCCCAATGCGCCGGCCCGCCTTGCCTTTGGGCCGCGCCTCATCGGCTATAATCTGCAGATGAACTTTTCCGCCAATGGCTGGGGCAATCCGGATGAGCGCGGACAGGCCATTCGTGAGCTGAACCGCAATGAGGTATTTCGCCAGGCGGTCACTTCCGCTCTCGATCGAAAGGCGATCGGCGACTCGCTTGTGAAGGGGCCTTTCACGGCGATCTATCCGGGCGGCATTTCGTCTGGCACCAGCTTCTATGATCGCGCCTCCACGGTCTATTACCCCTTCAACCTCGAAGCCGCCAAGGCCTCGCTCGCCTCAATCGGCCTGAAGGACACCGATGGCGATGGGTTCCTGAATTTCCCCAAGGAAACGCTCGGCGGCCGCAATGTCGAGATTACCCTTCTCGTCAATAACGGCTACGCGACGGACAAGAGCCTTGCGGAAGGTCTCGTTGGCCAGATGGCGAAACTCGGCCTGCGCGTCGTCATCAACAGCCTCGATTCCAACCAGCGCGATGCCGCCCATTATGGCGGGCAGTTCGACTGGCTGGTGCGCCGCAACTCCACCGAGCTTTCCTCCGTGGTGCAGAATACCGAGCAGCTGGCACCCGTCGGCCCCCGCACAAGCTGGAACCACCGCTCGCCCGAGGGCAAGGAACTCGATCTGATGCCGTTCGAGAAAGAGATGGCCGATCTGGTACGCAAGTTTATTTCCTCGCAGGACAATGCCGAGCGGGCGGAACTGATGAAGCAATATCAGAAGGTCTACACGCAGAACCTCTATACGATTGGCCTCACCGAATATCCCGGCGCGCTCATCGTCAACAAGCGGTTCTCCAACGTGCCGCAGGGTACGCCGATCTTCATGTTCAACTGGGCCGAAGATTCCATCATCCGCGAACGGCTGTGGGTCGCGGCCGACAAGCAGGGCAAATACGAACTCTTCCCGCAGCAGCTTCCCGGCAAGCCGGGTGAGGGCGGCCCGATCAACTAAAGCATTTCCAGAAAAACCGGACCCCGGTTTCCGTCCGGAAATGCGAATACCTTGAAGTACTCCTCCCGGAGCACACCCGGTACCGGTCGCGCGTGAAGCGCGGCCGGAGACACACGGCCCATCCAAACGGAGGAAGACCGTTCGATGCTGAGATTCCTGACGATACGCATAGGCTCCGCCGTTCCGGTGCTGCTGATCCTGAGTGTGGTGACATTCGCCATCATTCAGGCGCCGCCCGGCGATTATGCAGACTACATCCGCTCGCAGCTGATGAACCAGGGCGGGGCTTCCTTCGAACAGGCGGAAGCGCAGGCGCAGGCCTATCGTATCGAACACGGCCTCGATAAGCCGCTCGTGATGCAATATTTCAACTGGATCGGCGGTATCATCACCCGTGGCGATTTCGGCTACAGTTTCTACTACAACAAGCCGGTCGCCGATGTGGTTGGCGAACGCCTGCCGCGCACCATTGCGCTGGCGCTGGTCTGCCACATCTTCGCATCTGTTCTCGGCATCGCCTTCGGAATCTGGGCCGCTACGCGGCAATATTCCTGGGTCGACAACCTGCTCTCCACCATCGCCTTTCTCGGCATGACCATCCCGCGCTTCCTGATGGCGCTGATCCTTGTCTATCTGATGGTGTTTCATTTCGATGTGTCTGAGATCGGCAGCTTCTTCTCGCCGCAATATGGCGGTGCGCCGTGGTCGTGGGGCAAATTTGTCGATCTGGTCAGCCATGTCTGGCCGGTGGTCGCCATCGCCGTCTTCGGCGGCCTCGCCTACAACATGCGGGTGATGCGCGGCAATCTGCTCGATACGCTGAATGCGCAATATGTGGAAACGGCGCGCGCAAAGGGTCTTTCGGAAGGCGCGGTCATCATGCGCCATGCCGTGCCGAATGCGGTGCACCCGCTCGTCATGTATCAGGGCGTTGTGCTGCCCTATATGCTGAGCGGCGAAATCGAGACCGCCATCATCTTCGCATTGCCGACCGTCGGTCCGGCCATTGTCGGCTCCATGGCGGTGGGGGATGTCTACGTCACCGCGACCTTCATGATGGTGCTCGCCGCCACGCTGATCGTCGGCAACATCATCGCCGACATGCTGCTCGCCATGCTCGACCCGCGCGTTCGCGAATTCGGGAGGGCTTGAGATGGTGGCCGTTGACAACATGAAGACCGAAACCACCGCCACCCCCAAGCCCGAACGCGGCACGCAGGGCAACGAGTCCTATCTCGCCCTGGTATGGCGGCGTCTAAGGCGGTCCTTCACCGGCATGCTGGGGCTGGTGCTGGTCGTGCTCTTGATCCTGATCGCAATTTTCGCCGATTTCTTCGCGCCGATGAACCCGCTGGAAACCAATGCCAGCTTCTCGCCGCCGCAGGTGGTGCGTTTTTCTGACAAGGACGGCAATATCAGTCCTTTCCCCCGGGTTTATGCGACTGCCGAGACCGAAGAACTCGATCCGGTGACGTTCCAGCCTATCGTCGGGCCGGACTA
Source organism: Agrobacterium sp. CCNWLW32 (assembly GCF_037083425.1). Taxonomy (NCBI): domain Bacteria; kingdom Pseudomonadati; phylum Pseudomonadota; class Alphaproteobacteria; order Hyphomicrobiales; family Rhizobiaceae; genus Agrobacterium; species Agrobacterium sp. CCNWLW32. The sequence goes on from NZ_JBAOJM010000014.1 coordinate 108,345, forward strand.
CGACAATCCCGTCTATCTCGGCTTCTTCGTCGAAGGCGCGGAATACAGGCTTTTGGGCCTCATCCCGATGAGCCGTCACTTCTTCGGCTCGACCGACGGCCAGCCGGTGCATTTTCTCGGAACCGACAAGTTCGGGCGCGATGTGCTGTCGCGCGCCATATATGGTTCGCGCATCTCGCTCGCGATTGCGCTTAGCGTCGTTGCCATCGTCACCGTCATCGGCACCAGTGTCGGCTTGATATCAGGGTATTTCGGCGGGCCGCTGGATGCCTGGGTGCAGCGCTTCGTGGAGGTGGTGCTCGCCTTTCCGCAATTGCCGCTTTATCTCGCGCTGACATCGCTCATTCCCGTCACCGCACCGACCACCGTTTTCCTCGTCTTCGTGGTTGGTGTCATGTCGGCGCTCGGCTGGGCGCAGATGTCACGCGAGGTGCGCGGCAAGACGCTGGCGCTGGCGCGTATCGATTATGTCCGGGCGGCGATTGCCGTCGGGGCCACCGACCGGCGCATCATTTTCCAGCACATTCTGCCGAATGTGATGAGCCACGTGATCGTCGCCGTCACCCTGCATATTCCGAGCGTCGTGCTGCTCGAATCCTTCCTCGGTTTCCTCGGTTTTGCGGTGAAACCGCCGCTCATCTCCTGGGGGCTGATGCTGCAGGATACCGCGACCTATTCCGTCATCGGTTCCTATCCATGGATCCTCGCGCCGGTCGGGTTCGTGCTGGTCACCGTCTTTGCCTTCAACGCGCTGGGCGACGGCCTGCGTGACGCCGTCGATCCCTATTGAGAGGAGCGTGACATGGTAGCTGCCCAGAACAACGCCTACGGCCCCGCCATCCGCCTCGATGCCGATGACCGCAAGGACAATGCCATTATCGATGCCCGCAACATTGCCGTGACCTTCAAGGTGGAGCACGGAACGGTGGAGGCGGTGAAAGATATTTCCTTCCAGCTCTATCGCGGCGAGACGATCGCAATCGTCGGCGAGTCCGGTTCGGGGAAATCCGTCACGGCTCGCACCGTTATGGGCCTTCTGACGAAGCGGGCAACGATTTCGAAATCGGCGGTGGTGCGCTTCAACGGCGAGGACATCCTGAAATTCTCATCACGCCAGCGCCGGGCGCTGCGTGGCAATCGCATTTCGATGATCTTTCAGGAGCCGATGAGTTCATTGAACCCGATCTATACGATCGGCAGCCAGATCGTCGAGGCGATCCGGGTGCACTCAAAACTCAGCCGCAAGGAAGCGGAGGCAAGGGCGCTCGATCTTCTGCGGCAGGTGCAGATACCGGAACCGGAAGCGCGGCTGAAACAATATCCGCACCAGCTTTCCGGCGGCCAGCGGCAGCGTGTGATGATCGCCATGGCGCTCTCCAACGATCCTGATGTGCTGATTGCTGATGAACCCACCACCGCGCTCGATGTGACGGTGCAGGCGCAGATTCTCAACCTTATCCGCGATCTGCAGAAAAAACGCGGCATGGCCGTGGTGCTCATTACCCATGACCTGACGATCGTGAAGCAGTTTTCCGACTACGTTTACGTCATGCAGCATGGCGAGATGCGCGAACATAACACCACCGAACAGCTGTTTGCAGCACCGCAGCACCCCTACACGAAAAGGCTGCTCGCTTCCGAACCGCAGGGAACGGCAAAGCCGCTGCCGGAGAATTCCGGCGTGCTGCTCACGGCAAGCGGCGTGCGTGTCTCCTTCATGATGCGTTATGGCGGACTGTTCAAACCGGAACTGAAGGAACTGATCGCCGTCGACAGCCTGGGGCTCACCCTCAATCGGCACGAGACTCTGGGCCTCGTCGGCGAATCCGGTTCCGGCAAGACGACCTTCGGCCAATCCCTGCTGCGGCTGAACGAACCGGTGGGCGGCGAGGTGATCTTTGATGGGGAGAGGGTCGATGGCCGCTCCCGCGCTGAGATGCGGCCCCTGCGTTCGCGCATGCAGATCGTGTTTCAGGACCCCTTCGCGTCGCTCAATCCGCGCATGACCATCGGCCAGATCATCGAGGAAGGGCTGATCATCAACGGCCTTGGCCGGACCAAGACAGAAAGGCTGGACCGGGTGCGTGATGCGCTGGAGGCGGCCGGCATGCCCGGTAACATCCTCTCACGTTTCCCGCATGAGTTCTCAGGCGGCCAGCGCCAGCGCATCGCCATTGCGCGCGCCGTGGCGCTGGAGCCGGAATTCATCCTGCTCGATGAGCCGACCTCGGCGCTCGATCTTTCCGTGCAGGCGCAGATCATCGATCTGCTGCGCAAGCTGCAGGACGAGCGGGGTCTGAGCTACCTGTTCATCTCCCACGACCTGAAAGTGGTTCGCGCGCTCTGCCACCGCGTCATCGTCATGCAGCGCGGGCAGATCGTTGAGCAAGGTCCTGTCGAGGATGTGCTGACAAACCCAAACACAGAATATACTCAGCGGCTTGTACGGGCCGCCTTCGAAATCGCTTGAATTCCAATGCTGGAGGTAGACATGGCAAGAGATCCCAAGATCACATTCATCGGCGCAGGCTCCACGGTGTTCATGAAGAACATCATCGGCGACGTGCTGCAGCGTCCGGCCCTTTCGGGCGCCACCATCGCACTGATGGATATCAACCGTGAAAGGCTGGAAGAAAGCGCCATCGTCGTCAACAAGCTGATTTCGACGCTTGGCGCAAAGGCGAAGGCCGAGACCTATACCGACCAGAAAAAGGCGCTCGCCGGTGCGGATTTCGTCGTCGTCGCCTTCCAGATCGGCGGCTATGAGCCCTGCACGGTCACCGATTTCGAGGTGCCGCGTAAATACGGCCTGCGCCAGACCATCGCCGATACGCTCGGCGTCGGCGGCATCATGCGCGGTCTTCGCACCGTGCCGCATCTGTGGAAGATCTGCGAGGACATGCTGGCCGTCTGCCCCAACGCCATCATGCTGCAATATGTGAACCCCATGGCGATCAATACCTGGGCGATTGCGGAAAAATACCCGACGATCCGGCAGGTCGGCCTTTGCCATTCCGTGCAGGGCACGGCCATGGAACTCGCCCACGATCTCGATATCCCTTACGAGGAAATTCGCTACCGTTCCGCCGGCATCAACCATATGGCGTTCTTCCTGGAGTTCGAGCATCGCCAGCCGGATGGCAGCTACAAGAACCTTTATCCCGACCTCGTGCGCGGCTACCGCGAAGGCCGTGCGCCAAAGCCCGGCTGGAACCCGCGTTGCCCCAACAAGGTGCGTTACGAGATGCTGACGCGGCTTGGTTATTTCGTCACCGAAAGTTCCGAGCATTTCGCCGAATATACGCCCTATTTCATCAAGGAAGGGCGCGAGGATTTGATCGAGAAATTCGGCATCCCGCTTGATGAATATCCGAAGCGCTGCATCGAGCAGATCGAGCGCTGGAAGGGGCAGGCCGCGGCCTATCGTTCGGCCGAGAAGATCGAGGTCAAGCAGTCAAAGGAATATGCCTCCTCCATCATCAACTCGGTCTGGACCGGCGAACCCTCGGTGATATACGGCAACCAGCGCAACAATGGCTGCATCACCTCGCTGCCATCGGATTGCGCGGCGGAAGTGCCCTGCCTTGTCGATCATAACGGCGTGCAGCCCACCTTTATCGGCGAATTGCCGCCGCAGCTCACCGCCCTTATGCGCACCAACATCAATGTGCAGGAACTGACGGTGCGGGCGCTGATGAGCGAAAACCGCGAGCACATCTTCCACGCGGCGATGATGGACCCGCATACGGCGGCGGAACTGGATCTCGACCAGATATGGTCGCTGGTGGACGATCTGCTGCTGGCCCATCGCGACTGGTTGCCGGAATGGACGCAGGTGGAGGTGAAGCGGGCGCGGGCGGTGTGAATGCGGGGGGGCGGTAATTGGAAGTCGCGGGAGTTTCGTCTGCGGCCGAGTTCACCGACACGCGCCTCTCTCCATATTCGACGTCATCCTCGGGCTTGTGCCACTACTGTCCGGTTTAAATTTGCGGCCATTGGAAGGCCATCTGGTTTTGGTTTGTGGGTTTGTCTGGTGGCGGGT
>NZ_JBAOJM010000015.1:0-110633 GCF_037083425.1 Agrobacterium sp. CCNWLW32
CCACCAGACAAACCCACAAACCAAAACCAGATGGCCTTCCAATGGCCGCAAATTTAAACCGGACAGTAGTGGGCTTGACCCGAGGATGACGACGGAGGTTTAGATTCGCCGGTTGCTTTCGTGAAAGCGAGCGCGGATGGAATTACGGCGCGCATCGCGTCATTCTTAGCCCGCGCGAGGGCGGCGCCCCAAATTCCTGGTAGGCCGGATAAATCAGTGACCCTGTCGAGACATGCCCCAGCTCTTTCATGTGAGGAGAGCGCGTGCCGCTTGTTTCTTCTCCCCTAGGGGAAGAAGGTCGCGGCAACGGGATGAGGGGGCGAGGGTAGAGATATCAGGAGAGCTTGCCACCCATCTGATCCTTCGGGCCGTCTTCTCCCCGGCGGGGAGAACAAACAAGCGGTGAGGTCGTGCCTTTATCTTGTTTCTCTGCCTTCAATATCTAGGGCTTACCCCCACAATTCCGGCCGCGCCGGATAAACCAGTGAACCCTCATAAACCAGCCCCGGCTCGCGATCCTCGGCCAGCAGCAGCGGCCCGTCGAGATCGGAAAAGGCTGCTCCCTGGGCGGCGAGTATGGCGGGGGCCATGCCGAGCGAGGTGCCGAGCATGCAGCCGACCATGATGGTGAAACCGAGCCGTTCCGCTTCCGCCTTCATGACAAGCGCTTCCGTCAACCCGCCGGTCTTGTCGAGCTTGATGTTGATCGCGTCGTAGCGGTCGCGCAGGTCGGCGAGGTCCTTGGTGGAATGCACGCTTTCATCGGCGCAGATCAGCACCGGATGGTCGATACGGGAGAGAATGGCGTCCTTGCCGGCGGGCAGCGGCTGCTCGATCAGCGATATCTTCAGTTCCGCCGCAAGTCTCAGATAATATTCGATATTATAATCGTTCCAACCCTCATTGGCGTCGATGATGATGCGCGCCTCCGGTGCTGCGGCGCGCACGGCGCGCAGGCGTGCCTCGTCATCGGCGGTTCCGGTCTTGATCTTCAGCAGCGGGCGGCCTGCGTTTTCCGCCGTTTTCGCGGCCATGGTCTCGGGGTCGGCGAGTGAAATCGTATAGGCGGTGACAAGCGGTTTTGCCGCCTGTCCGAGAATGCTTTCGGCGGCGCTTTTACCGCTCATCTTGGCTTCGAGGTCCCACAGCGCGCAATCGACCGCATTACGGGCGGCGCCGGGTTGCATCGCCTGCTGCAATTCCTGTCGGGTCAGGCCGTCGGCGATCCGCTCCGCCATCGTCTCGATATCGGCGATGACGCCCTCGATGCTTTCGCCATAACGCGGATAGGGCACACATTCACCTCTGCCGGCGAAGGAACCATCGAGGATGGTGCACGTTACGACATCCGCATGCGTGCGGGTGCCGCGTGAAATGGTGAAGCTGCCGGCAACGGGAAAACGTTCTGTTGTGGCTTGCAGGTAACGGGGCATGTTTTTTCACTTCCGATTGGGCGGCAAAAGACACATGACGCCAAATTTATCACGAATTGTCGGCGGTCACTGTGGCTTGCCGAAGGCCAAACCGTTATGAAACCTTTAAGAATCTCGTGACGGCTGCACTCGCTCGGAGCATTATGCAAGAACAGGACACACGGCAACAGGCGAACCCGGCCGCCATCACCGAAGACGATAACGTCTCCGGCGGCGGTTTGCGTTTTGTCATGAGCGGCTCCTGGCGCAATAGCAATCTCTCCGGTGTTTTCCCCAGTCTCGAAAAGATCGAAAAAAGCAGATCCGCCGGCGCGGTGGAAATCGATCTTTCTGCCGTCGAGGCCATCGATACCACGGGCGCATGGATCATCCAGCGTCTGCGCAAGGACCTTGAGGTCAACGGCGCCACCGTCACCGTGACGGGTAATGACCATATTGAAGAGGTCATCGGCCAGTTGCCCGAAAAGGTGGAGATGGAGGGCGAAGCCGGCCCGAAGGAGGGGCTTGCCGAGCGTATTTTTGCGCCCATCGGCAAGGCCGTGATCCAGAACGGCGCGGATTTCCTGGCGGGCATGTATATTCTCGGCTCCGCCGTACGCGGCGCGCAGATGAAGCTCGGGCGCGGACGGGGCGTCTCACCGGCGGCGATCGTCAACCAGATCGACCATATGGGCGTGCGCGCCGTACCGATCATCATGTTGATGTCGTTCCTGATCGGCGCGATCATCGCCCAGCAGGGTGCGTTCCAGCTCAGATATTTCGGTGCGGAAGTCTTCGTTGTCGATCTCGTCGGCATTCTGCAATTGCGTGAAATCGGTGTGCTTCTGACCGCGATCATGATCGCCGGCCGTTCCGGCAGCGCCATCACTGCGGAAATCGGCTCGATGAAGATGCGCGAGGAAATCGATGCGCTGAAGGTGATCGGTCTCAATCCCGTCGGCGTGCTGGTGTTTCCGCGGCTGGTGGCGCTCACCATCGCACTGCCGCTTTTGACCATTCTCGCCAATTTTGCAGCGCTTTTCGGCGCGGCCATCGTGGCGCTGCTTTATTCCGGCATCACGTTCGAGGTGTTCCTGTCGCGCCTGCATGGCGCTGTCGAGGAATCGACCATTGCAGCGGGCATGATCAAGGCGCCGTTCATGGCGCTCATCATCGGCATTGTCGCGGCGGTTGAGGGCATGAAGGTGGGCGGTTCGGCGGAATCGCTTGGCCAGCACGTCACCTCCTCGGTGGTGAAGTCGATCTTCGTCGTCATTCTGGTGGATGGTCTTTTCGCCATCTTCTACGCAGCCATCGATTTTTAAGGGAGGGCGCGTTGGAGAAACTGGACCAGAAACCGCACGAGACCAGAACCGGAAAAGACGGCCGCGAGGTGGTGCTTTCCGTCGAGGGCGTGACCGTCGGTTTCAACGGCCGGAACGTGCTCGAAAATCTCGACCTCGATGTCTATCGCGGTGAAATCCTAGGCTTTATCGGCCCCTCCGGCGCTGGCAAATCCGTGTTGATGCGCGCGATCTTGCGGCTCCTGCCGCGGCAGGCGGGTGCGATCCGCATTCTGGGCACCGATTACGACAAGGCGAGCGAAGACGACCGCATGATGCTCGACCAGCGTCTTGGCGTGCTGTTCCAGCAGGGGGCGCTGTTTTCCGGCCTGACGGTGAAGGAAAACATCCAGCTGCCGATGCGCGAATATCTTGATCTGCCGAAAAAGCTGATGGACGAGCTTGCCTATCTCAAGATCGAGATGGTGGGGCTGAAGCCCGATGCGGGCGACAAATATCCATCCGAACTGTCAGGCGGCATGATCAAGCGCGCAGCCCTTGCCCGGGCGCTGTCGCTCGATCCCGACCTCGTTTTCCTCGACGAGCCGACATCCGGCCTCGATCCCATCGGGGCGGCGGAATTTGATATGCTGATTGCGCGCTTGCGCGATTCGCTCGGCCTGACCGTCTATATGGTGACACACGACCTCGACAGCCTGTTCTCCGTCTGCGACCGCATTGCGGTGCTCGGCCAGAAGAAGGTGCTGGTGGAAGGGACATTGCAGGACATGTTCGCCTGCGACGACCCTTGGGTGCAGTCCTATTTCCGCGGCAAACGGGCGCGCTCTGTCGTTCTTCCGGACGGCAGACACGAAAATCCGGTGGAGTAACAAGAAGCATGGAAACCAAGGCGAACTACACCATAGTCGGAATTTTCACGCTGATCGTGATCGCCGCCGCATTCGGCTTCGTTTACTGGATGGCGGAATTCGGCCGTGGCGGCCCGACGGCGCAGCTTGTCGTGCGTATTCCCGGTTCGGCCAACGGCTTGTCCGTCGGTTCTCCCGTGCGCTTCAACGGTATTCCTGTCGGCACCGTGCGCGGCCTTGCCATCGACCGCGACGACCCGGCCTATTCCATAGCCTTTACTGAAGTGCAGGCCGATGCCCCGGTTTTCCCGTCCACGCGCGCCGTGCTTGAAATCCAGGGCCTGACGGGCGCTGCCTATATAGAGCTTTCCGGCGGCAACAAGGATGGCGAGCGTATTCTGCAGAAAGCCGTCGAAAGCGGCGTTCCCGCCGAGCTGACGGCCGATCTTTCCAGTGTCACCAACCTGCTTGCCACCGCAGACAAGATCCTGAAACGTGCGGACGGAGCGATCGGCGAGCTGCAGGGCTTCGTGCAGGATGCGCGCGGCCCGCTGACGCAGACGGTGCGCAACGCCGAGAAATTCTCCGATGCGCTGGCGGCCAATTCCGACGGCATCAAAAACTTCATTGCAAGCCTCAGCTCGCTTTCGACCACCGTGCAGTCGGTCTCGGTGCGTCTCGATGGCACGCTGACCGCGATCGAAGATCTGGTGAAGGCTGTGGATGCCGGCAAGATCGATTCCATCCTGTCGAATGTCGACAAGGTGACGAAGGATGTGGCCTCGGCTTCGAGCGATATCCAGGGCATCATGGAGACGGTGCAGAGCACGGCGCGCAATTTCGAGGCGGCGAGCACGGAAGTGCAGACGGTCGTGAAGCGCGCGGATGAGCTTCTCGCCTCGGTTGATCCCGCCAAGGTGGGCACCGTCGTCAACGACGTCTCGGCTGCCACGGCCGATGCGCGCGACGCGGTGGCGAACTTCAAGCGGATCGCCGACGATGTCGGCGCGCGCCGCGCCGATATCGACCAGGCGGTTTCCGATTTCACCGAAATGGGCCGCAAGCTGAACCTCGCCTCCAGCCGCGTTGATGGCATTCTCGCCAAGGTGGACGGCATGCTCGGCACGGATGACGCCAATTCGCTGTTTGCCAAGGCGCGCGAGACGCTCACCTCCTTCAAGGCGGTGGCGGACAATCTCAACGCCCGCATCGGGCCGATTGCCGACAACCTGACCCGTTTCTCCAGCTCGGGCCTCAAGGATTTCCAGGCGCTCGTCGGAAGCACACGGCAGACGGTCGACAATCTCAACAACGCCATCACCAATATCGACCGCGATCCGCAGCGGTTGATCTTCGGCGGCGAAACCGTGAAACAATATGACGGCAGAACAAGGCGCTAAGAGGGGTATGGGCCAATGAGACTATCGATGAACGGCCAAAAACGCCGCGCCCTCGTTCTGGCTCCGCTGCTTGCCGCGATGATGGCGGGCTGTGCGGGTGCGCCGAAGAACGATACTTTCGATCTCTCCGTCTCTTCGGCGACGGTGACGCAGGGGCCTTCGCTTAGGAGCCGACAGCTGCTGATCGCCGATCCGACGGCGCTGAAGGCGCTGGACAGTGAGAACATCGTGGTGCGCCTTTCCGGCTCGGAGGTGCAGTATCTCGGCAATTCGCAATGGAGCGACCGCCTGCCGCGCATGGTGCAATCCAAGCTCGTGGAAGCCTTCGAGGATACCGGCAAGCTCGGCGGCGTCGGCCGGCCAGGGCAGGGGCTGGCAATCGACTATCAGGTCGTGACCGATATTCGCGCTTTCGAAATCGATACGGCGAAGAACCTCGCCAATATCGAAATCTCGGTGAAGCTGCTGAATGACCGCAACGGTACGGTGAAGGCGCAGGAAGTGTTCCGCGCCAGCGCCCGTGTCAGCGGCTCCGGCAACGCCAATTTCGTAAAGGCGCTGGATCAGGCTTTCGCTGCCGCCACGCGGGAGATCGTGGCCTGGACGCTGAAATCGCTCTAGGCGTTTCAGCGGTCATTGCCGTCAGAAGAAATCGCTTTATGTTTGCGTCAGACCGGTTGCCGATCGGTCCATATGCAATATTGCCGATCCGTGAGTTCGTGATGCGATTTCTGCTGCTGCTTTGCCTTGTGCTTTCCACCCTGTCTGGAGCCGGTGCCGCCATGGCGGCCGGTCTCCGGCTGATCGAGGTTCCAGCCGCGAATGGCAAAGCTGCCATGAAGGCTGCGGTGTGGTCGCCCTGCGCGGCCGCGCCGGTGGAGGTCAGGATTGGCCCCTTCCTTTTACCCGCTGTCAGGGATTGCCCTGTGCCCGAAGGGAAATATCCGCTCGTCGTCATCTCTCATGGTTTTGGCGGCACCTATTTCAGCCATCGGGACACGGCGGCGGCGCTGGCGGATGCCGGCTTCATTGTCGCGGCGATCAATCACCCCGGAGACAATGCGCTTGAAATGCAGAAGGCGGGTGAACTTTCCGCGCTGACGGGCCGGCCGGCGGATATTGCCCGCTTGCTGGATCATCTGCTCGCTGGCTTTAGCGAAGCCGGTTCCATCGATGCCGGGCGGATCGGCGTTTTCGGATTTTCGCGTGGCGGTTATACCGCGCTGGTGCTTGCCGGCGGCACTCCCGACTTTGCCAATGCCGCGCTGCCCTGTCCGGACCCGCAGGCGCCGATTTGCGCGCAGATGCGGCAGAAGACGACATTACCGCAGCACGGCGGTCAGGATGCACGTGTGAAGGTTGTGGTTGCTGCCGACCCGTTGAATGCCTTTCCCGGCGCGGGCGACCTGAAGAATATCACGATCCCGGTCCAGCTCTGGAGTTCGGAACGCGGTGGTGACGGTGTCGCGCCGCAGGATGTTTTGCGGCTGCGCGGCGATCTGCCGGCGAAACCGGACTATCGGATGGTGAAAGGGGCGGGGCACTTTTCGTTTATCGCCCCTTGCCCCGCCGAGATGGAAAAGGCCGTGCCCCAGATTTGCAGCGATGCGGCTGGCTTCGACCGGGTGGAGTTCCATGGCGGCTTCAACGCCGATGTCGTTAGCTTCTTCAAGGCATCGCTGCGCTGAGGCGCTTTCCTAGCGTGGCAGTGGAAGCCGTCGATCAGACGGCGTCCTGCTGCGACTTCCATTCCGGAAGGGGGAAAACCCGGTCGTAGCTCCAGTTGAAGACAAAAGCATAGACCACGTAAAACAGCGCAAACGAGATATCCATCACCAGGGCGTGCGCAAGGCTGATATTCAGATACCAGGCAATGAAGGGCATCAGCACGATCAGGAGGCCCAGTTCGAACAGCACGGCGTGGGCGACCCGAAGAGCGGGCGTTTTCAGCGTCGTGCCTTTCAGCCGCTGCATGGCGTGGTCGAAGCCGAGATTATAGACATAGTTCCAGACCGTCGCCAGCGTGGCGCTGACGAGGCCGACAATGCCGATATCTTCCATAGGCATGCCAAAGAGCAGTGCGCCCAAGGGAATGACGAGCAGAAGGCCGATGATTTCGAAACTGAGGGCGTGGCGGATACGATCTTGCAGGGAACGCATTTCATTCTCCGGTATGTGACCGGGCCGTCCCGCATGCTGTCGCCGATATGGCCGAGGTCGTCCTCGCGCTGGGTCATATAGAACCTTTGGGCGGAATTTTCAAGCGCTGCGCATTTGGGGGCTGGGAGTGTTCCGCCTGTTTCCTCTCCCGGGCGGGGAGAAGAAAACATACTGCAACGCGTTCGTTTCTCTCGCGCGCACCAACGAAACCGTGATCGGAACAAGACCGGCGCATTTTCGTTATCGCTTATGGAAGGAGGCGTGCCATGCAGCAGAATTCCTCTGAAGGAAGAACGATCAAGGCCGCCAACACGGCGAAGGTTTCGACTTACACGCCAAGCCTCATTTCCCTCAAGGGAAGCTATGTGGCGATGATATTTCGCAGACCGCTTTGCCGAAATCCGCTGGATGTGCGGAAGAAATAAGGGCAGGGGAATCTGCCTGTTACTTGGCCCCGCACATTGATGACGACGACTGCCGAAATGATCGAGAGCTTTAGATGTCTCTAAAGTGTGATTTTCAATCCGGCCCGTCTCCACCTAGACTGGAGATCGCCACAAGAGCGAAGGGAGAATGACATGAAATCAGTTCTCATTATCGCCGCTGTCTTTGGTTTTTCCGCCAGTGCAGCGCTTGCGGAATGCGCAGGTCATCAACAGATCAACGCTTCCGTTCCTGCCGTAGACCGTGAATTCAAAACTGCAAGCATCGTTCCGCCGACGGACCCGGTCGAGAAGCCTGTCGTCATCCTGAAAAAGACCGACCGCCTTCCGGCTGCGGTTGCGACGACCGGTGAGCCCGAAGCCGCAATGCAGCGCATGCAATAGACAGAATAATAACCTCTTCATTCAGAAATCCCGTGCGTGAGGTGATCCGCACGGGATTTTGCTTTTTGAAGACGAGGGGAGGCAGGAATACTAACGGTAAAGGCCTGCTTCGCGAGCCTTCTCCGGCATTTCCAGGGCGACTAGCTGTCGAGTTTCAGCGACAGCTGTTTCGGCCCTTCGTTCTTTTTCAGCACGTAAAGCGGCCGGGTGATGATGACTTCCGTTCGCCGTTGCAGTTCGCGGCGTCGTTCGAGCGCGCGCTCGCGCATGTCGCGGGAGCGGGCGACGACAGAAAGGGCATTTTCTATGGTTGCGTCTGCTGTGTTCATCGCTGACCTCCATAATGTTCACTTTATGTTCTCATTATTGGTGGCTTGTGTCAACACTATGGCAGGGTTGCGGGCAGGTAATCGATACGCCCCGCCACGCTGGGCACGGCGGCGCGAAAGGCTGCGTGGGAGGCGTGGCCGTATGGGATCGGCTTTGCTCCACGCGGCGACCTTCACGACATGATCTGTTCCGGCAGTGTCGACAGGGACACTCCGGGCCAGCTACGTCGATTTTCACGATGATGTTTCGAAGGCGCGGGGCTGATCCGCCCGGCTTCAGGAGGGGATCAGGAGAGGGGACGTTGATCCGGCGCGGGAAGGCCGCCGGCGGTCAAGAGATCGGTGAGATGCTCGCTGGCGAGCGCGACGATGGCAAGGGCGGCCTGCTGGCGGTTCCAGCCGGCATGTTCCGCTTTTTCGATCAGCCCTTGAATGGAAGGCTCCAGCGCGAACTGGCACTCTGCCTGATAGTCCATGGTGTCGATCGAAAGCGACGGGGAATTGATTGCGGCCCGCATCCTTTGGTCTCCCTGTTTTCCGGCATGCCATCATACGCAAGACGCAAATCGGAACATGCACATTCAGAGGCCGGTGATATCGGGTATGGTCATGAGGCCCGCATATCACTGGCAGCGAATCCCCCAGCAGGCGGACGTTAACGGTAAGTCTTGATCGCTGTCAACGAGCGTGGGGTGGCAGGGGATGTCGCCATGCTCGTTTTCAGAGCCTTCCGCTCCGGAAAGGCTTTCGCCGCCAGATCAGCAGCGCCATCACGTAAAGCGCAAAAAGCACGAACCAGGTGACGGGCAGCACCATGAAAAGCGCCGCATAAGCGCAGTTTCCCTCAAAACAGGAGCCGAGAAATCCGGAATCGGCAAGCGCTGCCGACAATAAAAACGCACATATCCCGCTCCCGACTGCGCCGAGAATGAAAAGCAATATGTTGATGAACAATCTCATGACCCCGATCATAGGGATGATTGAGACAGCTTTGGGGAAACGGCGTCACGGCGAGACCTATATTCACCGTTTCGGCAGCCTTGAGAAGGAATGAAGATCTTTTCCAGTCGCAACGAATTGACGAAAACATTAAGTCGAATTTTAAATATGACTCGCGTTTTACGGGAATTCTGGTTTTATTACTTCGGGGTTATAAATGGGGATTTTCAGATGATCAGGGTCGTTTTTATTACGCTCGCATTTTTTCTCTTCGCCATATCGCCGTCTGTTGCTCAGGATACAGCTCCTGACTGGAAAAAATTTGGTTCCGAATATTTGACCTATAATGGTCAGGCCCTGACGTTCGACGCGGCAGACCTGCAGCGCCACCAGAACCGTTTGCGTTGCGTTAAAATGAATAATTACGGATGCGTTATGGGGAGAAGCTGGCAAGGGGCAGCCGGCAACGACAGGGCCGGTCATGCCATCTTCGAGCATCCGAAATGGTCGGTACGCGCAGTTGTCCGGGATTATTGCTCGAAGAACCGCAGGGGATTGCGATCTGCAATGCAGATTGCCGAGACCTATTCACCCTGGTGCGATACGCTCGGCACCGTCGGGGTTCGAAACGGCTGGGGCAGATCATGCACTGGCGGTCCGCAGCCGCCCGCAGGCTTCAAAGGTCCTCTCTGCGCAAAACCCGCAAACGGCACTCCGGCGGCCGGCCAGTGCGGAAGCTGCAATTGCCCCGATGGCGTTGCGCGGGGCATGGCGGCCAGCGTGAACGCCGGGATCAATGACAATCTTGCGCTTTTTGGTGCTGACGGCTCACCGAATGTCGGCAATCTGGTTGCCGTTCTCGGAAGCAAATTCCGGCGGGAGACCGGTTTTGCGGTCAATGAAGGGTTGATCAAGGAAGGTATCGAGCTGGCGGGGCAATGCCGCTGACAGGCTTTTTGCTCCGCGTGAACAATGCGCTTTGGAAATGCTGACAGAGGCGGCGCAAGCCGCCTTTTTAACGGACGGCGTCAAGGCTCGCAGCTTGCCCCCCGGGGCATCATCGGCCCGTATGGCCGACGCTGGCTGCGTCCGTTAATTTTATGATAAATCAAGGAGTTAATGGTGGGTGATGTAGGGCTCGAACCTACGACCCGCTGATTAAGAGTCAGCTGCTCTACCAACTGAGCTAATCACCCGACCGGCACCGTGTGGCGGTGTGAGGGGGCGTATAAAGGGGAAGTTTGGGCTTGTCCAGCGCGGAAATGAAATTTCTTCGATTTTTGTGACGAAAAAATTTCAGTCGCGCTGGAAAAGCCTGGAAATCCGGGGTTTTACGGATTTTTCCTTTTATTCATCCGCGTCTGAAAGCCCGGCCGATAAGGATGAGGATGCAGGCGCCGATGAAGCCGGCGATGAGATAACCGAGCCAACCTTGCAGAACGATTCCAAATAGCGAAAGGATGGCGTTGGCGACGATCGCACCGACGATTCCAAGAAGGATGTTCATGAAAACACCCATATTGCTTTTCATGAATTGTTCGGCGAGCCACCCGGCGACACCACCGATGATGATGGCTGCGATCCAGCCAATGCCAGCAGATTCCATGATTTCCTCCCATGTTGCTGCATCATCAAAGGTGATGATTCCCGTGGTGAAAAGCAAGGCAAACTCCTGAAAACCTCGCTTTATGCGGGTGGTTTTCCGCACGGCAGGCGCTAAATAGCCTGATGCGGCGCAAAGAGACGAAAGGCATGGATGTGCGGTTGATGTTGGGCGGATTGATGGACGGCAAACGGGTGTTCGACGGCTTGACGCGGGATCGGCGGCAAAGGACCGCAATAGCGGCGATAATGGCCATGGTGCTGTTCCTGGTCGGCGGTCTTTTGTCGGCAATGCCCGCCTCGGCGCAGGAGGGAACGACATCGCCCGCCCCAGTGGCTATCCAGGCTTCGACCGTCGAACAGGCGAGGGCGGAGCTGGAGAAATGGAAGGCCGATGTCGCGGCAATCGCCCGGCAGGTGGAAGCGGGCGGCAGCGACGACGTGCAGCTTGTGGACCTCAAGGGACGGGCCGATACCATTGCCGCCGATGCGGCCGCCGCCAACACCAAACTGCGCACCCGTCTCGACCAGATCAAGACCCGGCTGGATGCGCTGGGTGCGGCGCCTGCGGACGACCAGCCGCCGGAAGCCAGCATGGTGACGGAAGAGCGAAACCGGCTGACGGCGGAACGGGCCGAGGTGAATGCGATTGCCGGCGAGGTGGAGAGCACGGCCACCAATGCCGCGCAGATCTCCAACAATATCACCGCCGTTCGCCGGGCGCTTTTCGCCGCCACGCTGTTCAAGCGCACGGAAGTTTCGGCACAGACGCTGGGCGATGCGTCCTCCGCCTTTCTGACCGAGCTGACCAACCTGAACAACGCTTTCAGCGGTTGGGCGAGTTTCGTCTGGAATTACAAGCGCCTGCCGATGTTCGGGGCCGTGACGCTGTCGATCATGGCGGCGCTCCTGTTTCTGGTGGGTGGTTACCGCTTTTTCGGCAGCCGCATGGACCGGCGGGCGTTTACGGGCGAGCCTTCCTACCTGAGACGGCTTTCGGTGGCCTTCTGGTCCACCATGGTGCAGTCGCTGTCGCTTTTCCTGTTTCTCGTCACCTCGGCGTTTTTCCTCGATAATTTCAACGTGCTGCGGTCTGATATCGCGCCGATCCTGTTCGGGGCGATGGCGGTCACGGGCTTCGTTTATTTCGTGTCGCGGCTGAGCTATGCGATCTTTGCGCCGACGCAGTCGGAATGGCGTCTGCTGCAGGTTTCCAATCGCGGCGCACACACGCTGTCCTCGGCCGTGCTGCTGATGGCGCTCGTCAACGGGCTCGATTATCTGTTCGGCACGATCAGCGAGACGCTGTATTCGCCGCTGATCGTCACCGTTGCCAAGAGTTTCGTCGCCTCGATCATTATCGGCCTTATCCTGCTCACCGTGTCGTTCCTGCGGCCGGTCATCGGCGAAGGGCAGGATTACGAGACCGGCAACCAGCGACTGCCGCGCTGGCTCGTCATTCTGCTGCGGGTTGGCGGTCTCGTTCTCATCGGCGCCTGCCTGACGGGTTATGTCGGTCTTGCGCGCTTCCTCGCCACGCAGATCGTCGCCACCGGCGCGGTGCTGGCGACGATGTATATCGGCATTCTCTCCGGCAAGGCGATTTCACGGCAGGGGGCCTTTTCGGAATCCCTTGCCGGCCGTTATCTCGGACGACGGTTCGGCCTCGGCCCGGTAGCGCTCGATCAGGCCGGTCTTGCCGCCGGGCTCGGCATCTATGCGGTAGCACTTGCCTTCGGCGTGCCGCTCATCCTGTTTTCCTGGGGGTTCCAGCCGGGCGATATTGAAAGCTGGGCCTATCGCCTGCTGACCGGCATCACCGTCGGCAATGCCTCGATTTCGCTGATCGGCCTCTTTGGCGGTGTTCTCGTCTTCGCCATCGGTTATATCATCACCCGCTGGTTCCAGAAGTGGCTGGACAACAACGTCATGGCGCGCGGGCAGGTGGATGCCGGCGTGCGCAACTCGGTCAAGACAGGTATCGGTTATCTCGGTATCGCAGTTGCGGCCATCTTCGGTGTCTCTTCCGCCGGTCTCAACCTTTCAAGCCTGGCGCTGGTGGCTTCTGCCCTTTCGGTCGGTATCGGTTTCGGCCTGCAGAACATCGTCTCGAATTTCGTCTCCGGCCTCATCCTGTTGGTCGAGCGCCCCTTCAAGGTGGGGGACTGGGTGGTGACAGGCACGACGGAGGGCACCGTCAAGCGGCTTTCCGTGCGCGCCACCGAGATCGAAACTTTCCGTGGACAATCGATCATCGTGCCGAATTCCGAATTCATCAATTCCTCTGTTGGTAACTGGACACACCGCAACCGCATCATGCGCGCCGAAATCCCGGTTTCCGTGTCGTACGATTCCGATCCGCAGAAGGTCATGGATATTCTGCTGGAACTCGTGCGCGCCCAGCCGCCGGTGCTGCGCAATCCCGAGCCGCATGTGGAATTCCTGCGCTTCGGCGATTTCTCGCTGGATTTCGAACTGCGTTTCCATCTCGCCGATCTCTCGAACGGGCTTGGCGTGAAAAACGCGCTGCGCATCGCGATCCTCCAGCGCTTCCGGGAGGAGGGGATCGACATCCCGTTCCCGCAGCGCAACCTCAATATCCACGTCGAAGGCGACGCCAATCCGCAGATGCTGGCGGCGCTGCTTTCGGAAGAGGGCGACAAGGCGGTGGTGGCCCATACGGGTGCGGCATCGCCCGTTGCCGGCAATGCGCCGGAAAAGGATGCCGGCAAGGCGGGCGACAAGACTGTTGCGGAACAGCCAGCCGCGGCAAAAGCGGTCGGAAAGGACAAGTGAGCGGCTGCGGCTGGTATCAGTCCGGACGGGTGCGGGGCAGGCTTCGCATCCGACTGTCTTGCGGTGAATGATGGGCGCGCCGGGGCGGCTTTTACTTGATGGAGGCCGGATATGCCCGACCGCCGTCATGAAAATATAATCAGAATACCCGTAATGACTGTATTGTTGTGTAAACTGTAAGTTGATATATTGTGGTTATTATTTAGTTTATTTCTTTTCTGTCGGGGTTCAAATGCCGGATCCAATCGATGAGAATGCCCAGCCTGCCCAGCCTGCCCAGCCTGCCCAGCCTGCCCAGCCTGCCCAGCCTGCCCAGCCTGCCCAGCCTGCCCAGCCTCCGGGCCCGGTTTCTGCAAAAACATCTCTTCGGGAAAGACTGAAGGGTTTTTGGGCGTGGATGCAGCCCCACGCCGCCCGGCTGTCCCTTCTGACGGCGGGGGTCGCTATCGGCTCGGCGGGTCTGTTTTTCCTGATGGGCGAGACGGATGTGACCGACGATTACCTGCCCAAACGCTGGAACGAATCCATCCGCCGGTTGGGTATCACGCCGGTCTACCCGCCCCAGGAGGACATTTACGTTGGCGATATCATCGCCGAGGTCGTAGATTCAGGCCACAAGTTCAAATCCCTGCCGGACGACCTCCAGAGCGAATCCTTCATCGGCCGCTACGTCAAGGTGACGCAGATACCGGATCTTCGACGATACCTTTCCCTGAAATCGGAAGCCCCTTATTTCGGCGACAATACCTGGCAGCAGAGTGAGGAAAAGCTTGCTCTTTCGCAGCCGCGCACCGAAGTCCAGAATAATGGCAAGACGTCGGGTCTCGAGGTGAAGGATGTGCTTTTCCCGGTTATCAAGATCGAGCGACGAGAAGGTATGGCCGGGCTCTGGAACACTATCGGTTTCGGCGGCGCGCGTGCGGATGTCGAGGAAATCGAGCTGCAGAACGTTCAGACGTACGCCATCAATCCTTTTCACGCTCAATACGCATTGATTCAGTTTTGTGCCGGCGAGAAAACGCAGCTTCTTTGTAACGATGAATATCTGCGGGAGAAGCTGTCCTATATTCTCGGCCGCGACATTTTGAGAAGTGCGGAAACCAAGGATTGCGGTCTGCGCTACATCTACGACATCCGGCTGCTTGTGGGGCGCCAGGCATTCCTGACGCGTGGTGTGAAGGTCACCAACGGCCGTGGCCGGTTGGTTGAGGCCAATCTGGCCGGTAGCAAGCCAGACATGAAGCAATTGCAGGATGCCGTGAATTCGGCGGCAACCGACCGACCCAAGGAAACCCCGGCGAACGCCGCCGTGAAGGAAAAGCTCGCTGCTGAAAATACCATCCGCAGCGCCAATAGTTCGGGCCTGTTCTCCGAACGTCGTTTTGCCCGGCCCCTCGTTATTGGTTTCAATTCCGTTTCGCTGGGTATGCGCGGCAGTACACCTGCCTGGAGGGATGATCTGGCAAAGGCAGCCGCCGATGAGAAAGTAAAAGGCACGACGCTGGCATGCGCGACATCAACGGAGGCGCAGAAATGAAAAACGCATCGATTTTGTTCGGACTTTTCTGCTTCTTTCTCGCCAGTACTCAAAATGCCCTCTCGCAGCCTGTTGGTGGCAACGGTTCCCCGATCAACGCCGATTGCCAATTTGAGATTCCGCCTTGCGAAACTCCAATCGTCAGTGTTCCAGGTAAGCCTCCGGTCTCTCCACCACCGGCAGCAGGGGGAGGAGGCATTCACAATCTGCCTGGAGCCTCCGTTTTCAAGGAAACGATAATTATTCCCGGCAACAACATGTTCGAAGAATTCAAACTGGATCAGCCCAAGATGCTTGAGATGCAGAAGCAGCTTCAGAATCGGTCACCCTGAATATCGGATCGATACTATCCAGCCTGTGTCGCCGTCTCCACAGGGGCGGCGGCAGTCGAACCAAAGCCCACCCCGGTGGAGGCAATTTCTTCCCTGTCGCAGCACCCTATGGCCATGTCGCAATCAGGCGGCTGAACGGTCGACAAGCGCTTCATATTCCTCCCATCCAATGTCGGCGGAATAAGGCAAGGCCGGCGCTTTTCAGGGGTTCTGTAAATGAAGACACATGCACGGGCGGTGGTGATCGGTGGCGGCGTCGTCGGCGTTTCGACGCTTTATCATCTTGCCAAGAAGGGCTGGAGCGACAGCGTTCTCATCGAGCGCAAGGAGCTCACCTCGGGTTCCACCTGGCATGCCGCCGGGCTTCTGCCGCTGTTCAACATGAGCTATTCGGTCGGCCAGATCCACAAATATTCCGTCAAGTTCTATGAGGAGCTTCAGGAAGAGACCGGCATGAATGTCGGCTTCTCCAAGGTCTCCAACATCCGTCTCGCCCGCACCAAGGATCGCTGGGACGAATATATGTATTATGCCGGCATTGCCGAGACCATCGGTGTGCGGGTCAACATGCTGACGCCGGAGCAGGTGAAGGAAATCTGGCCGCTCTGCGAGACGGACGGCCTGCTGGGCGCCATCCAGCATCCGGATGACGGTTATATCCAGCCCGCCGATCTGACGCAGGCGCTGGCCAAGGGTGCGCGTGATCGTGGCGCGACCATCTATCGCAACACCACCGTCACCGCCATCGAGCAGCTGGAAGACGGTCACTGGAAGGTGACGACGGATAAGGGCGAGATCATCGCCGAACATATTATCTCCTGCACGGGCTCCTTTGCCCGCAAGACCGGCGAGATGGTCGGCATCAACATTCCGGTCATTCCGGTCGAACATCAGTATATCGTTACCGAGCCGCACCCGGCCATTCAGGAACGTCGCCGCCAGGGCCTGCCGGAAATGGGCGTTCTGCGCGAATCCGACTCGGCCTGGTATATGCGCGAAGAAGCGGGCGGTCTGATCCTCGGTCCTTACGAAGTCGGCGCGCCGGTCTGTTATGTCGACGGCCCCTCCGACGACAGCGAATATGAGCTGTTCCAGGAAGAACTCGACCGCCTGATGCCGCATATCGAAACCGCCATGGTGCGTGTTCCGGCCTTCGGCGAAGTGGGCATCAAGAAGGTCTATAACGGTGCTATCGCCTATACGCCCGACGGCAACCCGATTGTCGGTCCCGCACCGGGCCTGAAGAATTTCTGGCTGAACGAAGGCCATTCCTTCGGCATCACCGCCGCCGGCGGCGCCGGCTGGCAGCTGGCCGAATGGATCGTCGACGGCGAGCCGACGCTCGACCTGATGGGTGTCGATCCGCGCCGCTTCGGGCCTTACGCAACGGAAGGTTACCTCATCGCCAAGAACGAGGAAGCCTATGCCAACGTCTTCACCATGCATTATCCGGATGAGGAGCGTTCCGCCGCCCGTCCGCTGAAGACCACGCCGGTTTATGACCGCCTGAAGAAGCTCGGCGGCGTGTTCGGCTCGGTTTATGGCTGGGAACGTGCCAACTGGTATGCGCCGGAAGGTTATTCGCTGCGCGAGGAAGACTTGGGCGTGGGGGCCGATGTCATCACCAGCCACAATCATGCGCCGGCTCTGGATGATGGCCGTATCGTTGAAAAATGGTCCTTCCGCCGCTCGAATTATTTCGAACATGTCGGCAACGAGGTGAAGAACGTTCACCAGAATGTCGGCGTGCTTGATATGTCCGCCTTCGCGAAGATGGAGGTTTCCGGCCCCGGTGCACGGGCATGGCTCGACAGCATTCTCGCCAACATCGTGCCGAAGAAGCGTGGCCGCATCGCGCTCACCCATCTTCTGACGCCGACTGGCGGCGTGAAGGCGGAATTCACCGTCTATGAGTGGGCGCCGGGCCGCTTCTACATGGTTTCGGCCGGTGGTCTCGAGACGCATGACCATGACGTGCTGCGCCGCCTTGCGCCCACCGACGGGTCCGTGGTGCTGCAGCCGATCACGCAGAAATACGGCGTGCTGGTTCTGGCCGGTCCGAAGTCGCGCGATCTCCTGAAGAAGCTTACTCGCACCAGCCTTGATAACAAGGATTTCCCCTGGCTCACCGGCAAGCAGATTTCCGTCGGCGTGGCGACGGCGCATGCGCTGCGCGTCAACTTCGTGGGCGAACTGGGCTGGGAACTACACCATCCGATCGAGATGCAGAACTACATCTTCGACCGGCTGATGGAAGCGGGCGCCGAATTCGGCATCAAGCCTTTCGGTATTCGCGCCATGGTGTCCATGTCGCTCGAAAAATCCTACCGCAATATGGGCCGCGAACTGTCGGTTGAATATAACGCCTATGAATCCGGCCTCGACCGCTTCGTGCGCCCGGAAAAATCCTTCATCGGCCGCGATGCGCTGGTGGCTTACAAGGAAGCCGGCGCGAAATGGGTGTTCTCGACGCTGACCGTATCAGGCAATACGGATGTCGATGCGCGCGGTTCGGAAGCAATCGTTGATGAAAACGGCGTGCTTGCTGGCCGCGTGACAAGCGGCGGTTTCGGCTGGCGCATGGGCAAGTCAATTGCGCTCGCTATGCTCAAGCCGGATTATGCGGCCGTCGGCACCAAGCTCAAGATCCGCATTCTCGGCACGTCCTATGATGCCGAAGTGGTTGAAGAGAGCCCGTTCGACACCGAAAATGCGCTTCTGCGCGTATAAGACCACATCCCCTCCCAAAGTCGGAATACGGCCCCTCGCGGGCCGTATTTCCTTTTAAGTAAGCATGTGCTCAACTGGCTTTCACGCAAAAGTGTTATTAATCATTCTGAAAAATGAGCCTGCTATCTTTCCCTGACATACGATGGGGGATCGGGGCAGAATGAATTTCCTGGGCATTACGGGCATGCAATATTCTGGCGTGCCTTTTACCAACAGCCGCATCTTGCTGGCGGAAGATACAAATGTGTTCACCCAGATGGTGAGCATGCGCCTGAATGAATTACTGGGCGTTACCGTGGAAGTGTGCCGCAATTTCGAGGAGTTGCAGGCCTGTTACGAACATTCTCCCGAACCGGTGACGCTGGCGATTTCCAACATCAACCTGCCGGGGGCGGAAAAGGGCGAGGCGCTGGAATATCTGATCGATCTTTCGATCCCGACCATCGTTTTCACCAGCACCTTTCACGAGGGGACGCGCGAAACGCTGATCGCCAAGGATGTGGTCGATTATATCCTGAAGGACAATATTTTCGCCGTGGATATGCTGACGGAATCCGTCTGCCGCTTTCTCACCAACCACCGCCACCATGTGCTGATCGTTGATGACAGCCCGACGGCGCGGGCGCTGCTTTCGAGCCGTCTCAAGCGCTATAATTTCCGCGTCAGCCTGGCAGATAGCGGCGCCAAGGCGCTCGAAATCCTGAAGGCCAATTCCGATATTGGCCTCGTGGTGACCGACTATAACATGCCCGACATTGACGGCTTCGAACTGACGCGGCGCATCCGCACCGTGCGCGGGTCGCATGAGCTGCGCATCATCGGCGTGTCTTCCTCCACCAACCGGCTGCTTTCCGCACGGTTCCTGAAGGCGGGCGGCAATGATTTCATGCTGCGGCCCTTCATCGACGAGGAGTTCTATTGCCGCGTCAATCAGAACCTCGATACGCTGGTTCAGATACGGCTGGCGAAAGCGGGGGGCAGGCCGGCGGCCTGAAGGGGAGCGGCGTGACGGCCTGTCAAAGCTGCGATTCAAACGGCAGGAAGCGCATGATACCGGCGACGATGCGGCGGCTGATGGCGGCGTCGGGTTCGCGCCGGTAGGTTTTCGTCCGCCCCTGTTCTTCCGTCATCCAGACAATGTGCCTGCCTTTGTCGATTTCCAGCTCGAAGCTCATGGTGCGGCGGATTTCGTCGGCGAATATCTCATCCATGCGGGCAACCAGCGGGGCTGAGTTGAACACGACGCCCATTTCCGTATTGAGCGAGGCGGAGCGTGGATCGAAGTTGAGCGAGCCGATATAGCCGCTCTTGCCATCACGGGTGAAGGCCTTGGTGTGCAGGCTCGCCTGTCCCGAGCCGCGCAGGGTGAAGTTCGACTGATCCGCCTGCGCGCGCAGCTCATGCAGATGCACCCCGCCGGAGAGAAGCGGTTTTCGATAGCGGGCATAACCGGCGTGAACGGCGGCAACATCGGTCGCCGCCAGCGAATTGGTGAGGATGGCGACTGACACGCCATTTTCGGCGAGTTGCAGGAATATTCCCACCCCCTGTTTGCCGGGAATGAAATAGGGGGAGGTGATGTGCAGGCTGTCACCCGCCGCCTGCATCAGCGGCAGCAGGCTCTCCATCAGGAAGTTATGACCCTTGCGGCGTTTGCCCGCCGCTTTCTCCGGCGGGTCGGCGAGGATATCCGCCGCCTCGACCCAGTGCAGACGGTCCGACATCAGGAAATGGTCGCGGCCATGCTGGCTTTCGACGCGTTCCAGATAGGGTTTGGCCGCCTCGCTTTTCGGCAGGGCATCCAGTTCGCGGCGCAATTTGGCGAGTTTGTTTGGCCGTCTTGCCAGAAGCGACCGCACGGGAACGGAAACGGCGCTGTTCCAGTAATCGTCGAATATTTCGGTGGCGTCGGCGACGATCCTGCCGAAACCGAGAATATCGAAATCATGGAAATTCGCGCGCTCGGCGGCATCGAAATAGGCGTCGCCAATATTGCGTCCGCCGACGATCACGGCCCGCCCATCGGCAATCCACGCCTTGTTATGCATGCGCCGGTTGACGCTTCGGAAACGCAGCACCAGTTCGATGCCTCGATGCAGCATGTTTTCCCGCGCCCGGGTGGGATTGAACAGCCTGAGTTCGATATTGGGGTGGCTGTCGATGGCGTGGAAGATACGGTCTGAGATGGAAACGCCGAGATCGTCGAGGAGCAGACGCACGCGCACACCGCGATCGGCGGCGGCGATGACTTCGCGCATCATCAGCCGTCCGGTCAGGTCGGCATTCCACATGTAATACATGAGATCGAGGCTGCGCCCCGCCGCCCGGGCCGCCGCCACGCGCACCGCAAAGGCATCGAGATTGGAATGTAAGAGGCAGAGCGCATTCTTCTCGTTCCAGCCGTTTCTGATCGATTGCCAGTGCCGGTCCAGCGCCGTTTCATCTTCGGCAACGGGCAGGGCGGTGGAAGGGCGCTTGGGAATGGCCTTTTCCCGCTGCTTGCCGATGACGACGAACAGGCTCGGTCCTATGACCAGGAGAAGAATGATGATGATGAAGACCGTAAATGCAGTCACTTGTTTTGATCGCTCCCGGCCCGAAGAGTATCAGGCGCAGTGAAAACGCGCGAGGGGAGAAAGCGTTCACGGAATTGGACGCTGTGGATGAAAAACGCTGCCTTCCGCCCGCCGAAGGGACTTGTGAATCAGATAAGTGTGTGCTTATGTGTTGTCATGACTGAGAACGATATTTTCCGTGCGCTGGCCGATCCGACACGCCGCGCCATTTTCGAGAAGCTGGCGGACGGCGCCATGAACGCTTCCGCCTTGCGCGAAGGCATCGAGATTAGCCAGCCGGCCATGTCGCAGCATCTTTCTGTCCTGCGCGGGGCGGGGCTGGTGGTTGAAAGACGGCAGGGCCGTTTCGTCAATTATGAGGTCGATCCGGGAGGATTGACCCGCATTGCGGCATGGCTCGCCAAATATCGCGCCTATTGGCCGCAGCGCATCGAGGCTCTGAAGCTCCTGCTGAAGGATATGGATCAATGAACAGGCAAATACCGGAAGCACCGAAAAACGGTCTGGAGCTTGAATATGATCTGGACGAGCCGCCGCAGAAAGTGTGGCGTGCGATCAGCATTCCCGCTTTTCGCGAACACTGGTTGCCGAGGCAAGCCCTGGCGGAATCAGAGGCGATAAAAACCACGCCGGGGCAGGAGGTCTGCTACCGGCTGCGGGAGGATCATCCGCCATTTCTGGAAAGCACCGTCACGTTCCAGATCGCAGCGAATGACCGTGGCGGCACCAGCCTGCGCATCATTCATGACCTGCCCGTAAATACCGGCCGCATGACGAAGGCCGCCGCAAACCACAACGGTTCGCCGATCAAGCTCGCAGCCTGATCCGGCACGTTTCCCAATATTCTTAAACGACAGGAGTTCGCCGATGCGCGAAACGATGCAACTCGTCCCTATGGTAGTCGAACAGTCGTCAAGGGGAGAAAGGTCTTTCGACATCTACTCCCGCCTGTTGCGCGAGAGGATCATCTTCCTCAACGGAGAGGTGAACGATACGGTTTCCGCGCTGGTTTGCGCGCAATTGCTGTTTCTTGAAGCGGAAAACCCGAAGAAGCCGATCCATCTCTACATCAATTCGCCGGGTGGCATGGTGACCAGCGGTTTCGCCATGTATGACACGATGCGTTACATTCGCGCGCCGGTGCATACCTTGTGCATGGGGACGGCCCGTTCCATGGGCTCGTTCCTGCTGATGGCGGGCGAACCCGGCACGCGGACGGCGCTGCCCAATGCCAGCATCCTCATTCACCAGCCATCAGGCGGTTTTCAGGGGCAGGCGTCGGACATGCTTATCCACGCCGAGGAAATCAGGCAGACAAAACACCGCATGACGCGGCTTTATGCCGAACATTGCGGGCGCAGCTACGAGGAGTTCGAGAGGGCGATGGATCGCGACCGCTTCATGACGGTGCAGGAGGCTCTGGAATGGGGCCTGATCGACCGCATTCTGGAAGTCCGCGAGGATGCGGCGGCATAGGGCCGGACTTACTCGGATTTCCGGCTGATATTGGCGCCTGCTGGCAGGACTTCCAGGCTGCACCGGGCAAGCTCAGCCACTACTTCCTCGAAACCGAAGCGGGATGTCCAGCCCAGCCCCTCTGCGGCGCGTGCGGGTGAATAGATCCGGTCAATGGTCGCCGGCAACGTCCACCCCATCTGCGCGAAAGTGGCGGCGAGGGCCGGGGTCCGCTGCCGCAGGATGAAGGCTGCATCCCGAGCGAGAATGTCGCAGTCATCAGCGGAAAACGGGGTCGCGGCCGATATGATATAGCGTTGGAAATCGTCTCCAGCATTGCTCAGCGCCTGCACATGGGCATCGGCGACATCGCGGATATCGACGCCGCGATGCAGCCGGTAGGCCGCCATCACATCGGCGGGCTCCGGGAAACTTCTGGACATGCGCAGCACGCGCACGGCGAGATGCGGGCCGGCCATCTCCGCCAGCACCTGCTCGGCTTCGAGCTTGGTGCGGTGATAGATGCTTTTCGGCCGGGGCGGCGTCTCTTCATCGATAAATGTGCAGGACCCTGCAGATACCGCCTGTCCGTAAAGCGCCGTGGTGCTGGTGAAAACCAGCCGTGGCACACCCGCCGCCATGGCCGCTTCCGCCAGCATGCGCGTCCCGTCGACGTTGATGCGCTGAAATTCTGCGTCTGGAACGATGCCGACATGCGGTGCATGGAGCGCTGCCGCATGGATCACCGCATCCGCTCGCTCCAGAGCGGAACGCAGCAGTTTTATGTCCGCGAAATCGCCGACAATGTGAGTGGTGGAAAAGGGGGAGCGGTCAATGCCGGTAACATCGTGCCTGCCGGCCAGGGCGCTGAAAATCGCGCGGCCGACCCGACCGGAACTGCCCGTCAGCACTATCCGCATGAGGTTCCCTCCACATCAACACAAAAGGCAGCGCCATGCGCTGCCTTTCAGGGGTGCATCCGGATGATCAGATATCCAGATTATCCGCGAAGGCCGCTCGTTCCTGAATGAAACGGAAGCGGGCATCGGCCTTGGTGCCCATCAGATTGTCGACGGCCTCGCGGGTGCCTTCGAAATCCACATCGTCGATCTCGACGCGCAGCAAGGTGCGCTTTTCGGGATCCATGGTGGTTTCCTTCAGCTGCTGGGCCATCATTTCGCCAAGGCCTTTGAAGCGGCCGATTTCGACCTTCTTGCCCTTGAAGACGGTTTCCATCAGTTCGGCGCGGTGGGCGTCGTCGCGGGCATAGGCGCTCTTGGCGCCCTGACGGATGACGTAGAGCGGCGGCACCGCCAGATAGAGGTGATTGCCGCGAATGAGTTCCGGCATTTCCTGATAGAAGAAGGTGATGAGCAGCGAGGCGATATGGGCGCCGTCGACATCGGCATCGGTCATGATGATGATGCGTTCATACCGCAGGTCTTCTTCGCGGTATTTGGTGCGGGTGCCGCAGCCGAGCGCCTGGATGAGATCGGCGATCTGCTGGTTGGCCGAGAGCTTTTCGCGGCTGGCGCTGCCGACGTTGAGGATCTTGCCGCGCAGCGGCAGAATGGCCTGATTGGCGCGGTTGCGGGCCTGCTTGGCGGAGCCGCCCGCCGAGTCACCCTCGACGATGAAGAGTTCCGCATTTTCCGCCGTGTTCTGGGCGCAGTCCGCCAGCTTGCCGGGCAGGCGCAGCTTGCGCACCGCGGTCTTGCGGTTGACTTCTTTTTCCTTGCGGCGGCGCAGGCGCTCTTCGGCGCGCTCGATCACCCAGTCGAGCAGCTTCGCCGCTTCGCCCGGATTGCCGGCGAGATAGTGGTCGAAGGGATCGCGCAGCGCGTTTTCAACGATGCGCTGGGCCTCGACGGTGGCGAGCTTGTCCTTGGTCTGGCCGACGAATTCAGGCTCGCGGATGAAGACCGAGAGCATGCCGGCGGCAGAGATCATCACGTCGTCGGTGGTGATGTCCTTGGCGCGCTTGTTCTGCGTCAGATCAGCGTAATTTTTGAGGCCCTTGGTGAGCGCGATGCGGAAACCCGCCTCATGCGTGCCGCCTTCGGGCGTCGGGATGGTGTTGCAATAGGAATGAATCTGCGTATCGCCGCCATACCAGGTGACGGCCCATTCCAGCGCGCCGTGGCCGCCGGTCTTTTCGGTGCGGCCAGAGAAAATCTCGCGGGTGACGGTGAATTCCTTGCCGAGCGTGGCGGCAAGATAATCCTTGAGGCCGCCGGGGAAATGGAACACGGCCTTCTCAGGGATTTCGCCGCCGGCCGGCACCATGCCGGGATCGCAACTCCAGCGGATTTCGACGCCGCCGAAGAGATAGGCCTTGGAGCGGGCCATGCGGAAGATGCGGGCCGGTTCGAACTTGGCGTGATCGCCAAAGATTTGCGGGTCCGGATGGAAACGCACGCGGGTGCCGCGACGGTTGTGCACGTCGCCCAGCTCCTCCAGCCCGCCGATCGGCGCGCCGCGCGAAAAACGCTGGCGGTAAAGCTTGCGATTACGCGCCACTTCCACTTCCAGAAGATCGGACAGCGCATTGACCACGGACACGCCGACGCCGTGCAGGCCGCCCGATGTCTCATAGGCCTTGCCGTCGAACTTGCCGCCGGCATGCAGCTTGGTCATGATGACTTCGAGCGTCGACTTGCCCGGAACCTGCGGATGGTTTTCCACGGGAATACCACGGCCGTTATCGGTGACTGTCAGGAAACCTTCGGTATCGAGATGGACTTCGATGAAGTTGGCGTGGCCGGCGACGGCCTCGTCCATGGAGTTGTCGATGACTTCGGCAAAGAGGTGGTGCAGCGCCTTTTCATCGGTGCCGCCAATATACATGCCGGGGCGCATGCGCACCGGTTCCAGCCCTTCGAGCACGCGGATCGACGAAGCACCGTAGTCGTCACCAGAAGGAGACACGGGGGCAGGCGGCGTGACGGCCGCAACGGCTGCGGGTTTCGGCTGCACATTCAGGTTGGCGGGCACGTTGGCGGCCGCGGTCGCCGGCGTCTTCGCGGCGTCCTCGTTCGTTTCCGTATCGCTGTTTCGTGCTGCCGGAAGACCGGAGAAGAGATCGTTGCTGTCGTCCATCATGTCCAAAGTTCAAAAGCGTGTGTCAGAATTTCGCCATGCGAATCATTATGCCAGTAGCGTCAATCATAACGCCAAACGCGGTTCCCGTCCGATTGAAGTGGGTCCGTCGGGCAAACGCGGCGCATCCTATGCCACGATTGTGTCAGGGTTTCGCAACAGGAGGATTGCGCTGCCGGCCTTGCAATGGCAAGTCTCGCAGCCACGAATGAACGGTTAGCCAAGGCATGTCCACAGCTCATTTCACGTTTTGTACTCTTTTCAGCCTGACTGTTGCGGCCATGCCGGTTGCGGCTTCGGCCTCCGACGGGCCGCTGCGCCCCTTCAAGGATGAGCTGTTTTCCGCCCAGACGTTGCTTTCCACCGGAGATGGCGGCGCATCCGAGGTCATCGACTATCAGGAAATGCGCGACATCAACGGCCGCGACGAAGTGCCGGAGCGGCGGGTGAAGCGGCAATATGTCGATATGACGCCGAAGAAGGCGCAGGCGCTTGAAACCGTGTCGGTCGAGGGCAGGGCGCTCGAGGTGGGGCGCGTCGGGCCGGCAAGCGGTCAGGCATTCACCGTCATCTTCATCCACGGGCGCGGCGGTGACCGGCGGCTCGGCATGAATGACTACACCTTCGGCGGCAACTTCAACCGGCTGAAGAATCTGGCCGTCGCCAATGGTGGCACCTATTATGCGCCGAGCGTGCGTTCCTTCGATGAGAACGGCGTTGCAGATGTCGCGGCGCTGATTGCCGATGCGGCCAAAAAATCGGGCGGGAAGCCGGTCGTACTGACCTGTGCCTCGATGGGCAGCTTCATCTGCTATGGCATCAGCCGCGACAAGGCTGCTGTCGCCAACCTCAAGGGCATGGCGATCCTCGGTGGTGCGGTCGATCCCGATTTTCCGAAAAGTGCCTTTGCCAAGGCCAGGAAGCCGGTGTGGTTCACCCATGGCAGCGCCGACAAGGTCTATTCGGTCGATCAGCAGGCGACGATCTTCCGTACCCTGCTGAAGGCCGGTGAGCCGGCGCGGTTCACGCGGTATGAGACCGGCAGCCACGGCACGCCGGTGCGCATGACCGACTGGCGGGCGGTTTTGAACTGGATTTTGAGCCGCTGAGGCCTCAATTTGGGTCAGCGGCGGTGAAATTTGCGAAATCGGCCGTCGTTTTGAACCTAAGGGCCGCTTTTTTGTACCATTTGCGGCCTTCTGCGGTTAAAGGAATATCCCGGGATTTCCGGCAGTATTTCTGTCGTGATTAAGGGCCGCTTGCGGCTGAGGGATGGGGCGCCGCCAAAGGCGGGGCCAGAGACAAAGGGAATGGATACGCATGACGCCGAATGTTCGACCGCTTGTTGCCGGAAACTGGAAGATGAACGGCACCCGTGCCTCGCTCGATCAGATCAAGGCCATGGCAGAAGGCGTCAAGGGCGCGCTGTCCGAAAAGGTGGATGCGCTGATCTGCCCGCCCTCGACACTGCTCTATGTCGCAACAGCGCTCTGTGATGACAGCCCGCTGATGATCGGCGCGCAGGATTGCCACCAGAACGCATCCGGCGCTCATACCGGCGATATTTCCGCCGAGATGATCGCCGACTGCTTCGGCACCCATGTCATCGTCGGCCATTCCGAGCGCCGCACCGACCATGCCGAGACGGATCATCTGGTCCGCGCCAAGACCTCTGCCGCCCATCAGGCCGACCTCATCGCCATCGTCTGCATCGGCGAGACGGCGGATGAGCGCAAGGCGGGCCAGACGCTCGATATTCTCAAGCGCCAGCTTGCCGGCTCGCTGCCGGATGAGGCGACGGCCGAAAATACCGTCATCGCCTATGAGCCTGTCTGGGCAATCGGCACGGGCCTGACGCCGACGGTCGAAGACGTGCGCGAGGCCCATGCCTTCATGCGCGACGAACTCGTCAAGCGCTTCGGCGATGCCGGCAAGACCATGCGCATCCTCTATGGCGGCTCGGTAAAGCCGGCCAATGCGCTGGAACTGATGGGCGTCGAGAACGTCGATGGTGCGCTGATTGGCGGTGCGAGCTTGAAAGCTTCCGACTTCCTTTCCATCTATGCGGCATACGAGCAACTGACGGCTTGATCCAAGCTTTCCTGCACGAGTGGCGGGAAAGGGGCTTGGAATAAGCCGTCGCCTCATGTAAAGAGCCGCAAAACCTTCTTTATGGTGCTCCGCGCGGGGCATGGAATGGATTGTCATGCAGACCGTTTTGATTGTTATTCACCTCATGATCGTGCTGGCGCTTGTCGGCGTGGTCCTGATTCAGCGTTCCGAAGGCGGCGGCCTCGGTATCGGCGGCGGTTCGGGCTTCATGTCCGCGCGCGGAACGGCCAATGCGTTGACCCGCACAACCGGCATCCTCGCCGCGCTGTTCTTCCTGACGTCGCTCGGCCTTGGTCTTATGACCCGCTACGAATCGCGCCCGACCGACATCCTGAACCGTATTCCGGCCACGCAGGGTCAGGGCAACGGCATTCTCGACACGCTCGGTCCGGCAACGACGCCGGCCCCGGCTCCGGCTGAAAATGGCGTTCCGACAAATAATGGTGCGGCCGCTCCGGCGCAGACGACACCGGCCCCTGCCGCTTCCGGCACGGCCGCCCCGGCACCGGCGCAGCCCGCCGATCCGAACGCAGTTCCGACCGGTCAATAAGCCCGGTTTTGATTTAACGCTCCGGCAGGCCAAAAGCCTGCCGGTTTTCTTTTGTTCGCATTCCGGCTCGCCCCATCGCGGATTCGTCAACAGCGAATTTTCGAAACCATTAATTTTGGGCTGGCGGAATCAGAGGTAAAAAGGTATCCGGTGAATCCCATGGCGCGATATGTATTCATCACAGGCGGCGTGGTCTCCTCTCTAGGCAAGGGCATCGCCGCGGCAGCACTCGGAGCTTTGTTGCAATCCCGTGGTTATCGGGTGCGGCTTCGCAAACTCGACCCCTATCTGAACGTTGATCCCGGCACCATGAGCCCGACACAGCACGGCGAAGTGTTCGTGACGGATGACGGTGCCGAGACGGACCTCGACCTTGGCCACTATGAGCGCTTCACGGGGCGTTCGGCCACCAAGACCGACAACATCACGACCGGTCGTATCTACAAGAACATCATCGACAAGGAACGGCGCGGCGACTATCTCGGCGCAACCGTTCAGGTCATTCCGCATGTCACCAACGAGATCAAGGATTTCGTGATCGAAGGCAATGACGACTACGACTTCGTCATCTGCGAAATCGGTGGCACGGTGGGTGATATCGAGGCGATGCCGTTCATGGAGGCGATCCGCCAGCTCGGCAACGACCTGCCGCGCGGCACGGCGATCTATCTTCACCTGACGCTGATGCCTTACATTCCGGCAGCCGGCGAGCTGAAGACCAAGCCGACCCAGCATTCCGTGAAGGAACTGCAGGCGCTCGGCATTCACCCCGACATCCTGCTTGTGCGCGCCGACCGGGAAATCCCGGAAGCGGAACGCCGCAAGCTTTCGCTGTTCTGCAACGTGCGTCCTTCCGCCGTCATCCAGGCGCTGGATGTGGCGAATATCTATGACGTTCCGATTGCCTACCACAAGGAAGGTCTCGATTCGGAAGTGCTGGCCGCCTTCGGCATCGAGCCGGCGCCCAAGCCGCGTCTGGAGCCGTGGGAAGAGGTCTGCAACCGCATCCGCACGCCGGAAGGCGAAGTGACGATTGCGATCGTCGGCAAATACACCGGCCTCAAGGATGCCTACAAGTCGCTGATCGAGGCGCTGCATCACGGTGGTTTTGCCAATCGCGTCAAGGTCAAGCTGGAATGGATCGAGTCCGAGGTCTTCGAAAAGGAAGATCCCACACCCTATCTCGAAAAGGTCAACGGCATTCTCGTGCCTGGTGGTTTCGGTGAGCGTGGTTCCGAAGGCAAGATCATGGCGGCGCAGTTCGCGCGTGAGCGCAACGTGCCCTATTTCGGCATCTGCTTCGGCATGCAGATGGCGGTCGTGGAAGCGGCCCGTCACCTTGCCGGCATCGAAAATGCCTCCTCCACCGAATTCGGCCCGACTTCCGAGCCGGTCGTCGGCCTGATGACGGAATGGGTCAAGGGCAACGAGCTGGAGAAGCGCTCCTCCAAGGGCGATCTCGGCGGTACGATGCGTCTTGGCGCCTACAAGGCGGCGCTGAAGAAAGATACCAAGATCGCCGAAATCTACGGCACCACGGATATTTCCGAGCGCCACCGCCACCGCTACGAGGTGAACGTGGACTACAAGGACCGCCTGGAAAATTGCGGCCTCGTCTTCTCCGGCATGTCTCCGGATGGCGTCCTGCCGGAAACGGTGGAATATCCTGACCATCCGTGGTTCATCGGTGTGCAGTATCACCCGGAACTGAAGAGCCGCCCGCTTGATCCGCATCCGCTTTTCGCCAGCTTCGTTGAGGCGGCGGTGGAGCAGAGCCGGCTGGTTTGACAGTTTGAATGAGATGAAGAGGGCCGCTTTTGCGGCCCTTTTGTTTGGTGATAATGGGCTTGGGACGCGCGGTGCGCTGCGATGCGCCCCATGCATCAGGTCAGAAAGCTGCGTTTCTTAAGCCACGCTTCGTACCATGTCGGCCATGCTTCGGTGAGAGTTCCGGGCTTGCCCATGCCAAAGCCGTGACCGCCGGACGCGATTGGATGAAACTCGACATCCGCGCCGGCCTTTTCGCAGGCCTGCTGCATGATACGGCTGTTGGCCGGATCGGAAATGCGATCGTCATCGGCCTGCGTCAGGAAAATCGGCGGGCAATCCTTTCCCACATGGCTTTCCACCGACCATTGCCGCGTTGCCGCATCCGTCGGATGTCTGCCGACAAGCGATTTGCGGGTCGAGGTATCGTCATAGGGAGCCGATAGCGTGATGACCGGGTAGATCAGCGCTGCGATATCCGGCCGGGCTGATTGCCTGTCGATATCATCGAGGGCATCGTAAGATGAGAAGGCGGAGCGGGCCGCAGTCAGGCCCATCAGGTGGCCGCCCGCAGAAAAGCCAAGCGCGCCGATCTTGTGCGTATCGATCTGCCATTGCGAAGCGCGGGCGCGGATGAGCCTGATGGCACGCTGTGCATCCTGAAGCGGGGCAAGCGGACCGGCGACCCAGCCTTCGATCGGCAGGCGATAGGTGAGGACGAAGGCGTGGATACCCCTTGCGGCAAGCCAGCGTGCTGCAGGATAGGATTCCTTGCCTTCTTCGATGCGTTTATATCCACCGCCACCCGCGATAATGATGGCGGAACCGTTTGGTTTCTCGGGTGCGAATATTTCAAGGCTCGGCAGGCTGATATTGCTGACCGCGCCTTTCCTGCTGATCTCCAGAGCGCCACCCGGACCGCTGCCGCCGGGAGGTGGGCCGGGCCAGAGAGGTATTTGCAGCCGCCTGTCCCGGGCCAAGACATCTGGGATTTTCAAGGCCGCCGCGAAAAGCGCGCCGCCCAGCAGGAGATTGCGGCGGCATATCATGGCGTCATCCTCATCGCGCTTGGGGTTTCGGCATTTGCGCCGGAGACCGGCTCACAAGGACGATCTTCAAAACGGCAGGCGAGGTCAATACCGGACCATCGCAGCCTGTCCAGCTTGGAGCCTGTCCTTATCCATCCGGCAATAAAAAACGGGCCCGAAGGCCCGTTCCAATTCCAGCGATAAATCCCGACCGGCTTATTTCGGGCCGATCATGTTTTCCGGGCGTACAAACTGGTCGAATTCCTCGTTGGTGAGGTATCCGCCACCGACCGTTTCTTCGCGCAGGGTCGTGCCGTTCTTGTGCGCGGTCTTGGCGATCTTGGCGCAGATATCGTAGCCGAGCTTGCTGTTGAGCGCAGTCACCAGCATCAGCGAGTTTTCGACGCCCTTCCGGATGTTATCTTCGCGTGCCTCGATACCGACAACGCAATTGTCGGTGAAGGAGACGGCCGCATCGCCCAGAAGCTGGACCGACTGCAGGAAGTTGTAGGCCATCATCGGGTTATAGACGTTGAGCTCGAAGTGGCCCTGCGAACCGGCAAACGAGAGCGCTGCATTGTTGCCGAAGATGTGGGCGCAAACCTGCGTCAATGCTTCCGACTGGGTGGGGTTCACCTTGCCCGGCATGATCGACGAGCCGGGCTCGTTTTCCGGCAGCGACAATTCACCGAGACCGGCGCGCGGGCCGGAACCGAGGAAGCGGATGTCGTTGGCGATCTTGAACAGTGCTGCAGCGGCCGCATTGATCGCGCCATGGGAGAAGACCATGGAATCGTGCGAAGCGAGCGCTTCGAACTTGTTTGGCGCAGTGACGAAGGGCAGGCCGGTGATCTTGGAGATTTCTTCCGCGACCTTCTCGGCGAAGCCGATTGGGGCGTTGAGGCCCGTGCCTACAGCCGTGCCGCCCTGGGCGAGCTTGGAAAGTGCGGGCAGGGTGGTTTCGATATTGGCGATGGCCGAGGAGACCTGCGCGGCATAGCCGGAGAATTCCTGGCCGAGCGTCAGCGGCGTTGCATCCTGGGTGTGGGTGCGGCCGATCTTGATGATCTTTTCGAACTGCTTGACCTTGGCTTCCAGCGCCTTGTGCAGGTGCTTCAGGCTCGGCAGCAGGTGGTGAACGATCTCTTCCACGCAGGCGATGTGCATCGCCGTCGGGTAGGTGTCGTTCGAGGACTGGCTCATATTGACGTGGTCGTTGGGGTGAACCGGCTTCTTGGTGCCCATTTCGCCGCCGAGCATTTCGATTGCGCGGTTCGAAATCACCTCGTTGGCGTTCATGTTCGACTGCGTGCCGGAACCGGTCTGCCAGACGACGAGCGGGAAATGTTCGGTCAGCTTGCCGTCGATGACTTCCTGAGCAGCCGCGATGATGGCGTCGCCGACTTTCGGGTCGAGGCCGGCCAGGGCCATGTTGGCGCGGGCCGCTGCCTGCTTGACGATGCCGAGCGCGCGAACGACAGAGGCGGGCTGCTTTTCCCAGCCGATCTTGAAGTTGCCGAGCGAGCGCTGCGCCTGCGCGCCCCAATAGCGATCGGCCTGAACTTCAATGGGTCCAAATGTATCGGTTTCCGTGCGTGTGGCTGTCATCAGTATTGCCTTTTTACTCGTGTTCCTCCGCCAAAACGGCGCCTTCGCCCGCCTTGCGCGGCCGATATATAGAATCATCGCGCCGGCAATGAAAGCGCTGCAATGGGGCGGAGGCAGATATTTCCCGCCGTGCAAAAGCGATTTTACCGTGTGGCGTGGTGCGCGGAGAAAAAGGCGTCGGCGTGTCATTTTTACTACGACGCGAAATGGCCGGAAAACCGGGCTTTACCGGGTGCGCTGACGCTCCGTTGGGGCAGGGTAAAGTGAATGAAATAAATAGAAATTTAACCATTCTCGCCAATTCTGGAAATTACGTTTTTATGGCTTTGGCTGTATCATAAGGTTCATTTCGGCACGGTTGTGGGCTTTGGGCGTTTTCTTTTCAACGGGCCGGCGATCGGCTAGACAGGCATGAAACTGATGCCCGCCCTTTGCTGGCGGTGCTGGGTGCTACGAGGATCAAATTGCAAGTCACATCTGGAAAATCATCGGCAGCGCTGGTGCTGGCTCTCGGTCTTTCCGTTTCCACCGCTCTTCCCGGCAGCGCCGGGGCGGTAACGCTGATGGACCTCCTGCGCGGCGGCCCCGGCAAGATCGCGCGTGATCGCGGTGAATTGCCGCCGGCCGGCATCGTCACCTCGCCCTCGACCGCTGGACCGGGCGCAGGACAGAGTGCGGACGCTTCCGACCCCGAGCCTTTGCCGCGCGTTTCCGGCCCGCGCTATTACGACTACAAGGCGGATGCGGCGCGTGCGGTAAACACCGCGAATTTCGGCGAAGGTCTCGCCAATCTGAAGTTCAGCGCCACGCCTGAGATCGCCAAGGCGCTGGAAGCCTATTATGGAGCCGGCGGCAAGACGCTGTGGGTTTCGGAAGGTGAGCTTACCGCGCGTGCCAATGCCGTCATCGCCTTTTTCGAGACGGTGGGCGAAAGTGGCCTCGATCCGGCCGATTACAGCATTTCCGCACCGGCAAAGGACGTGACCGCCAGCATCAGCAGCAATGCTGCAGGCACGACTGCAACGGGTACGCCGGTCGAAACGGCCTCGGCACCCGTATCCGACGCCTATCAGCGGGCGCAGATGCAGTTCGAGCTGGCGCTCTCCGCCAAGGTTCTTGCCTATGTGCAGGATACGACCCGTGGCCGTGTCGATCCGAACCGGCTTTCCGGCTACCATGATTTCAAGCGCAAGACGGTGAACCTCGCACCCGTGCTGAAGCTTGCGGGCCTCAGCCCCGATGTCGCCGCGTATCTGCGCAGCCGCGAACCGTCTAGCGCCGAATATCTTGCGTTGAAGACCGAACTTGCCCGCCTGCGCGGCGAGGGTGATGCGGCACATGTCGTGCGCGTTCCCGCCGATCTGGTGCTGAAGCCCGGCAACAGCAGCGCGGATATGGCCAATGTCGTCAAGGCCATCGAACATCGTGCTTCGCCCGCCTTCAAGGCCGAGCATGCGGCGATCATTTCCGCCTATCAGCAGACGCCGGATTATACGCCTGATCTCGTCGATCTGGTGAAGGCGTTCCAGAGCGAAAACGGCCTGAAGCCGGATGGCGTGATTGGCCGCGCGACCGTGCGCGCCATGGTCGGCGAAAGCAATGACGCCAAGATCGCCAAGGTGCAGGTGGCCATGGAGCAGGTCCGCTGGCTGCCGGCCGATCTCGGCCAGCGTTACGTCTTCATCAACCAACCCGCTTTCATGGCCTATTACCACAATGACGGCCTCGAGCAGTTCGGCATGAAGGTGGTGGTCGGCTCGAAAGCCAACCAGACCTATTTCTTCCAGGATGAGATCCAGACCGTCGAGTTCAACCCCTATTGGGGCGTGCCGCAGTCGATCATCGTCAATGAGATGCTGCCGAAGCTGCGCCGTGATCCGTCCTATCTTGACCGGCTGGGTTACGAAGTGCAGGTGGGCGGCCGTGCCGTTTCTTCCACCAGCGTCAACTGGTACGGCTCGACCAACGCGATTTCCGTTCGTCAGCCGCCGAGCAGCGACAATGCGCTGGGCGACCTGAAGATCCTGTTCCCCAATGCGCATGCCATCTACATGCATGACACGCCGGCCAAGAGCTTCTTCAACCGCGACATGCGGGCGCTGAGCCATGGCTGTATCCGCCTGGTCGATCCGCGCCGCATGGCCGCGGCCGTTCTCGGCACCAGCGTCGACAAGGTTGGCGAGCAGATCGCATCCGGCAAGAACCGGGCCGTGCAGGTGCCGGAGAAGGTTCCTGTCTATGTGGCCTATTTCACCGCGTGGCCGGACAAGGACGGCAAGGTGCAATTCTTCGACGATGTCTATGATCGCGACAGCTATGTGCAGAAGGCATTCGCCGTGACGACGAAGGCGCGGGCCGCGTCGATCTGATCAGCATACCATCAAGAGAAAAAGCGCCGGAGACGGCGCTTTTTTGTTTGAAGGAAAGGCCTTCCCGATTTGTTTGGTGGTAGGGTCCGCCTGCTACATTTGGCGTTAACGGCAACACCGTACTCTGTCACCCCGGACTTGATCCGGGGTCCAGCGCGATCAAGTCCTTGATCGCGAGAGACTCTTCTCGCGGTGCAAACGCGCCGTGGCTGGATGCCGGATCAAGTCCGGCATGACGGAAGAAGGGGCGCGCAACCCTCAATGTGGTTGAGTGTGCCGCTCCCTCGCTTTTTCCGCCTAGCCCACAGCCTCTCAGGCCGCAGCCGCACCCTTAGCAACCAGTTCTTCGAACAGCGCCGGCGTCAATTCATTGAAATCGTCGATCACGACATCCGGCTCGAGTTTCACCATCGGCACATCCGTATAACCGAAGGTGACGCCGATCGATGGCACGCCAGCGTTCTTTGCGGCGAGGATGTCGTTGATGCTGTCGCCGACCATGACAGTGCGTTGCGTGTCACCGCCGGCCTTTTCGATGGTGCCGAGGATGTGGCGCGCATCGGGCTTGCGGTACTCAAAGGTATCGCCGCAGGTGATGGCGGCGAAATAGGGCGTGAGGCCGAGTTTTTCGAGTAGCGGCACAGCGAGGATTTCGGTCTTGTTGGTGCAGACGGCAAGCGTGATGCCGGCGGCCTTTAGCGCGTCCAGAGCCGCGACGATGCCCGGATAGGGAAGGCTTTCGCCGGGCATTTCGGCGCGGTAATGGGTGATGAAGCGCTCATAGAGCGGATCGATCTCGGCTTCCGGCAGTTCCGTCTCGCGCAGTGCGAAGGCGCGCTTGATCATCACCCGAGCGCCCTGGCCGACGAGATGCGTCAGGTCGTCATAGGTAACGGGGGCAAGCCCGGCTGCAGCGATGGTGTGGTTAAGGCTCGAGACGAGATCGGCGGCGGTATCGACCAGCGTGCCGTCGAGATCGAAAATGGCGAGCGGGGAGAGCGTGCGGGTTGTCACGGGAACTGGCCTCTTGGAGAATGCGGATGCTGGGATATGGGTGTTTTCATTTGCGCCAAGCCTAGGCAAACGGGCCTGTCTTTGCAACCGCGTCACAACGTTCTGTTCGTTGCCTTGAAAAAGGCTTTCGTTTGGCTTTCGACCCGTGTAAACAGCACGGCGACGACAAAGCTACCGGAGTTTCAGGCACATGGATGCCCGCCAGATGAAGATCAAGGCCGCCGAGGCCGCATTGTCCCACGTGCAGGACGGGATGCGGCTTGGTATCGGCACGGGTTCGACGGCCGAGGAATTTGTCCGGCTTCTGGCCGAAAAGGTCGCAGCCGGTCTCAAGGTCGAGGGCGTGCCGACATCCGAGCGCACCGCGCGCCTGTGCGTCGAGCTTGGCGTGCCGCTGAAATCCCTCGATGAATTGCCGGAACTCGATCTGACCATCGATGGCGCTGACGAGGTCGATCATGCGCTGCGTCTCGTCAAGGGCGGCGGCGGCGCGCTTCTGCGCGAAAAGATCGTGGCTGCGGCATCTGCCCGGGTGATCGTCATCGCCGACCAGAGCAAGGTCGTCGAGACGCTTGGCGCCTTTCCGCTTCCCATCGAAATCAACCCGTTCGGCCAGGTGGCAACGCGCATCGCCATCGAAAAACTGGCGGCACGATCCGGCCTTTCGGGCGAGTTGACGATGCGCTCATCCGGCGATGGCGCCTTCATGACCGACGGTGGACACCTCATCCTTGACGCATCTTTTGGCCGTATTCCTGATGCAGAAGCGCTAGCACGCGAGCTGAACACGATTCCCGGTGTCGTCGAGCACGGACTTTTCATAAATTTGGCATCGCTTGCCATCATCGCGGGTCCTGAAGGCGCCCGCGTGATGCAGGCAGTATAACAGGAGCGAGATTTTCATGGTCAAACTAGCGGGACTGGGCAAAGCTGCCGCTGCTTCGATCCTCATTTCCGGCATCGTGTTCGGTACTGCCGCACGCGCTCAGGAAATTTCGGAAGCGCATATCGCTGCCGCACGGCAGGCTATCACCTCTCTTGGCGTTACCGACCGTTTCGACGACATTCTGCCTGGACTGGCGGAGCGTCTGAAAGCCGAACTCATTCAGGCCTCACCGAATGTGCAGGACGCGATCACCGAGACCGTTGACGCGAAGGCGCTCGAGCTTGCGCCGCGCCGCGCCGATCTGGAACGCGAAGCCGCGCTAACCTACGCGCGCGCCTTCACCGTTGAAGAGCTGAACGCCATTTCCACCTTCTACAGCAGCGAAGCGGGCAAGAAGCTCCTGAAGGACGGCCCGATCGCCACGCGCGAACTGATGAAGGCCGCCGACATCTGGGCCGCTGGCGTCAACCGCGATCTGAACACCTCCAGCATGGCTGAGTTGCAGAAGGTAGCTGGCGCCGATCTGAAGCCGCTTCCGGCAGATCAGACCAATACGGGCGGCGCTCCGGCTCACAAGCCCTGAGTGCGTGACATAGAGCATTGGGCCCAAAAAGCTCAGGTTCAGAAATATTCAAAGCCCGGTCGCAAGACCGGGCTTTTCATTTGTGCGTCGCAGCACCTATATGTGCCGTGAATGCGCCGCCACCCGTCTCGAGGCTGAGGACGGCGGTTTTGATCAGGGGTTTTGACTATGACAGCTTATGACTACGATCTCTTCGTCATCGGTGGCGGTTCTGGCGGCGTGCGCAGCGGCCGTGTAGCGGCCTCGCTCGGCAAGCGCGTGGCAATCGCCGAAGAATACCGCTATGGCGGCACCTGCGTCATCCGCGGCTGCGTGCCGAAGAAGCTGTTCGTCTACGCCTCGCAATTCCCGGAACATTTCGAGGACTCGGAAGGATTTGGCTGGAGCGTCGGCGAACGCAGCTTCGACTGGAAGAAGCTGATCGCGGCGAAGGACAAGGAAATCACCCGTCTCGAAGGGCTCTATCGCAAGGGTCTTGAAAACGCCAAGGCGGACATTTTCGACAGCCGGGCGGAACTGGTTGACGCCCACACCGTGAAGCTCACGAAAACCGGCCAGACGTTCACGGCCGAGCGTATCGTGATCGCCGTCGGCGGCACGCCGAACGAGCACAAGGCGCTGCCCGGCCATGAGCTAACGATCTCGTCCAACGAGGCTTTCGATCTGGAAGAGCTGCCGAAATCGATCCTGATCGCCGGCGGCGGTTACATCGCCGTGGAATTCGCCAATATCTTCCACGGGCTTGGTGTCGAAACGACACTGATCTATCGCGGTAAGGAAATCCTCTCGCGGTTCGATCACGACATGCGCAAGGGCCTGCATGAGGCGATGGAGGCCAAGGGCATCCGCATCATTCTGGAAGACATCATCGAGGACGTCAGCAAGGATGGCGCCGGTGGCTTCGTGGCGCGCACGAAGCAGGGCGGCTCGCTGCATGTCGGCCTGGTGATGCTGGCGCTTGGCCGCGATCCGAACACCAAGGGCCTTGGCCTCGAAAATGCCGGGGTTAAACTCGATGCGCGGGGCGCGATCATCGTCGATGATTACTCGCGTACGAACGTGCCGAACATCTTCGCGCTGGGTGACGTCACCGACCGGGTACAGCTGACGCCGGTGGCGATCCACGAGGCCATGTGCTTCATCGAAACCGAATACAAGAACAACCCGACCAAGCCGGATCACGAACTGATCGCGACGGCGGTGTTTTCGCAGCCCGAAATCGGCACGGTCGGTCTTTCGGAAGAGGAAGCCGGCAGGAAATATCCGGAACTGGAGGTCTATCGCGCACAGTTCCGCCCGATGAAGGCGACCTTATCCGGCCGTCAGGAAAAGACGATCATGAAGCTGATCGTCAATGCTGCCGACCGCAAGGTTGTCGGCGTCCATATTCTCGGCCATGAGGCGGGTGAGATGGCGCAGCTTCTCGGCATCACGCTGAAAGCCGGCTGCACCAAGGATGATTTCGACCGCACCATGGCGGTGCATCCGACAGCGTCCGAGGAACTGGTGACGATGTATTCGCCGAGCTACCGCGTGGTGAACGGCGAAAAGGTCTAGTCACCCTCCACTTCGGCACATCATTGATTTTCGCCCGATTATCACCGACGCCCGCTGAACAGGCTCTCGTTGCTCTTCAAAAGGGCAACGAGACGGTCTATGGCGAGCCGCATTTCAGCGGCATGCCGGTCGTCATCGTTGACGACGATCCACAGCGGATGGGATAATTCTTCGATCGCCTCGCCATCGCGGACAAGGCCGGGCAGGGCATCGCCAACGAAACACGGCAGGACGCCTTTTCCCGCGCCGCTCTGGATAAGGCCCGGTAAAAGTGAGGGCGCGTTCGTCCAGGTGTGGATAAGCGGTTCCCGATGACGGAATACCCATTTCTCCGCGTCGGACGCCGCCACCTCGGTTCCAATTGAAATCCATTGCGTGAACTCTTCGCCCGAACTGTCCTGCGGGCGATAGGCGCAATAGGCGACGTCGACCGATTTGCGCACGGCAAAATTTCCGGTGGCTGGCTTGTCGTGCCTTATCGAAATCAGGCCACGCCGATAGGTCAGTTCGTCTTCGTTCTCGCATTGCTTGCAGCACAGCCGAAAAGCGTCGGATGGGCCCCGGATGGCTGCTGTATTGGCCGCTATGAAGCCCGCAATCCAGATGTCGCTCGATATCGAAACAATCGGCAGCGAGAAGGCCTCACCGTGCCATTGCGCGATCTCTGCCGCGCTTTGCCGCATGATCAGAACCTTTTCGAGCAGGACCTCGCCATCCGGGGCGAGCCTGTATCCGTTCTGGCTTCGAATGAAGAGCGTTCGTCCGATCTTGCGCTCCAAAAGGAGCATTTTTCGGCCAATCGTCGGCGCGCTGAGCCCGGCTCTGCCTGCAGCACCGGCCAAACCTCCCTCTGTCGCAACAATGTCGAAAAGCTTCAGATCGTCCCAGTCCACTTCCTTCACGGCATCTTCTCCAAATCACCGCAGCACCTTATGCGCATCAGGGGCCGCTTTCTCCGTTTTTGTATGAAACGGGTCTTTCAAACGTGCATCTATGCTCTCCCGCCGGGTCCGCTTAACTCGTCTCTCCACACCAAGGAGACAAAAATGTTGCCGGAAACCATGTTCCTGATGGAAAAGATGAGACGCACTGAAGCACTGTGCAGGCAAGGCGGGGGCGATGATGAGTGGGAGACCTGGCCATCCTCTGCCATGGACCGACTGGCGGTCTTTCTCTTCCATCTGCCTCTTTCCTTGCGCCAATACATCCGCACAAAACGGGGAATTTCTTGATTGCACGGGAGCAGGCGGACACCATCTTGTGATATTTTAATCGTTTGAAACGATTTTTCTGCGTCAGACGGCATCAAAAGGGTCGGAAAGGGAGGAGCGGGTGCACGAGTGTCTATGCAAACTCGGCGCTTGGAGCTATAAGCCGCTCAATTTTTCGAGGCGGTCGCGCCGCTGTTGCGCGGGCGAGAAAAGGGTAAGAACATGGCACAGAATTGGACCCCCGGCAGCTGGCGGCAAAAGCCAATCCAGCAGGTTCCCGAATATCCTAACGCGGCAGCGCTTGCGGCAACGGAAGCCACGCTTGCGACCTATCCGCCGCTCGTTTTTGCCGGTGAAGCCCGTCGCCTGAAAAAGCAGCT
This sequence comes from Agrobacterium sp. CCNWLW32, assembly GCF_037083425.1. Lineage (NCBI taxonomy): Bacteria > Pseudomonadati > Pseudomonadota > Alphaproteobacteria > Hyphomicrobiales > Rhizobiaceae > Agrobacterium > Agrobacterium sp. CCNWLW32. The sequence goes on from NZ_JBAOJM010000015.1 coordinate 40,412, forward strand.
TGCCAATGTGGCTGAAGGCAACGCCTTCCTGCTGCAGGGCGGCGATTGCGCCGAAAGCTTCCTCGAGCATGGCGCGGACAATATCCGCGACTTCTTCCGCGCTTTCCTGCAGATGGCCGTCGTGCTGACCTATGGCGCGCAGCTGCCTGTCGTGAAGGTAGGACGCATTGCTGGCCAGTTCGCCAAGCCGCGCTCTTCCAACGTGGAAGTGCAGGATGGCGTTTCCCTGCCGTCCTACCGTGGCGACATCATCAACGGCATCGAATTCAACGAGGCTTCGCGCATTCCGAACCCGGAGCGTCAGCTCGACGCCTACCGCCAGTCGGCGGCGACGCTGAACCTGCTGCGCGCTTTCGCGATGGGTGGCTATGCCAACCTCGAAAACGTTCACCAGTGGATGCTCGGCTTCATCAAGGACAGCCCGCAGGCGGACCGTTATCGCAAGCTGGCCGACCGCATCTCCGAAACCATGGATTTCATGAAGGCGATAGGTATCTCGGCAGACAGCAATCCGAGCCTGCGTGAAACCGACTTCTTCACCAGCCATGAGGCGCTGCTGCTCGGTTACGAAGAGGCGTTGACCCGCGTCGATTCCACCTCCGGCGACTGGTACGCCACGTCCGGCCACATGATCTGGATCGGCGACCGCACGCGTCAGCTCGACCATGCGCATGTGGAATATTTCCGCGGCATCAAGAACCCGATCGGTTTGAAATGCGGACCGTCGCTGACGCCCGATAACCTGATCGAGCTGATCGATGCGCTGAACCCGGCGAACGAGGCTGGCCGCCTGACGCTGATTTGCCGTTTCGGCCACGACAAGGTGGCGGACAGCCTGCCGAAGCTCATCCGTGCGGTGGAAAAAGAAGGCCGCAAGGTCGTCTGGTCCTGCGATCCGATGCATGGCAACACGATCACGCTCAACCACTACAAGACGCGTCCGTTCGAGCGGATCCTGTCGGAAGTCGAAAGCTTCTTCCAGATCCACCGCGCCGAAGGCACGCATCCGGGCGGCATCCATATCGAGATGACCGGCAAGGATGTGACGGAATGCACGGGTGGTGCGCGCGCCGTGACGGCGGATTCGCTGTCCGACCGTTACCACACCCATTGCGACCCGCGCCTCAACGCCGATCAGGCGCTGGAGCTGGCGTTCCTGCTGTCCGAGCGCATGAAGAGCGGCCGCGACGAGAAGCGTCTGGCGATTGCCAACGCCTGATCTAACGAAATAAACAAAAAAGCCGCCGGGAGACCTTCCGGCGGCTTTTTCGTGTGCGGTGCTGAACTATTGCACCAGCGCTGGTTGCTGGCAGCGGACATCCGTGACCCGCACATCGGCTTCGCCGATCTTGACGCCGAGAACCAGCAGCACGTTATAGAGCAGCTGATCGACGGGGGCTGTGACCACCGCAAGCGTGTTGGCAAGCGCCGCCTGAATGCCCGCCAGACCTCCGAGATCAAGGTTGAGGAAGAGAAGCCTGATATCCAGATTAAGGTTCTTCAGCAGTGAACTGACAAGAGTGGTAACGGTGTCCTTGGTGGAGACACTCTTGATCTTGGCCTGGGTAATATCGGACTGAGTGAAGGTCAGCTTGGTCTTGGTCATGTTGGTGGCGTTGATGAGGGCGCTGCCATTGATGGAGAGCAGCGCCGAATCCACGATCGCCGCCTTGGTGACGCGCGGATCCTTGCCGAAATTGGCAAAGGCCGTGGTATCGACATTGCCAAGAGCGATTTCCGCAACGCCGGGAACGACCTCGACATCGACGGTTCCCTGTCCGCCGCCCGTGCAGCGAATATCGGCAAGCCGCGCTTCGGCATGGGCGACTTCCACATAGAGCGGAAGATTGACCTTGAGGCCTGCTATGGCCTGAAGCCCGTCAACCACGACATTGACCGCAAGCCGGGTCTGTGCGGTGCGCACCACGGTGCCCTGACCTCCGACGGCAAGCGACGGCGTTTCGACCGGCGGTTCACCGATGGCAAGCGTTGCCTTGACCGAGGCGAGACCGAGAAGATTGGCGTTGAGATTGAGGCCCAGCTGATTGCCGCCATTGCCGGCTACCGCTGCGGCATTGATGAGATCGAAGACACCGGCGGTGACCTTGAGGTTTTCACCCGTACCGATCAGCTTGTCCGAGAACGGGCCGAGATTGAGGATTTCCTCCAGCTTTATCTTGACGTTGCTCTTGTTGACGGTTTTTTGCAGCGTATTCAGAATGTTGACGACCGCCGGCTGCAATCCCGTTGTTTTCGTCAGCACGTCGAGGAATTTGCCGTAGCTGATTTCGGTCTTCAGAACATCCTTGTAGGTGCCGGCGGTGAGGTTGAGATCAATGGCCAGCGCCTCGACGATCTTCAGTGCGTTGACATCGGCGGCGAGAAGCGCCTGATAATCCATCAGCTTCAACGACACCGTGGTGCCAAGCAGGCCGCCGAGAAGGCTGTTGAGAATTCCCTCATCGAGGCTGGCGAGCCGCGATCCCACCGAAAATGCCGCGATCTTCTGGGATGAGGCCGTTCCGACCGCCGAAACCTTTGGCGGCTTGGTGAAGGCGGAGGCGAAGAATATCTGCCCCTGTTCGACGATGTTCACTTTTATCGCATTGGTGGGCAGGGCGTTATCGACAAAACGCTGGCCGACAGGGACCGTCGCATCCGGCTCATAGTGACCCTTGATGACTTCGGCATAACCCTTGCTGCTGGCGAATTCATTCAGGGGATCGAAGGGCTGGAGCCCCTTGGCGGTCAAAATGCCCTGGGCCGTCCGGACGCCGAGATCCATGCCGTTGAGGGCAAAATATTGCTGAACCGCTTTTTCGGCATCGGTGGCGTTGGCTGCCGCCGAGATGGCGGCGAGGTCGGCGGTCTGCTGCAATTGCCGTTTCTGTAATGTCAGGTAACCGTAATCGACACCGAGCGCCAATATGCCGATGAAGAGCGGTGCGGTGAGCCCCGCCGAGATGGCGATGTTGCCCGTTCTATCCCTAAGGAAGCGGGGGAGCAGGGAATGGATATCTCGCATGTCATGCTCCTCCGATCCGGATGGTGGAAAAACGCCGGATGACCGGCTCGGGCAGGGTGTAGCTGTAGAGGCTCCAGATCGGCAGGTTGCGGGCGTCATATTCGACCTTGACCGTGAACTGGTTGGCATTGGCGGGATCGGTGGCGACGTTGACGGTGAAACGCGTCTTGTCCATGAAGGCGTAGCTGAGATCGCTTTTGCTGACGAAATCGCGGGCAAGCTGCTGGCGTTCGGTGGTGTTCAGTCCGGCAACGGCCGTTCTTGCCGCATCGGCGGCGATCTGCTGCACCGAATAGGCGGCCATCAGATAAATGCCGTAGGCGATCATCGTGAGCAGGACGAGAAAGAATATCGGTGCGACGATGGCGAACTCGACAGCAGACGAGCCGGATCTATCGCGAAAGAAACGCACTCCATTAAACATAAAGCACCCCCGTTCCTTCAGGCATCAAGGTTCGATGCCTTGATTTATTATTTTCGGAAATGCTAATTTATAGGTGTTAATTTTGTATTGATGCCGCCTCTATGGGTTGCAGCTCGCGTTAAACTTTCGCGTTTGCTTCAGATCAGCCGAAGGCCCTTGAAGCTGGCGTGGCCATCCTTGCCGATGATGATATGGTCGTGAACGGCGATGCCGAGCGGCTTTGCCGTATCGATGATGGTTTTGGTCATCTCGATATCCGCTCGCGAAGGGGTGGGGTCTCCACTCGGGTGATTATGGATTAAAATCAATGCAGTAGAGGATAGTTCAAGCGCGCGCCGCACGATTTCGCGCGGGTAGACCGGCGTGTGGTCCACGGTTCCCTGACCCTGTACCTCGTCGGCGATCAGGACGTTGCGCTTGTCGAGGAAGAGGATGCGGAACTGTTCCCGCGTCTCGTGGGCCATGGCGGCATGGCAATAATCGATGACCGACGACCAGGAGCCGAGAACCTGCTTGTTGCGGATTTCGCTTTTCAGCATGCGCTGGGAAACGGAGGCGACAAGCTTCAGATCAAGCGCCACGGCTTCGCCCACGCCCTTCACTTCCTGCAGCAAGGCCAGAGGAGCACCGAGAACGCCGCCAAGGGTTCCGAACCGGGCAAGGAGGGCCTTGGCGATGGGTTTGGTATCGCGCCGCGGGATCAGCCGGAACAGCAGAAGCTCCAGCAACTCGTAATCGGCAAGCGCTGCATCGCCGCCATCGCGGTAACGCGCCCGCAGCCTGTCGCGGTGACCGTGATAATGGGCCGCATCCGCTTCCTGTTCTGAGATGGCTGCGGCCCGCTCGGGTTTCCTGGGCGCATTTCGCGGTTCTGCAAAAAAGCCGCGCTCATCCGCCCCTTCAAAGAGATCGCCTTCGCCCGCCTCAAAGCCTGACGTCGTGGAAAGATCGGCGGAAGGCGAGGCGGGGCGTTTTGCCATAGGCGGTCTGGCCTTATGCGGGGGGAAGCGGCGGCAGGCCCGGACGATCAAAACCACCCGGTGACAGCGTGAAGATTTCGCAGCCGGTGGCCGTGACACCAACGGCATGTTCATATTGGGCGGAAAGGGAACGGTCACGCGTCACCGCGGTCCAGCCGTCCGAAAGCACCTTCACATGCGGTTTGCCGAGATTGATCATCGGCTCGATGGTGAAGATCATGCCCTCGCGGATTTCCGGGCCTTCATCGGGGCGGCCGTAGTGCAGGATGTTGGGTGTGTCATGGAACAGGCGTCCGACGCCATGGCCGCAGAAATCACGCACCACGGAGCAGCGTTCCGCTTCCGCATAGGCCTGGATCGCAGCGCCGATCGCGCCGGTGCGTACGCCGGGCTTTACGGCCGCAATACCGCGCAGCAGGCATTCATAGGTCACTTCCATCAGCCGCTCGGCAGCGCGCTTGATCTGGCCGACCGGATACATGCGGCTCGAATCGCCATGCCAGCCGTCAAGCACATAGGTCACGTCGATATTGACGATATCGCCTTCGCGCAGCGGCTTCTCATCCGGAATGCCGTGGCAGACCACGTGGTTGATCGAGGTGCAGACGGATTTCGTATAACCACGATAATTCAGCGTCGCCGGCAGCGCGCCATGGTCGGCGCCGAATTCGAAGACGAAGCGGTCGATGGCGTCAGTCGTCACACCCGGCTTGACGATGGCTGCCAGTTCATCGAGGCAACGCGCCGTCAGCTGGCAGGCCTTGCGCATGCCATCAAAATCCTCAGGCGTATAAAGGCGGATGACGCCGGTATTCTTGAGGGGGGCGGAGGCTGCGTCGATATAGGTGACCATCATAGTGCTTTCTGTCTCTTTACGTCCCTGTTCATAAAACAGCCGGACGCCATTCGTCCATCTTAACCGTTCCGCTGACTGAAATTTGTGCCGGGGAGACCGTGCATTTCACCGCATAGGCCTCCACGCCGCGCGCCATCGCCCGCTGAAACGCCAGCGCATAGACGGGATCGAGATCGTCGCAGATACGCATCCGGTCGCAATCATCGCGCTGGATGAGATAGAGCATCACCGTACGGTAACCAGCTTCCGCTGCGTCACCCAGTTCTTCGAGATGTTTCGCGCCGCGTTTGGTGGCGGTGTCAGGGAATTCGGCCAGACCTTTTTCGCGCATGAAATGCACGTTCTTCACTTCCACATAGGCATCCGGCCGGCCGGGTTCCGACAGCAGGAAATCGATGCGGGAATTGCGGCCGTATTTCTGTTCGCGCCGGATCGTCGAATAGCCGTCAAGCTCAGGAATGCGGCCGTTCAGGATCGCCTCTTCCGCCAGCCGGTTCGGCATGCCGGTATTGATGCCGACCACGGTGCCATCGGCCTCGACCATTTCCAGCATGTGACGGTATTTGCGGGTGGGGCTGTCGTGTTCGGAAAGCCAGATGCGGGAGCCCGGTGTCGTCAGCCCGCGCATGGAGCCGGTATTGGGGCAGGAGCCCGTGATCGTCGTGCCGTCTTCCAGAACGGCATCGAACAGGAAACGCTTGTAGCGGGAGATCAACGTTGCGGGAATAAGCGGGGGCGTGAAGAACATGGGGCCTGAAAGATTAAGAGGTAGCGGGCGTGATCAGGACAGGACATAGGTTCCCGGCGCATCGCCGAGCACCGGACGCCTGCCATCTCCCGGTTTTCGCGCCTTCACCTTTTCGGCACTCTGGTTTTCGATCCAGCTCTGCCAGTGCACCCACCACGAGCCCTTATGGGCCGTGGCGGCGGCCTGCCAGGCGTCGAAGTCCCCAGCTGGTGACGGCCCCGTCCAATATTGGTATTTCTCAAGCTGCGGCGGGTTGACGACGCCGGCAATGTGGCCGGAAGCGCCGAGCACGAATTCCACCGGCCCGCCAAACAACGCAGCGCCCGTGAAGACCGATTTCGCCGGCGCGATATGGTCGTCGCGGGTGGCGAGATCGTAGACAGGGATATTGATATCGCCGAGATTGATCCGTTTGCCGGCAACGCGCATCAGTCCACGCGCGAGATTGTTCTCGAGATAACAATTGCGCAGATAAAACGAGTGGCTGGCGGCGGTCACCCGGGTCGAATCGGAGTTCCAGTAGAGCAGGTCGAAGGGCAGGGGCTCGGTGCCGCGCAGGTAATTATCGACCACATAGGGCCAGATGAGATCGGAGGCGCGCAGCATGTTGAAGACGGTCGCCATGATCGAGCCGTCGAGATAACCGACCGCCTGCATGTGCTTGTCCAGCGCCGCCAGCTGGCCTTCGTCAATGAAGACCTTGAGGTCGCCGGCATGGATGAAATCGGTCTGGGCGGCCAGCAGCGTGGCGCTACGGATGCGTTCATCGCCTTCCTGCGCATGCAGCGCCAGCGCCGAGGATAAAAGCGTACCGCCGACGCAATAACCTATGGCGTTGATTTGCCTCTCACCGGTCCGCTCCTCGATGGTATCAAGCGCAAAATCGATGCCTTCGCGGATGTAATCGTCCCAGCCCTTCTCGGCCAGACGGGCATCCGGATTGATCCAGGAGACCATGAACACGCTGTGGCCCTGCTCAAGGCACCAGCCGACGAAGGATTTCTGTGGGTTGAGATCGAGAATGTAGAATTTGTTGATCCATGGCGGCACGATCAGCAGCGGCCGCTTGAAGGCCTTCTGCGTCGTCGGCGCATAATGGATGATTTCGCAGAGCGGGCTTTTCGCCACCACCTTGCCCGGCGTGACGGCGATATTCTGGCCGATGACGAATTTGCTGTAATCGGTCTGGCGCAGTTTCAGGTGGCCATTGCCGGCTGCGACATCTTCCGCCAGCTGCGCCATGCCCTTGACGAGATTGGCGCCGCTGGAAGCCACCGTCTCGCGGAAGACCTGTGGATTGGTGAAGACGAAATTGGCCGGTGAAAGCGCCTCCGTTACCTGCCGCATATAGAACAGCGCCTTGGTGCGGGTATGTTCGTCAAGGCCTTCGGCTTCCGTCACCATCCGGTCGGCAAAACCGACGGTGGTCTGGTAGGCTTTCAGGAGAAAATCGAAGAAGGGATTGGCCTGCCAGTCGGCATCGGCAAAACGCCTGCTCCTGCGTTCGGCAGGACCGCTTTCGGCGGGTTTTTCAGAAGCCGAATCGGCGTCGTCGGAAAACTGCGCCACCGATTTAGCCCAAAGATCGTAATAGCTGGAAAGCAGATGGGTCTGCGCTTCGAGCGAGCGCTTCGGTTCGGCCATCCAGTATTCGGCGACATCGGAGAGCGTCTTGACCAGATCGGTCACGGGATCAGCGCTTGCCTGGGGGATTTCGCCGCGTTCGCGCGGCGCCAGCCATTCGGAGGCGGCCTTGCCGAGATTCTCGAGCGCGCGGGCGATATTGATCGCGAAGGTTTCCGGGTCGCGGATCAGGTAGGCTTCGGCGGAAGTAGCGTCGAAACCGGGCGTTTTTCCACCCTTTTTCTCTGCCCCGCCGTCAACACCTGCCATGCGCCATCCTCCACCAAATTTGTGTTTGCACATTCTGCATGAAAACGAATACAAGTTCCACCAGCAAGGGGAGGCCGCAAAGGGCCGAACCGCAGTCGAATTCGATATCGGCGATATCCTTACAGGCGGAACATGACGATGGGCAAGCACATGGGCACATGGGGAACATATGCGGAAAACGCCGCGAGAATCGCTGTTCTTTCGCTCTCTGGCACCTTGCTCGTCACCGCGCTTGCAGCCTGCAAGGCACCGGAGCCGATCGTTGCGCCCGCCCATATGCGCCGTCCGACGACTGAAATCGTCGGTCCGCGCCCCGTCAGCGACAATGCGGTGAGCCAGAAGCGCGATACCGGCACCTATCCGACCTTTTCGCAGCCGCTGACGGCCGCGGGCACCCAGATGGGTGAGGATGAGGCCTCCACCATGGAATCGAGCCTGTCGCGCCTCGGTGCGGCACGGCGCAACGGCCAGATTTCGGAAGCCGAATACAAGCGCCGGGTGGCCGAGCTGCGGGCGCTTGCCGAAAACCAGAAGCCGGTTGCGACGCCTGCAGCCTCGCAGTGAGATCATGCCGCGTATTTGCGCGGTTTCAGAGACTGGCCAGACCATCTTTGTTGACAAGACATGCCCCCCAAACGGTCGATTCCCTATGGAGCGAGCGGGTGTGCTTTGTTTCTTCTCTCTGGCGGAGAGAAGAAACATGCGGCGATGCCGAGCTTGTAACCCCTTCTTTACCCTGCCTTTGAACCATCCGCTTACCCAAGATGTTAAGCGGATGGATGAGGTTTGCCGCTATGATGCAGCCATAACAAACAGGCCGCTGAAAAAGCGGGGCACGGGGTGAAATATCATGAAATGCATCGCCGCTTTGCTGGTTCTTGCCGGTTTTGCGCTCGCACCCGCACAGGCGCGGGCGCCGCACATCAATTTCGGGACACCTGCACTTCAGGGGCAGTGAGAGGGCAAATTCCGTCAGTCGTTGCCGGCGGCTTCGCTCAGCACGTCGAGATCAGGCACCGTGATGTGACGGTTGTTTTCGATGCGGATAATGGCTTCCTTGCGCAGCTTTGTCATTTGCCGGCTAACCGTTTCGATGGTGAGGCCAAGGAAATCGGCGATGTCGGCGCGTGAAAGCGGCAAGTCGAAACAGGATTTGTCGTCGTTTTCCGGGTCGATATGGGTGGCGATCATATAAAGGAAGCTGGCAACCTTTTCCTGTGCCGATTTGCGACCCAGCGTCAGCATCCAGTCACGCGCCTCGTCCAGTTCCTTCAGGGACTGGTTGTGAAGCTTGCGTTCCATGTCAGGCACTTCGGACACCATGCGGTCGACAACGCGGCGCGGAAAGAGACAAATCTCCACATCGGTTGCGGCTTCCGCCGTCATCTTGCTTTCCGCCAGGAACGGACGGCCGAGGAAATCCGGTGCGAATTGCAGGCCGACGATCTGCTGACGGCCATCCGACATCATTTTCGACAGCTTCACCACGCCCTTCAGGATATTGCCATAGGAGGTGACGAGTTCGCCCTGGCCGAGAAGCTCGTTGCCGGCTTCCAGCTTTTTGCGGCTGGAATGGCGGTTGAGATCGCAGAGCTGCTGTGGTGTCAGCGTGCTGCAAAGACCGCCGTGACGCGCCTCGCAGGAGCGGCAAACAACGGGCTCTTCCGAATTGTGGATGGTCTTCTGCAGCGTGTCCATAAGCCTTTTCCAATGCTGGCTTTTCGGGACGATTGCGACCGTGGGTATCAAATACGGTCTCTTTGAAGGCTTGCGCCATGTAGCCGTCGTCCCCGCGTCTACTTTAGCAAGAACTTATGGCGCAATTTGATTGAAGTCAAAGTTGCAAACTGTCGCAGCCGTTACTGAAAGAGAGGAAATCGACATTTTCTTGATAAAAGGCAAATCGGGTGATGAATACCGAACTTCTTCACAAATATTCGGGTGCAGTGCCGCGTTACACGAGCTATCCGACCGCGCCGCATTTCCACGAGGGAATCGATAATGGCACTTATCGCGGCTGGCTCGGCGCGCTTGGCTACCGGAATCGCATATCGCTTTATCTGCATATTCCCTATTGCGACCGGCTGTGCTGGTTCTGCGCCTGTCACACCAAGCACACGCTGAAATACGAGCCGATTGCAGTTTATCTTGAAGCACTTAAGCAGGAGATTGCGGCGGTTGGCGCGCTTGTTTCGCCTGATGCGGTGGTGAGTGCTGTTCATTTCGGCGGCGGTTCGCCCACCATGCTGAAGCCGGAGGACATGCAGAGCCTGATGGACTGTCTGCGGCGTCACTTCACCTTCGGGCTCGCACCTGAAATCAGCGTCGAGATGGATCCCAATGATCTGGACGACAGCCGCTATGATGCGCTTGCCGCCATCGGCATGTCGCGGGCGAGCCTCGGCGTTCAGGACTTCGATGACAAAGTGCAAAAAACCATCAACCGCATCCAGTCCTTCGAACAGACGAAATCCGTCGTGGATGCCGTTCGGGCGAGGGGCGTGCATTCGGTCAACTGCGACATCCTCTATGGGCTGCCGTTCCAGACCTGTGAGACATTGGAAAGGACCGTCAACCAGATCGTGTCGCTCGATCCCGATCGCATCGCGCTTTTCGGTTATGCCCATGTTCCCTGGATGAAAAAACACCAGTCGCTGATCCCCGAACACGCGCTTCCGGATATTGCCGAGCGCTACCGCCAGATGACGATGGCGGGCGAGATGCTGAAACAGGCAGGCTACAAGGCGATCGGCATCGACCATTTCGCCAAGCCGACCGATACATTATGCCAGACCGCAGAAGCCGGCGCGCTGCGACGGAATTTCCAGGGCTACACGACCGACACCGCCGATGCGCTGATCGGGCTTGGTGCATCGTCGATCGGCAGGCTGCCGCAGGGTTATGTGCAGAACATGGTGGCGACGGGGGAATATCAGCGCATGGCGGGCGAGGGCGGTCTTGCCGTCGTCAAGGGCATTGAACTGTCGGAGGAGGATCATCTGCGCTCGCATGTCATTGAACGGCTGATGTGCGATTTTTCGATCGATCTTTCGGAATTGCAGCACCGTTTCGGTAAGGTGAGCCATTCCGTGAGGAATCAGGCACAGCTGTTCGCCGCAGGCGACAGGGATGGCGTGGTGCGTCTGGATGCCGATATTTTTGCCGTGACGGAGGCTGGAAAGCCGTTCGTGCGTAACATCGCGGCAATCTTCGACACCTATCTCGGTAACGGACGCGGCCGTCATTCGGTTGCTGTTTAGGCAACAGTTTTGGGGCAAATTACAAAGTTACGTCACGAAACCATTGGCTTTTTTGTGCGACTTGCCTATGTGGTGCGTCAGACAGGATAATTCATACGAACGACAATAAGGATTATGGGCGTGACAGCTACATTCGACAAGGTTGCCGACATTATCGCCGAAACCAGCGAAATCGACCGCGAAACCATTACGCCGGAGAGCCACACGATCGACGATCTGGGCATCGACAGCCTCGACTTTCTTGATATCGTTTTTGCGATCGACAAGGAATTCGGCATCAAGATTCCGCTCGAGCAGTGGACGCAGGAAGTCAACGAAGGCAAGGTTTCCACCGAAGAATATTTCGTGCTGAAGAACCTCTGCGCCAAGATCGATGAATTGCGCGCAGCCAAGGGCTGAAGCAACGATGCCCGCTTCAGGCGGGCATTTTTCTTTCTGGACCCAGCCTTTAAAGGCGGGTCGCAACCGACCAGAGACGGGCCGGACAGATGCTGCTTGAATATTTTCAGATGATCGACAAGGTCGAGGCCGTGGACATGGCGACGCGCACGTTGAAGGCGCAGTCGATCGTTCCCGACCAGAGCCCGGTATTCGAAGGTCACTTCCCCGGCATGCCGCTGGTTCCGGGTGTGCTGCTGATCGAAACCATGGCGCAGGCTTCCGGCATGCTGGTTCTGGCCTTCAGCGATTTTGCGTCCATGCCGTTCCTGATGTCGGTCGACGGCGCCAAGATGCGCACCTTCGTGGAGCCGGGCGCGGTTCTCGACATCGAGGCCGTGCTGGAGCATGACGGTTCCGGTTTTGCCGTCACCAAGGCGAAAATCACCTCGGACGGCAAGAAGGTCTGCGACGCGCAGCTTAAATTGCGCACCATGCCGTTCAGCGAAATTCCGCTCGGGCCTATCGTCAAGAAGCGGGCGGAAGAAGTCGGCCTGATGGCGGCGATTGCCGCGGATGCGCAGAAATAAGCGTTTCCACCCGTTTCGAAGGAGAGCGTTTTTCCCGTCGGCCCGGTTTTGACGCACGAAATTCGTGGGCTCGCGACGGCGGATCGGGCCTTCACCATTGCCAATCCGCATCGCGCGCTTTATTCCGCAACGCATGAAGTGGTTGTTCGCAACCGCTGTGGATAGCCGTGACCGTTTCTGCGGGGCCGGCTGCAAAGGATGACAGACGATGAAATCTGACAATGATGTGGTGATAACAGGGGTCGGCATCGTGACCTGTCACGGCGTTGGCAGCCAGGCGCATGTGGCGCTTCTTTCTGGAACCGCCGCGCCGGCGACGATTGTCGAGACCGAAAAATTCAAACCCTATCCGGTCCATCCCATGCCTGAGATCGACTGGTCCGCGCAGATTGCGAAGCGCGGCGACCAGCGCCAGATGGAAAACTGGCAGCGGCTTGGCGTTTTTGCCGCCGGTCTGGCGCTCGATGATGCCGGGCTGAAGGAAAATGCCGAAGCCTGCGCCACAATGGACATGATCGTTGCCGCCGGTGGTGGTGAGCGCGACATCAATGTCGATACGCTGATCGTCGACGAGGCGCTGAAGCGCAATGACCGCGAAAAGCTGCTCAACGAGAAGCTGACGACGGAACTGCGCCCGACGCTGTTTCTCGCCCAGCTTTCCAACCTGATGGCCGGCAACATCTCCATCGTGCACAAGGTTACCGGGTCTTCCCGCACTTTCATGGGCGAGGAAGCGGCGGGCATTTCCGCCGTCGAAACCGCATTCCACCGCATTCGCTCCGGCGAATCGAGCCACGCGCTGGTGGGCGGTGCTTTCTCTGCGGAACGTCCCGACATGATCCTGCTGTTTGAAGCCATCGGTGCACATGCGCAGGGCGGCTGGCAGCCGCTCTGGTCGCGTGGTGACCAGGACGGCGGCGGCATGGTTTCCGGTTCTCTCGGTGCGTTCCTTGTGCTGGAATCGCGCAAGCACGCCAGCGAGCGTGGCGCGCGCATCTATGCCCGCATCGACGCCATCGAGGGTGATCGCGGCAGCCGTGACGAAGGCAAGATGGAAAAGCGCATGGAGCGTCTGCTTGCCCCTGCCAAGGACGGCGCAGCCACTGTCATCTTCTCCGGCGCAAGCGGTTATGACGGTGTGACGGCCCGCGAGAAGGACATTCTCGAAAAGGCTCTGCCAAATGCTGTCATCCGCGGTTTCGGCGGTATCACCGGCCACGGGCTGGAAGCGCAGTTCCCGCTTGGGCTGGCGCTCGCGGCGCTGACCCTTGAAAGCGGCGCGAAGGTGCCGGCTTTCGACGCGGCCGAGGAAAAACCCATGGGCGAGGCGGCCAGCGAAGCCGTCGTCACCACCGTCGGCCATGTGCGCGGCGAAGGTGTCGCCGTTCTGTCCCGTGACGTGTGAGGAGAAAGACCATGACTTCCAACTTCAAGGATCATCTCGGTCGTCCCATCGTTGCCGTGACCGGCATGGGCATCATCACGTCGCTCGGGCAGGGGCTCGCCGATAACTGGGCGGCGCTGACATCAGGCAAATCGGGCATCCACAAGATCACCCGTTTCCCGACCGAGGGGCTTTCGACGCGGATCAGCGGCACGGTGGATTTCATCGATATCCCGGTTCCGAATTCGGTCGAGCGTTCCTATGCTTTTGCGCGTGAGACCACCATCGAGGCTCTGGCGCAGGCCGGTATATCAGGTGATTTCGACGGTCCGCTGTTTCTTGCAGCACCGCCAATCGAGCCGGAATGGAGCGCCCGTTTCGAGCTTGCCGACCGGTCGCCGCCGGCCGCCCAGCCGGGTGACGCCTATGAGCGGTTCCTGACGGCTTTCCGCCAGCGTCCCGATCCGGCATTCCAGGAAGCAGCACTTTTCGGCGCGATTTCCGAGCGTCTTTCCAACCGTTTTGGCACGCGCGGCCTGCCGGTCACGCTTTCGACCGCCTGTGCATCCGGCGCGACCGCGATCCAGCTTGGTGTCGAAGCAATCCGCCAGGGCCGCACCGAGCGGGCGCTGACGGTTGCGACAGACGGTTCGGTCAGCGCCGAAGCGCTGATCCGCTTCTCTTTGCTGTCGGCGCTTTCGACCCAGAACGATCCGCCGGAAAAGGCCTCCAAGCCATTCAGCAAGGACCGCGACGGTTTCGTGATCGCCGAAGGTGCGGCGACGCTGGTGCTGGAATCGCTCGAAGCCGCCGTTGCACGCGGTGCCAAGGTTCTCGGCATCATCAAGGGCGCCGGCGAAAAGGCCGACAGCTTCCACCGCACACGCTCTTCGCCCGATGGCGGCCCGGCGATCGCGACGATCCGCGCGGCACTTGCCGATGCGGGCGTGGCCGAAAGCGATATCGGTTATATCAACGCCCACGGCACCTCGACGCCGGAAAACGACAAGATGGAATATGGCTCCATGCTTGCCGTCTTCGGCGAGGGCCTGAAGAATATCCCGCTGTCGTCCAACAAGTCGATGATCGGCCATACCTTGACCGCCGCAGGCGCTGTGGAAGCGGTGTTTTCGCTGCAGACCATGCTGACCGGCACCCTGCCGCCGACAATCAACTACAACAATCCCGATCCGACCATCACGCTCGACGTGGTGCCGAATGTGAAGCGGGATGCTCAGGTGAGCGCGGTTCTGTCCAACTCCTTCGGATTTGGCGGGCAGAATGCAAGCCTTGTCATGACGCGGGAACCGGCCTGACCGGTTTCACCACTAACAGGAGCGTTTTCGCTTGAATTGCGAAAACGCTCTCGCTTCTTTGATTACGCATTCCGGCCGCAAAACCGTTACAGAGGTTTGCTGGAATAGCCCTTTAGATAAACGCCCTCGGGCGAAGGACTGATATATGCGCGCTCTTCAACTCGTGGACGACCGGAAGCTCGAAAAAGTGGACCTGCCCGAACCGGATGCTCCGGCACCGGGCGAGGTGACGCTGCGCGTCAAGGCGGTTGCGCTCAACCACATCGATGTGTGGGGCTGGCGCGGCATGGCTTTCGCCAAGCGCAAGATGCCGCTCACCATCGGTGCGGAAGCCTCCGGCGTGGTCGAAGCCATCGGTCCGGGCGTGTCGAACGTGCTGCCCGGCCAGCTCGTCGCAATCTATGGCGCGCGCACCTGCGGGCTGTGCAAACCCTGCCGCGAAGGCCGTGACAATCTGTGCGAACATGTGCAGGGCGTTCACGGTTTCCATCTCGATGGTTTTGCCCAGGAAAAGATCAATATTCCCGCCCGTCAGCTCGTGCCCGCGCCGCATGGCATCGATGCCGTTGCGGCTGCCCTTGCGCCTGTCACCTTTGGCACGGTCGAGCACATGCTGTTCGACAATGCCAAGCTCGAATCCGGTGAGACGATCCTCGTGCATGCCGGCGGTTCCGGCATCGGCACAGCGGCGATCCAGCTTGCCAAGAAGATGGGCTGCACCGTCATCACCACCGTCGGCTCCGACGACAAGATCGAACGGGCGAAGGCTCTGGGCGCCGACCACGTCATCAACTACCGGACCGACCGTTTTGAAGGCGTCGTGCGCAAGCTGACGAAAAAGAAGGGCGTCGACGTTGTATTCGAACATGTTGGCAAGGACACCTGGGCGGGCTCGATGTTCTCGCTGAAGCGCGGCGGCCGTCTCGTCACCTGCGGTTCTACGTCTGGTGTCTCCACCGATATCAACCTGATGATGCTGTTCCAGCAGCAGCTGAAGCTGCTCGGCTCGTTCGGCTGCCGCATGGAAAACATGGCCAACGCCATGCAGAAGATGGCGCGTGGCATCGTGCATCCTGTTATCGACACCGAAGTCACCTTCGACGATATCGACCGGGCGCTGGAACGTATGGAGACGCGTCAGGTGTTCGGTAAAATCGTTCTGCGGATGGATTGACCGTCTTGAAGCTTTTCCTGACACGGATCGTCCTGAAACTGGACCACTTCCGGCAGTGGCTGATCGCGACATTCGCCTTCGGCCTTCTCAACCTGCTGAAGCTCTTCCCCGCCGATGCGGGCATTCGCGCCGCCGACCGGCTGGCGCGCTGGGTGGGGCCGAAGACTGGTCGCCACAAGCTGATGCTTTATAATCTGGCACGCGCCTTTCCGGAGAAGTCAGAGGAAGAGCGGCTTGCGATCGCCATGGATAGCTGGGCCAATATGGGCCGGCTTGCGGCGGAATATGTGTTTCTCGACCGGCTGTTCGATTTCGATCCGGAAAAGAACGAGCCGGGCCGCATCGAGGTCGAGGGCACCTCGACCTTCCTCGAACTGCGCGACAATCCACGACCCTTCATCGTCTTTACCGCCCATAGCGGCAATTTCGAGCTGCTGCCGGTTGCCGGCTCGGCTTTTGGTCTCGATGTGACGGTGTTGTTCCGGCCGCCCAACAATCCCTTCGTGGCTGACAAGGTTTTCAATTTCCGCAAGGAGCGCATGGGTAATCTCGTGCCCTCGCATGCCGGCTCTTCCTTCGCGCTGGCGCGACAGCTGGAAAAGGGTGGCGGCGTGGGCGTGCTCGTCGACCAGAAATTCGGCAAGGGGCTGACGACGAAATTTTTCGGCCTTGAGGTTCGCACCAATCCGCTTCTCGCCAAGCTGGTGCGGCAGTTCAACTGCGATGTTTATCCTGCCCGCTGCGTGCGTCTTCCGGATAATCGCTACAGGCTGGAAATAGAGCCCAGGGTTGAAATTCCGCGCGATGAGAAGGGCAATGTCGATATTCAGGCGACGGCGCAGCTTCTGAACGACAAGGTGGAAAGCTGGGTGCGCGAATACCCCGGACAATGGCTGTGGTATCACGACCGCTGGGACGTGAAGCATCAGATTTGACGGGATCGTGTGCGGCCAGATTTTCGGTGATTCTCACGAAATTCGACGGGAAAATCGTGCGTTTCGGTACTTTTCCATATTTGCGGAACCTCATTTTTCGTTCATGGATTATCGAAATTGAAAAATTAGCGGCTGCTGTGATATTTTGAACAACAATCCTCGCGGCGTTCCTGCGTTTCGTTACGTCATTTTTAAGCGCAAAGACGCTACAATCAGGGGATAAAGGCTTAATCCGTTCGCATAGGTAGCGGGGTTATGCCCGTTCAGGGAGAGTTGGGTTGAAAGATTTGATTGAGTTGTTCTGGCTGCGTTATACGGAACTGCAATCTGCCGTTGGTAAAAACGAAGCCGACAAGATTGCCGTGCTGGAACGTGAACTGGAACAGCTCCTCGAGCGGGTTGTCGGACGCAAGACAGAAAACTCCGAAGATATCCGCGAGCAGTTCCGTTTTGCCATCGATCTCCTTAACCACGAGGCGGAAGACCTTGGCTGCGTGCAGCGCAACTCCGAGCTTCTTCGCACCCTTGTCGATCGCTACGTCGGCATGCCGTCAAAGGCGAAGGTCGTCGGTGACGAGGACGAAGACACTCTGGAGTGGCATCACCGCCATCTGATCCTCGATGAGGATATGCTCAACGATCTCGACGAGCCGGTGGTGATCGTTTCCCCTGGCTACCGCGTTTCCTTCGCCAATGCTCTCGATGCATTTCAGCGCAATGCCCCGGAAGGGCTTGTCGGCTGCCATATCGCCGAACTTGTCGGCGTTCACCGGTTCCAGAACAATCTCAGGGAAAAGCTCGACAATTGCTTCAAGGGCGATACGTCGAAATATACCTATGCGGAAGATCAGAATGGCCGCACGGTCGTCAAGTCGCTGGAAATGTCGCCGTGCTACTCGTCCGCCTACAAGCTCGTAGGTGCGATGGTGGTGATCCGCGAAATCGCCGATCGCCGTCGCCGCGCCGCTGGCTGAGGCAGCAGGGCGCCTTCCCATTGTCGGAATGACGGGAAAAGGCGCTCCACCATCCCTTATTTCGGGAATATGGTTTCCCAGACAGTGGCGATCGACCAGGCGGACGATGCGTCGACAAGAAGCTTCGTCGCCATGGCAAGGCATGACAGGACGAGCAGCGGGCGGATGATCTTTGCGCCGTTTTTCATCGCGAAACGGGATCCGATCTGCGCGCCGATGAACTGGCCGACCCCCATGGCCAGGCCGAGCTTCCACAAAACCGCGCCACCCATTGCAAAGACGAGAAAGCCGCCGAAATTCGAACCGAGGTTGAGAAGCTTCGTGTGGGCGGTCGCCTTCAGCATTCCGAAACCGGCAAGACCCACAAAGGCCAGCATGTAGAAGGACCCAGCGCCAGGGCCGAAAACACCGTCGTAAAAACCGATCAGCGGCGCGACCGCAAGCCCGAACACGAAGGGCGTGATGCGGCGGTGGCTGTCGACATCGCTGAGCTGCGGCTTGAAGGCAAAATAAAGCGCGATCGCAATCAACAGGAACGGCATGATGGCGCGCATGAGATCGGCCGGCACGAAGGCGGCTGTCAGCGCGCCGAGCATCCCGCCGGCCATGGCCATCAGCGCCATCGGCAATTGTTCTTTGAGATTCACATGGCCGCGTCTGGCATAGGCAAGGGTCGCAGAGGCGGAACCGAACTGCGCCTGCAGCTTGTTCGTGCCGAGCGTATCGAGTGGGGCGATGCCCATGATCATCATTGCGGGAATGACGATGAGGCCGCCACCACCGGCGATGGAATCGATAAATCCGGCAAAGATGGCGACGCAGAAGAGAACGATAAAAACGTTGAGGGCGATGTCTTGCACTGGGAATGTCCGGGCAGGCGAAGGAGAGGGCTTCTTCTTTCACCGAAAGGGCCACGGCGCAATCTCTTTCTGTGCGTTCAGCAGCGGGCAGGGGGATTGCGGTGTTGCCGCTTATCGTTATGTTTCCGTGGCGCGTCGCCGGAAGGACGGATGGCGCTTGAGACATATGGATGAGGGCATTATGCATAAAGTGATATTCGATACGGACCCCGGTGTGGATGACGCCATGGCGCTTCTGTTCCTGCACCGCCATCCCGATATCGATCTGATCGGCGTTACCACCGTTTTCGGCAATGCGCCCATTGATATCACCACCCGCAATGCGCTCTTCCTGAAGCGGGAATGGCAGATGACAGCACCGGTCGCCAGGGGCGCCGGCGTGACCTTCGATCCCGCCCGCAAGGAAGGCCACTGGCCGACCTTCATCCATGGCGAAAACGGTCTCGGCGATATCGATATCCCTGAGGCCATCGATCTGCCGCTCGACCCGCGCCCCGCACATCGTTTCATCATCGAGACGGTAAAGGCCAATCCCGGTGAGGTGACGCTGATTGCCGTCGGTCGCATGACCAATCTGGCGCTGGCGCTCAGCGAAGAACCTGACTTCGCGGCGCTGGTGAAGGAAGTGATCGTCATGGGCGGCGCCTTCGACATGAACGGCAATGTGTCGCCGGCGGCCGAGGCTAATATTCACGGCGATCCTGAAGCGGCCGATCTCGTCTTCACCGCGCCCTGGCGCGTGATCGTTGTCGGTCTCGATGTGACGATGAAAACGGTGATGACCAGCGCCTTCATGGCTGACATGGCAAAGGCCGGCGGCAAGCCGGTGCAGCTGCTTTCGGACCTGTCGCAGTTCTACATCGATTTCTACAAGACCCGCACCGGCGACGGCATGGTGGTGCATGACAGCTGCGCCTGCGTCTATCTTGTGGCGCCTGAGCTTTTTGAAACCCGCAGCGGCCCGGTACGCGTCGTCTGCGGCGGGCTTGCCGACGGCCAGACGATCCAGAAGCCGGATGGCCGCGCCTTTCCGCCCGGTGACTGGGATGGGCATCCGAGCCAGCTCGTCTGCACAAATATCGAGCCGGAGCGCGTGCTTTCGGTCATCCGTGCCGCAATTGTGACAGGGGAGCGCGGCTGAAGGGCGGGAATGGCTGTTCTTGAGCATGGCTTGCCTTGCATTTTCCAAGAATCTGGCGTTATGCAAGTTCCCTGATCGTAGTGCGCGATCCGCCATGCCTGAGGGGCTGAAAAGGCCGTGCCGGAAGGACGGGCGGATGGCCGCTATGCGGCGTGGGCCAAGAAAACCCCTGTAGGTTTTCCCGTGCTTTGCGCTACAATGAATAACGCCTGCCGGGTCGGTTCGTGTCGGCGGCGTTTAACAACAAAAAACGAACCTTCGTTATGGACCGGAAGAACCGGTCCATTCCCATGAGGAAAGAGATGGAAGAGTTTCATAAGGTCCGGCGTCTGCCGCAATACGTCTTCGAACAGGTCAACCGTTTGAAAGCGAGCGCGCGAGCGGCCGGGGCCGATATCATCGATCTCGGCATGGGCAATCCCGACCTTCCGACCCCCAAGGCGATCGTCGACAAGCTTTGCGAGGTCGTTCAGGATCCGCGTACCCATCGTTATTCCTCCTCCAAGGGCATTCCAGGCCTTCGCCGCGCGCAGGCCGGTTATTATGCCCGCCGTTTCGGCGTGAAGCTGAACCCCGATACGCAGGTCGTCGCGACCCTCGGCTCCAAGGAAGGCTTCGCCAATATGGCGCAGGCCATCACCGCGCCGGGCGACGTCATCCTGTGTCCGAACCCGACCTATCCGATCCATGCCTTCGGTTTCCTGATGGCGGGCGGTGTTATCCGTTCGATGAATGTCGAGCCTGATGACAGTTTCTTTGGCCCGCTGGAGCGCGCCGTGCGCCACTCCATCCCGAAGCCGCTGGCGCTGATCGTCAACTACCCGTCGAACCCGACGGCGCATGTCGCCTCGCTTGATTTCTACAAGGACGTGATCGCCTTTGCGAAGAAGCACGAGATCATTGTGTTGTCCGACCTTGCCTATTCGGAGATCTATTTCGACGACAACAATCCGCCGCCTTCGGTTCTGGAAGTTCCCGGTGCAATCGACGTTGCGGTGGAATTCACCTCCATGTCGAAGACCTTCTCCATGCCAGGCTGGCGTATGGGCTTTGCCGTCGGCAACGAGCGGCTGATCGCGGCGCTGACGCGTGTGAAGTCCTATCTCGACTACGGCGCCTTCACGCCGATCCAGGTTGCGGCAACGCATGCGCTGAACGGTGACGGCTCTGACATTGCCGAAGTGCGCAATGTCTATCGCCGCCGTCGCGATGTCATGGTCGACACGTTCGGCAAGGCCGGCTTCGAGGTTCCGCCGCCGGCGGCGACCATGTTCGCCTGGGCGAAAATCCCGGAAAAGTTCCGCCATCTCGGCAGCCTGGAATTCTCCAAGCTTCTGGTCGAGAAGGCCGATATTGCCGTTGCTCCCGGCATCGGCTTTGGCGAGATGGGCGATGATTACGTCCGTCTCGCGCTCGTGGAAAACGAGCACCGAATTCGTCAGGCAGCGCGCAATCTGAAGCGTTTCCTGTCGAGCGCAGACGAAACGATGCACAACGTCGTTTCGCTTAACGCCCACAGATAAGGGCAACCGAAGGCGGCCGGGCCTCGGCCGCCACCATCACCAACAAATCAGGAACATACCCATGGCAGATTCATTGAGAATCGGCATAGCGGGGCTCGGCACTGTCGGCGCTTCGCTCGTGCGCATCCTCCAGCAGAGAAGCAACGAACTTGCGATTACCTGCGGACGCGCGATTGAGATTATTGCGGTGAGCGCGCGCGACCGTTCGCGCGACCGCGGCATCGATCTCAAGGGTATTACCTGGTTCGACACGCCGGAGCAGATGGCAAGCGAAGCCGATATCGACGTCTTCGTCGAACTGGTCGGCGGTGCTTCCGGCCAGGCGGAAAATGCGGTGCGGGCCGCACTCGCACGTGGTCTCCACGTGGTGACAGCCAACAAGGCGCTGCTGGCCAAGCATGGCGTCGAACTGGCGACCATTGCCGAAGACAAGGGGGCGCTTCTCAATTTCGAAGCGGCGGTGGCCGGCGGTATCCCCGTCATCAAGGCGCTGCGCGAATCCCTGACCGGCAACCATGTGTCGCGCATCTACGGCATCATGAACGGCACCTGCAATTACATCCTGACCAAGATGGAGAAGGAAGGGCTGTCCTTCGAGGCCTGTCTGAAGGAAGCGCAGCGGCTGGGCTATGCCGAAGCCGATCCGGCCTTCGATATCGAGGGCAACGACACCGCTCACAAGCTCGCCATTTTGACCACGCTTGCCTTCGGCAACAAGATTTCGGCTGATGACATCTATCTGGAAGGCATCACCAATATCTCCAGCGAGGACATTCAGGCGGCCGCCGAACTCGGTTACCGCATCAAGCTTCTCGGCGTGGCGCAGGTGACCGAATCCGGCATCGAGCAGCGCGTGCATCCGACCATGGTGCCGCTCGATTCCGTCATTGCCCAGGTGGACGGCGTGACCAATGCGGTGGCGATCGAATCCGACATTCTCGGCGAATTGCTGATGGTCGGCCCGGGTGCGGGCGGCAACGCCACGGCTTCCGCCGTGCTGGGCGACATTGCCGATATCGCCAAGAGCCGTCCGGGCGCCCAGCAGGTGCCTGTCCTCGGCCGTCCGGCGAAATCCCTGTCGGAGTATCGCCGCGCCAAGATGAAGAGCCATGAGGGCGGTTATTTCATCCGCCTGACGGTGAAGGACCAGGCGGGCGTCTTCGCCTCCATCGCCACCCGCATGGCTGACAATAACATCTCGCTGGAATCCATCGTGCAGCGCCAGCGCGTGCATGTGGAAGGCGCGCCGCAGACCATCATCCTTGTCACCCATGCGACGATGGAAGATGCGATCCGCAAGGCGGTAAAGGCGATCAAGAACGAGAAATATCTCGTCAGCGAGCCGCAGGTCATCCGCATCGAGCGGACCTGAGACGCTTCATTATTTTGATGACACCGAGAGCCGCGCTTCCATATGGAGGCGCGGTTTTTCGTTGTATGGCTGCCTGTATAGCGCCGGTGGTCCGGCGCCCATAAAATTTGAGGGGAAGGCGTCGGAAGCGCTGGAAAACAAGGCGATTCGGCACTATGGTTAATCCTGTTCACCAAGCGAGGGAGGCGTGGCCGTGACATCGATCATCCTGTTCAAGGACAATAAGCGCGCTGGCATTGCGGCGACCCATCACCGGGCGCGGCCTCACAATGCCAATGACAATATTCGCACTATGGAATTCGACATGGGGGAGCATGAGCGCAACTGGTGTTCGCTCGCCGTCTTCTCGCTGCTGCTGCTCGTTGGCGCTGTCTCGATCGTCAGCCCATTTTTCTCGATTTTTTCGGTGTGAAACCTCATATGCGCGTTTTTGCTTGAAAAACGCGCCACCGCCATTTAGCCCGTCTTAAGAGCGCGATCAGGCGCATGACAGGACGAATGGACAGGATGGCAATGATGGAGCCGGCCGATACCGTGGCCCGCGCATTTTTAAGCGTGGAGCGGTCGGCGACAGAACAGCGCTGGGTATCGCGGCTGGATCAGGCCGGGCAGAACCGCGCGCTGGCCATGTCCCAGATTCACGCCATTCCCGAATTGATCGCACGCGTTCTTGCCGGACGCGGGGTGGGTGTCGATGACGCCCTGGCATTCCTTGATCCGACCATCCGCTCCCTGATGCCCGATCCGCATATGCTGACCGATTGCGAGAAGGCCGCCGAGCGGCTGGTACGCGCTATCGAGACCGGCGAGAAGGTGGCGATCTTCGGGGATTACGATGTCGACGGTGCAGCCTCTTCCGCACTGATGTATCGCTTTCTCGCGCATTTCGGTCTGACGCCGGAAATCTATATTCCCGACCGTATTTTTGAGGGCTACGGGCCGAACCCGGCGGCGATGCAGCAGCTTGCTGCCAATGGCGCGACGCTGATCGTGACGGTCGATTGCGGCTCAACCAGCCATGAATCGCTGCAGGCCGCCAAGGACGCGGGAACGGATGTCGTGGTGATCGATCACCACCAGGTCGGCACGGAGCTGCCGCCGGCGGTGGCGCTGGTCAATCCCAACCGCGAGGACGATCTTTCGGGGCAGGGGCATCTCTGTGCGGCAGGCGTGGTGTTCCTCGTGCTGGTCGCCACCCTGCGCCTATTGAAGGACAGGCGGAACCGGCAGGCCTTCACACTCGATCTGCTGTCCCTTCTCGATATCGTTGCGCTTGCCACCGTATGTGATGTGGTGCCGCTGAAGGGCCTCAACCGCGCCTATGTGGTCAAGGGGCTGATTGCCGCGCGCCACATGAACAATGCAGGTCTCGCTGCTCTGTTCAAGAAGGCGGGGCTTGGTGGCCCTGTCACACCCTATCATTTCGGTTTCCTGATCGGGCCGCGCATCAATGCCGGCGGCCGCATCGGTGATGCGGCACTCGGCAGCCGACTGCTGACGATAGATGATTCCTCGCAGGCCGAGGTGATCGCGGAGCGGCTGGATGAGCTGAACCGTGAGCGGCAGGCGATGGAAGCGGTGATGCTCGCGGAAGCCGAAGCGGAGGCTCTGTTCGAATATGGCGACGGCTCGGGTGCGGGCGTCATCGTCACCGCGCGCGAGAACTGGCATCCCGGCATTGTCGGCCTGCTCGCCTCGCGTCTGAAAGATCGTTTCCGCCGCCCGGCTTTCGCCATTGCTTTTGATCCCTCGGGCAAGGGCACCGGCTCCGGCCGTTCGATCAACGGTTTCGATATGGGGCGCATGGTGCGCGCCGCCGTGGAGGCCGGTTTGCTGGTCAAGGGCGGTGGGCATGCCATGGCGGCCGGTCTGACGGTTGAGCGCGCCAATCTCGGCAAGCTCAGGACCTTCTTCGAGGAGGCGGCCGCAAAGACCGTGAATGAGCTGGTGGAAAGCAGCGTGCTGAAGATCGACGGCGCCATCGGCGCCTCGGGCGCGACATTGCAGCTTGTCGACCAGTTGGAGCAGGCCGGTCCTTACGGATCAGGCCACTCGCAGCCGATCTTTGCCGTGCCGGCGCATCGCCTGCGCGACGTGCGGCTCGTGGGTACAGCTCACGTCAAGATCACGCTGGAGGCCATGGACGGCTCGCGGCTGGACGGTATCGCGTTTCGCGCTGCAGAAGCGCCTCTGGGGCAGATGCTGCTGAATGCACGCGGCAGGAACATTCACGTCGCAGGCACCGTGGGCGCCGATCTGTGGCAGGGCCAGAGGCGCGTGCAGCTGCGCGTTCTGGACGCGGCTTTCGCGCCCTGACGGGGCCTTGGAACTTACCCTGAATTTTGGGAACACTGTCTCTGACGAATGGCCGAGACACGCCAATGCGTCTTTACGCGATGCGTGAAGATTTTCGTGCAGACTACTGATTTTTATGGAGAAGCAAGTGGCACGCCCTAGGGGAGTCGAACCCCTCTTTTCAGAATGAAAATCTGACGTCCTAACCGATAGACGAAGGGCGCGTGCGCTTGTGGTGTGGCGCCCTTATAGTCAGGCTCCCGTTGCTCCGCAAGCGGAAAAATTGATTTTTTTCGCTTCACGACGAGTTTTTTTATGGAAGCCGAAAGGGCTGTGGAAAA
Organism: Agrobacterium sp. CCNWLW32; assembly: GCF_037083425.1. Taxonomy (NCBI): domain Bacteria; kingdom Pseudomonadati; phylum Pseudomonadota; class Alphaproteobacteria; order Hyphomicrobiales; family Rhizobiaceae; genus Agrobacterium; species Agrobacterium sp. CCNWLW32. Next base: position 65,881 of record NZ_JBAOJM010000015.1, read on the forward strand.
CTGAGCCGGGTCTGGCCAAGGCCTTGAAATTTCGCCGCTATCGCTGCGCGCCGGTAATGCCTTCATGCCTCGTGGAAGGCCGGGGGGTGCTTTTCCCAACCCTTAGCTGGCATCTGCCGCCCGCCGGAAAGAACCGACGCTATGACTTGTCTAAAGGGGGGAAAGGCAAGCCGGTCGATTTGCCCGCTGGCGCTTCATCCGGCTTGCCTTCCATCGGGGGGACAGCACTCTAACGTGCCGACCGGGAATCGGTTCCGGCGCATCGATCACGCGCGACGAATTCGCGATCTGTGAAGCTGCTTTATATTTTTGAAGAGGAAGAACACGAAGGCAAGTGGCACGCCCTAGGGGAGTCGAACCCCTCTTTTCAGAATGAAAATCTGACGTCCTAACCGATAGACGAAGGGCGCGTGCGCTTGTGGTGTGGCGCCCTTATAGTCAGGCTCCCGTTGCTCCGCAAGCGGAAAAATGCATGATTTGACAAAAAAATGACATGGACCGCCAGAAGCCCTGAGAAACAAGGATTCTTGTTTCGTAACAAATGGTTAAATGGTCGGGCTGTGGCTATTTTTGAGGCCTGTTGCTTTGGATGTGGGCTGTGAAACGACGACTCAGCACAAGCGTTGGCTTGATTGGAACTAACGGCGAGGCAGTGATGAGGTAGAACATATTTGCCGTCATCCTCGCCTCAGGGGCGAGGATGACGTTGGGTGTGGCCACTGTTTCTGCAATAAAAAACGGGGCCGAAACGGCCCCGTTGGATGATGCGTTGATGGCAAAAGTTCTCAGTGCAGAATCTGGCTGAGGAACAGCCGGGTGCGCTCGTGCTGTGGATTGTCGAAGAATTCGGCAGGCGAATTCTGTTCGACGATCTGGCCCTGGTCCATGAAGATGACGCGGTTTGCGACCTGGCGGGCAAAGCCCATTTCGTGGGTCACGCACAGCATCGTCATGCCGTCTTCGGCAAGGCTGACCATGGTGTCGAGCACTTCCTTGACCATTTCCGGGTCAAGCGCCGAGGTGGGTTCGTCGAACAGCATGATCTTCGGCTTCATGCAGAGCGAACGGGCAATCGCCACGCGCTGCTGCTGGCCGCCGGAGAGCTGGCCGGGATATTTATGAGCCTGCTCGGGGATCTTGACGCGCTTCAGATAGTGCATCGCCACTTCTTCGGCTTCCTTCTTGGGCATCTTGCGAACCCAGATCGGCGCCAGCGTGCAGTTCTCGAGGATCGTCAGATGCGGGAAGAGATTGAAGTGCTGGAACACCATGCCAACCTCGCGGCGCACCTCGTCGATCTTCTTCAGATCGTTGGTGAGCTCGATGCCATCGACATTGATCGTACCCGACTGATGTTCTTCCAGCCGGTTGATGCAGCGGATCATGGTCGACTTGCCCGACCCCGAAGGACCGGCGATGACGATGCGCTCGCCTTTCATGACCTTCAGGTTGATGTCGCGCAGTACGTGGAAGTCGCCATACCACTTGTTCATGCCGATGAGTTCGATCGCTACGTCCGTTGTCGAGACGGTCAGTTTTTTTGTTTGGGTTTCTGCCATTTGAGCGTCCCTTATCGTTTATGCCCGGTGTCGAGGTGCCGTTCCATGAACAGCGAATAACGCGACATGCCGAAGCAGAATATCCAGAATACGAAGCCTGCGAAAATATAGCCAGTCATGGCGGTGACGGGCGTCGCCCAGTTCGCATCCGACTGGTTGAGTGTGACAATGCCAAGCAGGTCAAACATGCCGATGATCGAGACCAGCGACGTGTCCTTGAAAAGACCGATGAAGGTGTTGACGATGCCCGGAATAACGAGCTTCAGCGCCTGCGGCAGCACGATCAGCCGGGTTTTCTGCCAATAGTTCAGGCCGAGCGAGTCTGCCCCTTCATATTGCCCCTTCGGGATGGCCTGCAAGCCGCCACGGATCACCTCCGCCATATAGGCGGACGAGAAGAGCGACACGCCGACCAGAGCTCGCAGGAACTTGTCGAAGGTCCAGCCGTCGGGAAGGAACAGCGGCAACATGATGCTGGCGAAGAACAGGACGGTGATCAGAGGAATACCTCTGATGACTTCAATGAAGAGCACGCAGAGCATCTTGATGACCGGCAGGTTCGACCGTCGGCCGAGCGCCAGGAGAATGCCGAAGGGGAGCGACACCGTGATCCCGAAGAAGGACAGGATGAGCGTCACCATCAGGCCGCCCCACAGCTGCGTTTCCACCTTCGGCAGGCCGAAGACGCCGCCGATGAGCAGGAAAAACGCAATGAAGGGCAGGATGATGAAAAGCACCAGCGCGTTGAGGCGCTTGAACGGCGCTTTTGGAATCAGCATCGGTATCAGCAGGATGGCGAACGTCACCATCACGAGGATGGGACGCCAGCGTTCGTCGATCGGATAGCGGCCGAAGACGAATTGTCCGAGCTTTGCCGAAACGAAAGCCCAGCACGCACCGGACTGGCCGTCCGGCAGCGCGCCGCCCTGCGAAGCGGTCAGGCAGGCGATACGATCGCTGCCGGTCCACACCGCGTCAATGAACAGCCACTTGATGACCGGCGGCACCAGATAGGCGAGCAGGGCAAGGGCGATCACCGTCAGGACCGTGTCCTTGGGGGTGGCGAAGAGTTTGGTGCGCAGCCAGTGACCGAAGCCGACGGCGCTCGAGGGCGCGGGTCTGGCGTCCTCGATGGTCTGCCGCACGAAAGCGTGATTGCTTGTTGTCATCGTCATCTCTCCACCAGGGCCATTTTCGCGTTGAACCAGTTCATGACCACGGCCGTGAGCAGGGACAGCGAGAGATAGATGACCAGCCAGATCGCAACGACTTCGACCGCCTGACCCGTCTGGTTCAGGATCGTGCCGCCGACGGAGACGATGTCGGCGAAGCCGACCGCGACCGCAAGCGAGGAGTTCTTGGTCAGGTTGAGATATTGACTTGTCAGCGGTGGGATGATGATGCGCATCGCCTGCGGAACGACGATCAGGCGCGTCGTGGTGCTGGAACGAAGCCCGAGCGCATCCGCAGCTTCCGTCTGGCCCTTCGCCACGGCCTTGATGCCGCCGCGAACGATCTCGGCGATGAAGGAGGCGGTGTAGAAGGAAAGCGCCAGAAACAGCGACATGAATTCAGGTGCGACGACCGCGCCGCCCGAGAGGTTGAACCGCCCGGCAATCGGGTAGTCGAAGGTCAGCGGTGAGCCGAGCGCGAGAAATGTCGCGGCCGGAAGGCCGATGATGAGAAGTGTAGCCGTGATCCCGGTGCGGAACTGCTGACCGGTCTTTTCCTGTCTCGCCTTTGCCCAGCGGTAAATGAAAAAGCTGATGACGATGGCGACCAGAAGGGCGAGCGGTATCAGCCACGTGCCTTCGCCCCAAAGGGGCTTCGGAAAGAAGAAACCGCGATTGTTGAGGTAGCTTCCGAGCGGAAGCTCCAGCGAATCACGCGCCTGCGGCAGGACTGAGATGACGCCCTTGTACCAGAAGAAGATGACGAGCAGGGGCGGGATGTTGCGGAAGATTTCCACATAGGCCTGCGCGAGCTTCGAAATCAGCCAGTTGCTGGACAGCCGGGCGATACCAACGATGAAACCGATGATCGAGGCGGCGATGATGCCAAAAAACGCAACCTGGATCGTGTTGAGAATGCCAACGAGCAAAGCCCGGCCATAGGTCGCGTCGCTGGTATAAGCGATCAGCGACTGGCCGATATCAAAACCGGCTCTTCCGTTGAGGAATCCGAAGCCGGACGAAATGTTTGACCGTTGAAGATTGGTGATCGTATTCGTCACGATGATCCAGACGAAGGCGGCCAGGATGACGACTGTCAGGACCTGATAGAAAATTCCGCGTATGCGTGGATCGTAGATAAGTGACGACGCGCTTTGCGCGCGCGATCGTTGCGAACTGACCGCGTTGCCTGCCATAGGCACCTTTCCCTTTTATATGCTCTTTGCGAGCTTATTTATATAATTTTAAAATGGAGGCCGGGCATTGCCCAGCCTCCTGTCATGATCTAGCCGATGATGGGGCCGATCAACGGACCGGCGGTGCGTATTGCAGGCCGCCCTTGGTCCACAGCGCGTTCTGGCCGCGCTCGATCTTCAGCGGAGAGCCTGCACCGACGTTGCGGTCGAAGACTTCGCCGTAGTTACCCACCAGCTTGATGATGTTGTAGGCCCAGTCGTTGGTCACGCCGAGATCGGTACCGATCTTGGTGCCTTCTTCCGTGCCGAGCAGGCGCTTGATATCAGGGTTGGCGCTGGTCTTCTGCTCATCGACGTTTTTCGAGGTGATGCCCAGTTCTTCGGCATTGACCATGGCGTAGTGAACCCAGGTCACGATGTCGAACCACTGGTCGTCGCCCTGGCGAACGGCCGGTCCAAGCGGCTCCTTGGAGATGACCTCAGGCAGAACGATGTTGTCGTCCGGGTTCTTCAGCTTGAGGCGGATGGCGTAAAGACCGGACTGGTCGGTGGTGTAGACGTCGCAACGGCCGGAATCATAGGCGGAGGTTGCGTCGGCTTCCTTTTCGAAAACGACCGGGTTGTACTGCAGATTGTTGGTCTTGAAGTAGTCGGCGAGATTGAGCTCGGTGGTCGTGCCGGTCTGAACGCAGACGGCGGCGCCGGAAAGCTCGAGCGCGGACTTAACATTCAAGCCCTTCTTGGCGATGAAACCCTGGCCGTCATAATAGTTGACGGTACGGAAGTTGAAGCCGAGCGACGTGTCGCGGCTGATCGTCCAGGTGGTGTTACGGGTCAGAACATCGACTTCACCGGACTGGAGAGCCGGGAAACGGTCCTTGCTCGAAAGGGCGACGAACTTGGCCTTGGAAGGATCGCCGAAAACCGCAGTGGCAATACCACGGCAATAGTCCACGTCGATACCGGACCATTCGCCCTTGTCATCGGGATTGGAAAATCCCGGAATGCCGGCGCTGACGCCGCAGGTGACGAAACCCTTGCCCTTCACATCCTGAAGCGTCGCAGCCGAAGCGACCGAGGCTCCTCCCAAAACTGCTGCGCCGATGGCGGCTGACAGAATTGCCTTTTTCATTTTTCCCAACCTTTGTTTGTTATCGTCACTTGGAAGAGGACCGGCATATTGTCTTGCCCCAGCTCCCCCTTCAGCGAGACCTTTTCGATCCGCTTTTTCTATCACAATCGCAATTGGCAGCGGGGTCAAGACGTGCGGGCAATAATTGTGCCTATAAAACGGAATTTTCCAAATTTTGGTCGGGAAGTGTGCAAAGGGTGAAAATATAAGCATATTTTTGCGAAAATTTGAACTTGCACAGTATTTGTATACTTGTTGTATGCTCGCTCTCGGCGGATCAATTCACCCTGTTTGACAGAACCCTGCGGGACTTGACCTTGCGGTCCGCTCTTAGCATTGTCGCACGCGTCAATGTTCCTTCGAAAGCTGATCTGAAATGACCAAGACAAATGACCTGCTTTCCGCCGCAGGTGTGAATACGCGCCTGACCCACGGCGGCAACGATCCCGCGGACTGCTTCGGTTTCGTCAATCCGCCCATCGTGCGTGGCTCTACAGTGCTTTTCCCCGATGCCGAGACGCTTTCGACCGAAAACCAGAAATACACCTATGGCACCCATGGCACGCCGACGACCGATGCGCTGTGCAGTCTCGTCGATGAGCTGGAAGGGTCTGCCGGAACCATTCTCGTGCCGTCGGGCCTTGCGGCGATTACCGTGCCGTTCCTCGCCTATCTCGGCGCCGGCGATCATGCGTTGATTGTCGATTCCGTCTATTATCCCACGCGCCGCTTCTGCAACATGATGCTGCGGAAGCTCGGCGTCGAGGTGGAATATTACGACCCGGCAATCGGCACGGGCATCGAGGCGCTGATCCGTCCGAATACCAAACTCGTGCATCTGGAAGCGCCGGGCTCCAATACCTTCGACATTCAGGATGTCCGGCTGATCACCGAGATCGCCCACAGGCATAATTGTGTGGTGACGATGGACAATACCTGGGCGACGCCGCTTTATTTCAGGCCGCTCGATTTCGGCGTCGATGTCTCCATTCACGCCGCCACCAAATATCCTTCGGGTCATTCGGACGTGCTGATGGGTTTCGTCTCGGCCAATGAAAAGCATTGGAAGACGCTTTATCAGGCCAATACCAATCTTGGCATCTGCGTCACCTCTGACGATGCCTATCAGATCCTGCGCGGCATGCGCACCATGGGAATCCGGCTGGCGCATCATCAGAAAAGCGCGCTTGAAATCGCCACATGGCTGGAGAGCCGTGACGACGTCATTCGTGTGCTGCATCCGGCCTTGCCGAGCTTTGCCGGGCACGAACTCTGGAAGCGCGATTTCAAGGGCGCAAGCGGTGTCTTCTCCTTCGTGCTGAAGGCGGAAGAGGGCAAATACAAGCAGACGGCGGCTGCCTTCCTTGATGCGCTGACGTTCTTCGGGCTCGGCTATTCCTGGGGCGGATACGAATCGCTTGCTGTTTCGGTGTCGCTTGTCGACAGGACCATCGCCAAGGGCCCCTCCGAAGGGCCGGTCATCCGCCTGCAGATCGGGCTCGAGGATGTCGCCGATCTCCAGAAGGACCTCGAAGCCGGGTTCGCGGCTGCCGCCGGAGTCTGATTTCAGACCCCGCACCCTTCAGCCCTTTGCGTGATAACCGTAGAGCCAGTCGAAGTCCTTCAGGAAGGCTTCCGTCGGACGTGTGGAAAACACGAAGTCCCGCGCGGTGCGGACCGGGCCTCTGGCATGATAGGCAAAACGATTGAGAGAGGCCCGCTTGCGGGCCTTTTCTATGCGCGGCAGGCGCAGGGCCTCGAAAGCGGCAAGGGCCTGCGGCACGGGCGGCGGGGCTCCGGCGTTGCTGCCTGCCATGGTTCCCGCAAGTTCAAACGCATCCTCGATCGCCATGGCCGCGCCCTGGGCGGCGAACGGCATCATGGCGTGCGCCGCGTCGCCGATCAGCACCGTGTCACGGCCGTTGTGCCAGCGGCCGGAGCCAGCCTGATAGAGCGGCCAGAAAGTCGGGTTTTCAGACGAATCAAGCAATCGGACGATGTCAGGGCTGAAGCCGCGAAACTGTTCCAGCAAGAGGGCTTTCTGCCGTCCGCTCGATTCCGCCCGCCATGTCGCGCCGGGGTCGGCGCCGAGCGCGATGGCGACGATGTTGAAGCCGCCGATTTCCTTCAGCGGATAGGCGACGATATGGCCGCCCGAGCCGAGATAGGCCGTGACGGCGCTTTTGTTGATGGCTGACGGCACGTCATTTGCCGTGACCGTGAAGCGCCAGGCCACATTGCCGGAGAAGGTGGCGGTGGGAGCGGAAGGCACGGCGAAGCGGGCCGCCGACCAGACGCCATCCGCGCCGACCATCAGATCATGGTCGCGGAAAGTGGTTGCGGCAATGATATCCGCTGTCGCATTTTCGATGCGTTTTCCGAGATGCAGGCGGCAAAGCGGGTTGCGTATCACCGCCTGGAGAAGTGCGTTTTGCAGCGTCGAGCGGTGCAGCACGCCATAGGGTGCGCCCCAGCGGCTGCGGGCCACCGCGCCCATCGGCAGGGAGAGCAGCGTGGCAAGCGATTTTCCGGAGGCGAGTTCGACGCTGAGAGGTTCGGTCCAGCGCGCCTCGATATCAGGCAGTACCCCGAGCGTGGCGAGAATGCGGGCGGCATTGGGGGAAAGCTGCAGGCCGGCGCCAACTTCCGCCAGTTCGCCGGCCTGTTCGATGATGTCACAGTCGATACCGTGCCGGGCAAAAGAAAGGGCAGCGGTGAGACCGGCAATGCCGGCACCGACAATGGCTACGGATTTTATGGGCATGGTGCGCCCCGATCAGAAAAGGTGGAAGGTCAGGCAGCCTTCACATGGAAGACGCAGCCCGGAGGATTGGTCTGCTCTGCCTTCAGCGACGGATTGTAGCGATAAAGGGTCGAGCAGTAGGAACAGACCTTCTCATTGTCGTCGCCCATATCGATGAAGATATGCGGATGATCGAAAGGCACGGAAGCGCCGGTGCACATGAATTCCTTGACGCCGATCTCGATCATGCGGTGTCCGCCATCGTTCTGGAAGTGGGGAATGGAATGGCCGGCCATGTTCGTCTCCAAATGCAACATCGTTATCGAGCCGCCGCTGGTTTTCGCGCATCGGCTCGTCGTTGCGGATATGTAGCCTCAAACGCATTGCATCTCCATAAAAATCGTCAGCAAAACATGTTCAACATTGCTAATTCCTGCCATATGGTCCGGCAAAAAGGATGTCCTTGATGAATCTCAACACGCCGCAGTTTTCCGATTTTTCCCATGACGGCCTTCGCCTTGCCTATTTCGACGAGGGTAATCCGGCGGGCGATCCGGTTTTGCTGATCCACGGCTTTGCCTCCAGCGCCAATGTCAACTGGGTGCATCCCGGCTGGCTGAAGACGCTGGGTGAAGCGGGTTACCGGGTGATCGCCATTGACAATCGTGGCCATGGCGCAAGCGACAAGCCGCATGATCCGGAAGCCTATTATCCGCCTGTCATGGCCGGCGATGCGGTGGCGCTGCTCAATCATCTCGGCATCGCCGAAGCCCATGTGATAGGATATTCCATGGGCGCGCGCATTTCCGCCTTCCTTGCCATGGCCCATCCTGAGCGTGTGCGTTCGCTGGTCTTCGGCGGGCTCGGCATCGGCATGGTCGAGGGTGTCGGCGACTGGGATCCGATTGCCGAGGCGCTTCTGGCACCTTCGCTCGATGTCGTGACGCACGAGCGCGGCCGTATGTTCCGCGCCTTTGCCGACCAGACGAAAAGCGACCGGCTGGCGCTGGCCGCCTGCATCGAGACATCGCGGGTTCTCGTCACGCGCGAACAGGCGGAAAAGATCGACGCCCCGACGCTGATCGCAGTCGGAACGAAAGACGACATCGCCGGATCCGGCGCGGAGCTTGCGGCGATCATGCCGCATGCGCGGGCAATCGATATTCCCGGCCGCGACCACATGCTGGCTGTCGGCGACCGGGTGTTCAAGGCGGCGGTGCTGGAATTTTACCGCTCGCTATGAGCGTGATGGCAAGAAACGGTTTTTCATGCTGCATGAAGAAAAACTGAAGCCTTGCCGCCTTTAAAGTCGTCATTCGAATCCCATTTCTAATGCACGTCTTTTTCTGTATAAAGAACGACTACTGCAAACGAGGAGACCATTCATGGTCGCACGTACCGAGGCCCGTCAGCCCGAACAGCTGGCGATCGTCGATCCGATCTGGGGCAGCCTGCTGCATGAGGCGCGTAGCGCCGCGGCACAGGATCCGCTGCTTTCGGCCTTCCTTTATTCGACGATCCTCAATCACCGGTCTCTCGAAGAATGTGTGATCTACCGTATCTGTGAACTCCTCGATCATCCCGACATGCAGGCCGTGCTTCTGCGCCAGACCTTCCAGGATATGCTGGATGACTGGCCGGAATGGGGAAGCGTGCTGCGCGTCGATATCCAGGCCGTTTACGACCGTGATCCGGCCTGCACGCGCTTCATGGAGCCGCTCCTCTATTTCAAGGGGTTCCAGGCCATCCAGACCCATCGCCTTGCCCATTGGCTGCTGCAAAAGGGCCGCAGGGATCTGGCGCTTTATCTGCAAAGCCGCTCATCGAGCATCTTCCAGACCGATATCAATCCGGCCGCGCGCATCGGCAAGGGCATCTTCCTCGACCATGCCACCGGGCTGGTGGTCGGCGAGACGGCCGTCATCGGTGACAACGTCTCCATCCTGCATGGCGTCACACTTGGCGGCACCGGCAAGGAGGGGGCGGATCGCCACCCGAAGATCGCCAATGGCGTGATGATCGGGGCGGGGGCGAAAATCCTCGGCAATATCGAAATCGGCAGCTGCTCGCGCATCGCCGCCGGTTCGGTGGTGCTGAAGCCGGTTCCGCCGAAGACTACCGTTGCCGGCGTGCCGGCGCGCGTGGTGGGAGAAGCAGGGTGTTCGGAGCCCTCGCGCCTGATGGACCAGCTTATCGGAGCCGATATCTGACCGGCCCTGTCGCGCTCTGATGGGGCCGGCATTTTCACGGTCGTCCGTGTGGAAGACGCGGATGACTTGCCGCTTTCACTTTACTTTGGCCTTTGTCCCATGCCAAAAGCGGCTCAACGCGAACCGCACAGGAGAATAGTGGTGAAAGCCGACGAAATCAAAAAACTCGACGCCTATTTCAAGCGCACCTTCAATGAAAAGATGATTGTGAAGGCGCGTCCGCGCAAGGACGATTCCGCCGAAGTGTATCTTGGCGAAGAGTTTCTCGGCGTCGTTTATATCGATGACGAAGACGGCGACCGTTCCTACAACTTCTCCATGGCGATCCTCGACGTCGATCTCTGATCGTCACCATTCGGTGACGGATGGAGTTTCGCACTAAATCAGTCGCCCGCGGTGGTTACGCCGCGGGCGATTTGTTTTGTCGCGGGCTCACCTGCATCATCAGGCGGTTTTCCGGCCGCAAGGTGACCCGCATCAGCGGCTCCGTATTTGCCGGGCTTTTGTTCTTGAGGTGGACGTCCTGCAAAAGCACGGCAAGGATTGCGACAGCCTCCATCATGGCAAAGGCGTTGCCGATGCAGACGCGCGGGCCCGCGCCGAAGGGCATATAGGCGTAGCGGTGGCGCGCCTTGATCTTTTCGGGTTCGAAACGTGACGGGTCGAAGCGGTCGGGTTCGTCCCACAGCGTGGTGTGCCGGTGGACGGCGTAGATCGGCACATAAAGAACGGTGCCCGCCGGGATATCGTGTTCGCCGAGCCTGAAGTCCTGCAATGCGGTGCGTGTCACGACAGGGGCGGGCGGGTAGAGCCGCATCGCTTCCGAAAATACCTGTCTGGTATAGGTCAGGCGGGCGATATGATCCGCCGCCACCGGTTCGCCGGCGGTAGCGGTTTCAATCTCGTCGATGACCTTGCTTTCCACGTCGCTGCTTTGGGAGAGCAGATGGAAAGTCCAGGCAAGGCCGAGGGCCGTGGTTTCATGACCGGCCGTGATGAAGGTCAGGAGATTGTCGATGATTTCCGTGTCGCTCATCATGCGTCCGGTTTCCGGGTCTTTCGCTTCGAGCAGCATGGAAACCAGATCGTTCCTTTCGATCGGATTCTGCCGTCTTTCGGAAATGACGGTCGCAAGGCTGGAACGAAGATAGCCGACCGCCGCGCGGGCCTTGCGCCGGCCCGGATGCGGAAGCCATTCCGGTGCGCCCAGCATGGCGAGCGCGAAGGTCCAGCCCGTGGGTTTCAGATAATCGGTGATGCTTTGCTCGACACGTCCTATATCGATGCCATGGCCGCCGGACATCATGGTTTCGACAATGATATCGAACGTCGTCCGCATCATCTCATGGCCGATATCGATATCACCGGCAGGTGAGCGCCAGCGCCCTTGCGTGCGACGCGCGGCGTCGATCATGACCGGTAGCAATTCCAGCAGCTTCTCGTGCCGAAAGGCCGCGGCGACGGATTGCCTTTGCCACTTCCAGTGATCGCCGTCGGCCGTCAGCAGGCCCTGGCCGAGTGCGGGGCCGAGGGCGCGGCGTACATCTTCGCCCTTGCCGAGCAGATGGGCGTTCTTGACCAGAGCTTCATGAATAAGTGCGGGGTCGGCAAGATGAACCCGCATGACACCGCCAAGGCGCGTAAAGACCGCCGGCTCGCTGAAAATTTCCGGCGGCAGAGCCTTCAACGGATTGCGGATGAGCGACAGGGCGACGCGTACCGTCGCGAATTTGGAGACGGGAGCGGTTCCGGGCGTATCGGGGGAGGCGGTGCGAATGTCGGTGCCGGTCATTTACAGGTCCTTTGTCCGCGTTGAACACTTACATTTTCTGTTAAGGTGTATACCTTATTTTTGGTATTTAAGGTGCATGCCTTAGGTTTCAATGGTTGGGTTCGACATCAATGAAAAAAATCAATACCGGACGCACGTCCGTTCGTCCCACGCGCCAGAGAATTCTCGACGCCGCACTTGTGCTGTTCAACGAGCGCGGGCCCGATCATGTGACGACGGCCGAAATCGCGCGAGCGGTAGAAATCAATGAGGGCAATCTCTATTACCACTTCCGCACCAAGGAAGCGCTGTTTCTGGCGCTGTTTGCACGATTCGAGGCCGATGCGCTGGCGATTGTCGGAAAGATTGACGGGGCGGATGAGGCGGCGGCGGCAACCTATGCCGGTTTTCTGCGGCTCTGGTTTTCGCTTGTATGGGACTATCGTTTCCTGTTTCGCGATCTGGTCGGCCTTATCTCTTCCGCCCCGGCGCTGGTGGAGCCTGTGCGAACCATAAGCGCCGCCATGCGTCTCGCTGTCGGCGATATCGTCGCCCGCATGGAGAAAGCGGGCCTGGCAGTTATTCCCGAGGAAGAACGGTCGGCCGTCCTGACAAATCTCTGGATCGTCTCCACCTATTGGGCGGCCTATCTCAACCTTCAGGAAGGTATCACCGAATTTGGATCGCAGCAGCTAGACTGGGGATTGGAGCAGGTCTCAAGCCTGTTCAGCCCCTATCTCTCCCCGGAAGCGAAAGCCGAACTGGAAGCGATGCTGATAGTGGAACCGTAAGTTTCACCTGACGGTGACAGGACGGGAAACAAAGACGCCCGCGACGATATCCGTCGCGGGCGCTTTTACGAGTATCAGCCGGGTGCCGCTGAAGTATCAGGCAGCCTTCAGCAGATCGCCATGCGGATCGAGGACGAACTTGGTTGCCGCACCCTGGTCGAAGCTTTCATAACCCTGCACGGCGTCATCAAGCGCGATGATCTTGGCGTTGACGATATCGGCAATCGGCAGGCGGTCATGCAGGATCGCCTGCATGAGCTGGCGGTTATATTTCAGCACTGGCGTCTGGCCGGTGTGGAAGGATTGCGCCTTTGCCCAGCCGAGGCCAAAGCGCAGCGAAAGGGCGCCCTGTTTTGCCGCATTGTCAACCGCGCCGGGATCTTCTGTGACATAAAGCCCGGGGATGCCGATAGAGCCGGCGGCGCGGGTGATTTCCATCATCTGGTTGAGAACGATGGCTGGCTGTTCACCGCCGGAATGGCCGCGTGCCTCGAAACCGACGGCGTCGATTGCACTATCAACCTCATTGGTGCCGACGATCTCGGCGATCATGTCGCCCAGCCGGTCGCCCTTGGAAAGATCGACGGGTTCGAAGCCGACTTTTGCTGCATGGGCAAGGCGATCCTTGTTGAAATCGCCGATCATGACGACGGCAGCACCCAGAATGCGGGCGGAGGCGGCAGCGGCGAGACCCACCGGGCCGGCGCCTGCGACATAGACCGTAGAGCCGACGCCGACGCCCGCCTTGACCGCGCCGTGGAAGCCGGTCGGCAGAATGTCCGACAGCATGGTGAGGTCGCGGATTTTCGACATCGCCTTGTCGCGGTCCGGGAACTTCAGCAGGTTGAAATCGGCATAGGGGATGGTGACATAGCGGGCCTGTCCGCCGATCCAGCCGCCCATATCGACATAACCGTACGCGCCGCCGGCGCGGGATGGGTTCACCGTCAGGCACACGCCGGTATCCTGCGACTTGCAGCAGCGGCAACGGCCGCAGGCGACGTTGAACGGCACGGATACGATATCACCGACCTGCAGCATCTCGACGTCGATGCCTTTTTCGATGACTTCACCGGTGATCTCATGGCCAAGAACGAGGCCCGGCATTGCCGTGGTGCGGCCGCGCACCATGTGCTGGTCGGAGCCGCAGATATTGGTGGAAATCACCTTGAGAATCACGCCGTGCTCGATACGGCGGCCATCCGGCGCCTCAAGCTTCGGGTCGTCGATGTCGCGGACTTCGACCTGACCCGGCCGCATGTAGACGACGCCTCTGTTCCTGCTCATATCCATCTCCTCCGTGGTTTGAACACCGTGCCTGTCCGCTCCTCCGCGGGCAGGTGACTCCATGGGTGCAGCAAACCATGTGAGGGGAGATGTGGCGTTCGGGAATACGACACTGGTTGTGGCCGTAACGACACCGGCTTTCATCCGGTGTCACGGTGGCGTTATCTGTCGAGTGGTTTTCTGAGGCGGCCGGCGGCATCCTGAATATATTGCCAGGCAACGCGGCCCGAGCGGCCGCCGCGGGTGGCTGCCCATTCCAGCGCTTCACGATGAAGCGTTTCGCGGTCCAGACCCAGATCGAAATGCGTGGCATAGCTGTCGATCATCGTCAGATAGTCTTCCTGGCCGCATTTGTGGAAACCGAGCCACAGGCCGAACCGGTCCGAAAGCGACACTTTTTCCTCAACCGCTTCCGAAGGGTTGATGGCGGTGGACTGCTCGTTTTCCATCATGTGGCGCGGCAGAAGATGGCGGCGGTTGGAGGTCGCATAAAACAGCACATTGTCCGGCCGTCCCTCGATGCCGCCGTCGAGTGCTGCCTTCAGCGATTTATAGGCTGTATCGTCATGGTCGAAGGAGAGGTCATCGCAGAAAACGATGACGCGCTGGCCTGACGCCTTCAGGATGTCGAGCAGGGCGGGCAGGGTGTGAATGTCCTCGCGGTGCACTTCCACCAGTTTGAGCGAAACGCCGCTTGCCGCGCGCACATCTTCGTGAACGGCCTTGACCAGCGAGGATTTACCCATGCCGCGCGCGCCCCACAGGAGCACGTTGTTGGCGGCAAAACCTTCCGCGAAGCGCAGCGTGTTTTCATGCAGGATGTCACGCACATGATCGACGCCACGGATCAGCTTCAGCGCGATGCGGTTGGGGCGGGGAACCGGCTGGATAAAGGAGTTGGTCGGCACCCAGACGAAACAATCGGCCGCATCCCAGTCGTTTACGGCGGGCGCGGGGCCGGCCAGCCGCTCCACGGCGAGGGTGAGCCGGCGCAGTTCTGAAAGAAGCAGGGAGGCCGTTTCTTCTCGAATCATGGTGTTTCTTCCGCTTGTCTGGTGTTCAAAACTCTGTTTTGCGCCCGGCCTAGCATGGTGTTTGGCGCCCATAAAGGTTAAGAGGTCCGGAATCGGTACGGCGTGGGCCCTGCATCTGTTGCAATCCCGGCGTTCCCCACTATATTCCGGCGGCTTGAAAGCTGGGGCGGCATCCAAGGTCGTGCCGTAATTCTGAGGAGTTTTATATGTTCATTAGTCAAGCTTTTGCCCAGGACGCAGCAGGCGGCGCATCTGCCTTCGGTTCCGGCCTTGAAATGCTTTTCCTGTTTGCGCCGCTTATGGTGGTCTGGTACTTTTTCCTTATCCGCCCGCAGCGCGCGCAGATGAAGAAGCGTCAGGAAACGCTCACCAATATTCGCCGTGGCGATCAGGTCGTTCTTGGTGGCGGCATCGTTGGCAAGGTGACCAAGGTCATCGATGACAATGAACTCGAAGTCGAAATCGCCGAAGGCGTGAAAATCCGTGCCGCCCGTGCTTACATTGCCGAAGTGCGCGTGAAGGGCGAAGTGGTCAAGACGGAAACCGCTTCCTGATCCTGCCGGACAACCGAATGCCCGATTGCGAATTTTGACGGGTTGCGCGGAGCGCGACCCCAACCCTGACCGAGATCGAAATGCTTCATTTTTCCCGTTGGAAAACAGTCTTCATCTGGCTGCTTGTGCTGGCAAGCGTCTTCATCGCCTCTCCCAACCTGTTTACGGACAAACAGCTGGAGGGCATGCCTGCCTGGTACAAGGACAACAAGGTAACGCTCGGTCTCGACCTTCAGGGCGGTTCGCACATCATGCTCAAGATCGAGCGTTCCGACATCGTCAAGGAACGGCTTGAAACGATCGTGGGCGATGTGCGCACGCAGCTTCGCGACGCCAACATTCGCTATTCGGGGCTCACCGGCAACGGCCAGCAAATTCAGGTCCGCATCAGCGATCCCGCTCAGGTGGAAGCCGCAAAGAACGCGCTTCGTGACCTGACGCAGCCGGTGTCCGCCGGCACGCTGGTCGGCGGCTCCATCACCGAAGTGACGATGAATGACGGCGGCGACAATCTGCTCCGGCTCAATCTGACGGATGAAGGCATCGATTACCGTCTGTCTTCGGCCGTTTCGCAGTCCATCGAAGTCGTGCGCCGCCGCGTTGACGAAGTCGGCACCACCGAGCCGCTCATCCAGCGTCAGGGTTCCGACCGCATCATCGTGCAGGTTCCGGGGCTTCAGGATCCGCAGCGTCTGAAGTCGCTTTTGAACCAGACGGCCAAGCTCTCCTTCCGCATGGTCGACACGACGATGCCGGTGCAGGAAGCCATGAACGGCCGTCCGCCGGCTACATCAGAGGTTCTGTACTCGCAGGACGATCCGCCGGTTCCCTATCTGGTGGAGCGCCGCGCGCTCGTTTCCGGCGACAATCTCGTCGACGCGCAGGCAAGCTTCAACCAGCAGACCAACGAACCCGTCGTTACCTTCCGCTTCGACAGCCGCGGCGCGCAGCGCTTTGCGCAGGCGACGCAGCAGAATGTCGGCAAGCCTTTCGCCATCGTGCTTGATAATCAGGTCATTTCCGCGCCTGTCATCCGCGAACCGATTATTGGCGGTTCGGGACAGATTTCAGGTAATTTCTCGGTGCAGGGCGCCAACGACCTTGCGGTTCTGCTGCGCGCCGGTGCACTGCCGGCCACGCTGACCGTGGTTGAAGAACGCACTGTCGGTCCGAGCCTTGGTAACGACTCCATCACCGCCGGTCTGACGGCCAGCGTCATCGGCGCCGTCGGCGTCCTCATCTTCATGTTCGTGTTCTATGGCTTCTTCGGCCTGCTCGCGAACATCGCACTCATCGTCAACGTCGTCATGCTGCTCGCTGTCCTCAGTGTGATAGGATCAACGCTGACCTTGCCAGGTATTGCCGGTATCGTTCTGACGATCGGTATGGCGGTGGATTCCAACGTTCTGATCTATGAGCGCATACGCGAGGAGGTGAAGAGCGGCAAACCGCTGATCCAGTCACTGGATAACGGCTTCACCCGCGCCTTTGCGACCATTATCGACGCCAACCTGACGACGCTGATCGTGGCGAGCGTGCTGTTCTACATGGGCACCGGCCCGGTCAAGGGCTTCGCGGTCACGCTGGCTGTCGGTATCATCACCACCGTCTTCACGGCCTATACGCTGACGGCGTGGATGTTCGGCTACTGGGTTCGCCGCAGCCGTCCGAAACATCTGCCGAAGGGTGTCCGCACCGCCATGTTCGACGGCCGCGACATTCCGTTCATGCGCTACCGTCGCGTGGTGTTCATGATCACCGGCGTCGTCATGCTCGCCTGTGTCGGTGG
This sequence comes from Agrobacterium sp. CCNWLW32, assembly GCF_037083425.1. Taxonomy (NCBI): domain Bacteria; kingdom Pseudomonadati; phylum Pseudomonadota; class Alphaproteobacteria; order Hyphomicrobiales; family Rhizobiaceae; genus Agrobacterium; species Agrobacterium sp. CCNWLW32. The sequence continues at coordinate 83,119 of NZ_JBAOJM010000015.1, forward strand.
CTTCGTGGCCAAGGGCCTGAACCTCGGCATCGACTTCCAGGGCGGCTCGGTCATCGAAGTCCGCGCCAAGCAGGGTGAGGCCGATCTCGCCGATATCCGTGATCGCCTGAACCAGCTCAACCTCGGTGAAATCCAGGCGCAGAACTTCGGTACGCCGCAGGACGTTCTCATCCGCATCCAGGCGCAGGACGGCGGCGAAAATGCCGAGCAGTCTGCGATCACCATGGTGCGCGGCGAGCTTGAGGACAAATATGACTTCCGCCGCGTGGAAGTCGTCGGTCCGGCCGTTTCGGGTGACCTCACCTTCACCTCCACGGTTGGCATCCTGCTCGCCATGACGGCGATCATGATCTACATCTGGGTTCGCTTCGAATGGCAGTTCGCCTTGGGCGCCGTCATTTCGATGGTGCACGATGTGGTCTTCACCATCGGTCTCTTCGTGTTCCTGGGGATAGAATTCAACCTCACCAGTATCGCGGCGATCCTGACGATCATCGGTTATTCGCTGAACGACACCGTCGTCATCTATGACCGTATCCGCGAAAACCTCAGGCGTTATAAAAAGATGCCGCTGTCGATGATCATCGACGTGTCGCTGAACCAGACGCTGTCGCGTACGATCCTCACCGGTCTGACCGTGCTTCTGGCGCTGCTGTCGCTCTACCTCTTCGGTGGCGAAGTCATCCGCTCCTTCACCTTCGCCATGCTGTTTGGTGTCGGTATCGGCGTGTTCTCGTCGCTCTACATCGCCGCACCGGTGCTGATCGCCTTCAAGCTGCGTCCCGACAGCAAGGATGCGGAAGACGAGAAGGACGACAAGAAAGAAAACAACACCGGCGCCATTGGCGGCAAGCCTGCCGTCTGATGGCCGGCGGGATCGAAATACGCCCGGCCCATTTTCCCGGCCGGGCGCCCATCGATGCCTATGGTAATGGCGGTTTTCGCTTTGCCGACATGTCGCATCGCGGCTCTCTTCTCCTCCTGCCTTCGGGCATTTACGGGTGGGAGCCGGTTGATGCAAAAGAACTGACCGTCGGGCATTTCGAAAAGGTTCTGGCGGAAGCACAGGATATCGAAGTGCTGCTGATCGGCACGGGTGACGGCATGCGGGTCCTGCCGAAAGAACTGCGCGCCGCCTTTAAGGAGGCGGGCATTTCGGTTGATCCGATGAGTACGGGTGCTGCGGTGCGCACCTACAATATCATGCTTTCGGAATCGCGCGCCGTGGCCGCGGCGCTGATTGCCGTCGAAGGCTGACAGGACGTTTCGCGCGGGGAACCATGGCACCCACAGAAAATCTCGACGTCAGCCTCGCGACGCTGCGCGATACCGATCGCGACCGTTATCTTGCCTGCCTTCTGTCGCCTGCCGACAGGCGTAATGCCCTTGCCGCGCTTTATGCCTTCAACGCCGAAATCGCCCGCATCCGCGATTCCGTGCGCGAGGCGTTGCCCGGCGAAGTGCGCATGCAATGGTGGCGCGACCTTATCGATGGCAATCCGCACGGTGACAGCCAGTCCCACCCGGTGGCTGCAGCGCTTCTGACAACGATCGAGCAATATCGCCTGCCGCGCCCGGTTCTGGCCAATATGATCGAGGCCCGGATCTTCGATCTCTATGACGACCTGTTCGAGGATCGCAATGCGCTGGAAGGTTATGCTGGCGAAACCGCATCCGCTTTGATCCAGCTTGCAAGTCTCGTGCTTTCCGCTGAAGACGCCGCATCCAGCGCGGAAGGGGCAGGTCATGCGGGCGTCGCGCAGGCCATGGCCGGCATGTTGCTGCTTATGCCGCTGCACCGGCGTCGCGGGCAGGTCTATATTCCCGCCGATATGCTGGCTGCGGCCGGGCTCGACCGCGAGACTTTTCTGGAAGGTAAGGACAGGCAGCGCATCGGCATTGCCATCGAGATTTTTGCGACCCATGCGCTGGATCATATGGAGAGGGCACGACGCGCAAAGATCTCGAAAAATGTTTTTGCCGCCTATCTTCCCGTCGCCCTGTCCGGCCCTGTCATCGCTGCGGCGAGAAAGGCGGGGAGCGGTGTATTTGACGGCGACCTGCAACTGTCGCAGCTTCGCCGGCAATGGCTGCTGGCAAAGGCCTCCTTCCTCAAGCGTTTCTGATTGCGCAGACCGCGTAGCGCAGCGAAACGACGTCGATCCGGCAGAGCCACACTTCACACAAGCCTCGGTCTGTATGAACCTGAGCCGGGTTCGCGTCTTTTCGATTCGCGAATCGTGATGTTTCGATGCTGAGGGAGCGCCCCGGATGAGTATTGCGATCTGGATTATCGTTTTCGTGCTGCTTTCGGTCTTCGCTGTCTACGCCTGGCGCATGACGCGGGCGACGGATGAGGATAACAGTCATGATGTGGGGCAGGCGATCATGGATTTCGCCCGTGCCTTTCCCAATGAGGCGATCAGAAGTCTGCACATGACGGCGGATGGTGGTGCTGCCTTCGTGCGGCTGCACGACAACAAGGCCGGCTTCATGCGCAATATGGGGTCGCATTATGTGTGTGTGATGATCGATCCCGAGCGCATCAGGGTCGAAAGTCTGGAAAGCGGTGACGGTTTCGTCGTCACCTTTTTCGATATGCCGAAATATAGCGGCTCATACCGGTTCAAATCGGCCGGAGAGGCGGCCGAGGTTTCCCTTTGGCTGCTTGGCAGTCTTGTGGAGGCGCAGGATCATCACGACGACGGGCCGCCGCCCTCGGATAGTTGAGAGACGGCTAGGGTTGGCAGTCATTGCCCGTCAAGCGGCGGGTTTGCGCCGGTTTGCTGGCGCTCGCGCCAGATGATGAACAGGCCGGATGCGACGATGATGAGAATGCCGAGCCATTTTGATGGCGTCGGGAAATCGGAAAACAGCGCATAACCGAGGATAGTCGCCGAGATGATCTCGAAATACTGGAACGGCGCCAGCAGAGAAAGCGGCGCCAGCCGGAAGGCCCTGACGATCAACAGGTGCATGTAGCCGGATATCGATCCCAACAGGATTAGCAGGGTGAGGGCAAAGCCGGATTGCGGAAGCGAGACGGCAAAATCCTTGTCGCCGAGTGCATCACCGGCAAGAAGGGCCGCCCCCATGAACACCGTACCGGCAATGCCGGACATGGTCTGCATGACCAGCGGGCTGTCGGCATCGCCGATGGCGCGGTTCAGGAACAGGTAAAGTGTGTACAGAAAGGCGCAGGCAACCGGCAGAAGCGATGTCCAGCCGAAGATTTCGAAACTCGGCTGAATGACGATCAGGGCGCCGCCGAACCCGACTGCGATCGCCGTCCAGCGCTTCCAGCCCACCTTGTCGCCGAGGAAGATCGCCGACATCATCGTCAACATGAATGGTTCGACGAAATAGATCGCGAAGACATCCGCAAGCGGCATGTATTTGACGGCGGCGAAGAACATCAGGCTGGCCGAGGCGTGCAGCACACCGCGCAGGCAGTTCATCCATGGCCGTTTGGCGCTGAACAGCGCCCTGGGTGACACCACGAGCAGCAACGGCAGGGTGCAGAGCACCTGGAAAAAGAAGCGGTAGAAGGTCACTTGCGCCGGCGACATGCCGCCACTGACCGCCATGTATTTGGCGATCGCATCCATGACCGGCAGCACCAGCATGCAACCCGCCATGATGGTCATGCCCTTGGCGATATCGTTGAAACCGGTCTGGCTGGTCATGGATCAGGCTGCGCTTTCGACCCAAAGGTCCAACGGGAGAGGGGACGCCTGCAAGGTCGCCCCCCTTCAGGGGTCAGGCGGCCTTCTGGCGCGGCAGGCTCTTCATATCAATGACGAAGCGATAACGCACATCGCTTTTTATCATGCGTTCATAAGCGTCGTTGATCTGATCGATATTGATCATCTCGATCTCGGCGGTGATGCCTTTTTCGGCGCAGAAATCCAGCATGTCCTGCGTTTCGGGAATGCCGCCGATCATCGAGCCGGCAAACGTCTTGCGGCCGGGAATGAGACTGAAGGCCATCACCGAGAGCGGCTTTTCCGGTGCGCCCACCTGCACCAGCGCGCCGTCACGTTTCAGCAGTGCGAGATAGGCGTTGATATCGTGGTCGGCGGCCACAGCGTCGATGATGAGATCGAGACTGGAAGCGGCCTTGTTCATCTGTTCGGCATCACGCGAGATGATGACCTCGTGGGCGCCGAGTTTTTTAGCGTCCTCCGCCTTGCCGGGCGACGTCGTGATCATCACGACAGTCGCGCCCATGGCGTTGGCGAGCTTGACCGCCATATGGCCAAGGCCGCCGAGACCAACGACGCCGACACGCTTGCCGGGACCGGCATTCCAGTGCCGCAGCGGCGAGTAGGTGGTGATACCCGCGCAGAGCAGGGGTGCGGCGGCGGCCGGGTCGAGGCCTTCGGGAATGTTGAGGACGTAACGGTCATCGACGACCACATGGGCGGAATAACCACCAAGCGTATGCGCGCCGCCGCCCATCGCCTTGTCAGGCGAATTATAGGTGCCGGTCATGCCGTTTTCGCAATATTGCTCCAGACCTTCGGCGCAGCTCGCGCATTCACGGCAACTGTCGACGATACAGCCGACGCCGACGCGGTCGCCCACCTTGAATTTGGTGACCTGCGCACCCACCCGGCCGACACGGCCGATGATTTCGTGGCCGGGAACGCAGGGGTAGAGGGACCCCGGCCATTCGCTGCGGGCCGTATGAATATCGGAGTGGCAGACGCCACAGAATTCGATCTCGATTTCGACATCGCGCGGGCCGGGATCGCGACGCTTGATGGTCGCGAGCTTCATCGGCGAAGAACCGTCGTCGCAGGCATAGGCGGACGTTGTGAACATGGTCGTTCCTCCTCTTGTAGTGATCGATGCTGGAAACACCGGACTGCGGCAAAGGTTGCGCTGCAATCAGCCGCCAGCGCCGGTTTCGGGCACTGCAGGGCCAAAGACCTCCTCGAAGGCCTCGCGCAGCAGAACGTCGACGTCGCCGATCATAACCGGCAATCCGAGATCGACAAGGCTGGTGACGCCATAGGCGCTGATGCCGCAGGGAACGATGCCGGAAAAATGCGTGAGGTCGGGATCCACATTGATCGACAGCCCGTGAAAGCTCACCCATTTGCGCAGGCGGATGCCGAGCGCGGCGATCTTGTCCTCGGCCATGCCGCCATCGGGCAGAAGAGGTTTTTCCGGACGCCTGACCCAGACGCCGACGCGGTCCTCGCGCCGCTCGCCCCGGACATTCATCTTGTCGAGCGTGCGGATGATGACATCCTCCAGCGCCGCCACATAGGCGCGCACATCCTGCCGCCGCCGCTTCAGGTCGAGCATGACGTAGACGACCCGCTGTCCCGGCCCGTGATAGGTATATTCACCGCCGCGACCGGTGGCGAAGACGGGGAAACGATCAGGCTCAATGAGATCAACGGCATCGGCGCTTGTGCCCGCGGTATAGAGCGGCGGATGTTCCAGAAGCCAGACGAGTTCGTCAGACTCCCCGCTGGCAATGGCGGCCACTTCGCGTTCCATCTCCTCGATCGCCAGTTCGTAAGGCACGAGACCTTCCGAGATTCGCCAGCGGACGGGCGGCGAACCGGCGGCGGGAAGCATATTTGTCTCGATATCGGTGCGTGTGAGCATGAAAAAGTCCTTTCCACAGCCTTCTCGCAAAATGGCGACAGGGCCGCAACCCCAGCATTTCCGGGCTTCCTGCATATAGGATGGTGCAGTGCGATTTTTAATTTCAAAAAACTGTCACGACGCTCTTGTGCACCGAAAATCCTTTTGCTACATGCACCCCCGTCGGCGCAAGTCGACGCCTACCACGATGCGGTCGTGGCGGAATTGGTAGACGCGCAGCGTTGAGGTCGCTGTGGGGCAACCCGTGGAAGTTCGAGTCTTCTCGACCGCACCAAAAAAACCCGCTTCGGCGGGTTTTTTCTTTTTTAGCCAGTCGTTTAGCTAGCTCTCCGTTTTCTGCCCCGGGTTCGTTGGGCCGTATTGGAAGTCACCCGGGCTGCGTCGATGTGATTTGCGCCACTGCCCGGGCTTTATAATTTCGGTTCGGAAATTCCCGACTTGCTGCTACTTCAGCATAGTCGTCGCGATTTAGCGTCGAATGATATTTGAGGCCGTACCGTTTTCCTGATGGTTGCCATCTCCGACGCGATAAGGGTCCCCGTCCATGACCTGGTCCATCCGCCATCCGCTTCCGCGATATGGACTTTCCCATGTCTGGCACCCAGCGAGAACGACAGTTACCATCAGTAGTCCGAAAGTGAGAGCGGTTCGCAGCATATTGGCCTCCTTTGAAATTTCATCACAGCGCTATGTAGGAACAGGTTGGTGGCTTTGCGATATCTCTTAGGAACTTATCGCTCCTTTGAGCCCTTACTCCGATCAGGCCGTCATGAAATTTCGGTGGATATCAATGCACGCTCTGGTGGACGGCAGCTTCTCCCTAAAAAACGAGGGGTGGAATATTAGAGGTCTGATGTTAGCTTTTGTCAGGAAAAATGTCTGGGGGTTTTCGTGCTGGGGGACAAAACGGATTCAGACAATGCGCTCGGCTATTACATGTGGAGCATTTCCGACAACAGGCTGATCATGGATGCTGTCACCGCGGAATGTCATGGGTTTCCCGAACCAGTTGCGTCGCGCGGGGTGACGATTGAGGAGATTCTCGAAAGAATCGATGTCGAAATGCGCGATCAGGTGGCGCAGGCCATTTTTGAGAGCATCACCACCGGCGTGTTTTTCGATCAGCGCTACAAGGTCAATCTGCCGGATGGTTCAAGCCGGTGGATCGTGGCGAAGGGCAGGGCGATTTTTGATGCCGACAATACGCCGTTTCTCGGCATTGGCAGCGTCCGGGATATTACACTGAAAAAAGCCTATCAGTTCGAGCCTCGCCAATAGCGATCAGGCAGGTGAAAAACGCGCATAAAAAGAGGCGGCTTTCGCCGCCTTTTTCGTCTGCACTACGCCGGGACATCAGAAGACGGCGAGATATTTCAGCAGCGAAATAATGCCGATGATGATGACGATCACTTGAGCGATCTGTTTCGCACCGCCGCCGACCGGCAGTCGTGCGATAAGCCACAAGACAAGCACAATCACCAGGAAGGTGATCAGAATGCTGACGAGCGTAGATGTAACCATATGTCCCAGCTCCCTTTTTAATCAATATTCGACGGTCGTTCACCGTTGCGTGAGTAAAAGCGCGAGGCTAATTTTGGTTCCATCGGTGTAATCGCGGTGTGAGGTCGGGTGTGAATCAGTTCAGGGTTAAAAAGCGGCCGACAGGGGCTGTCGTTACACTTGGCCGCCTTGGGCATCCCGACGTCGTCACGGCCACCGGAGGCGCCCTGACGGTGGTGACGGGGGCCTCAGAGCCGGGTTTCAATCCGCTCGATCTTCTTTATTCGTCGCTGGCGGCCTGCCTGGCGCTTAGCGCCCGGATTGCGGCGAGCCGCATGGCTGTGCTCGACCGGTTCGAAAAGGTCACGGTGCATGTGTCGGGCGAAAAGGCCGATGAGGAGCCATCGCGGATCGTGCGTTTCGATGTCCGGATCGAGATAAAGGGGGATTTCGATGAGGCCACCCGCAGCGGCATCGCCCATATGGCCGAGGATATCTGTACCGTCAGCAACACGCTGAAGGGCGATGCGGAATTTGTGCTGTCGGTTACCGGCTGACCATCAAGTTTTTCGGGATTTTTCCCATTTTTTTACCAGCCGGTCGCGCTTGAGTTTCGAGAGGCGCTTCAGCCAGAAAATACCGTCCAGCTGGTCGATCTCGTGCTGGATACAGATGGCGTGAAACCCCTCGGCGTTCTGCCGGTGTTCGCCGCCGGATATATCCTGAAACCTCACCTCGACTTCGGAAGGCCGCTCAACCTCGTCGGTAAAGCCCGACATGGAGACGCTTCCTTCCATATGCCGCATCGTCTGTGCGGATTGGCTGACGATTTCAGGGTTGACGTAGGTGAGGACAGTTCCCGGCGTCAGCTCCAGAACGAAAACGCGCTGCTTGACGCCGATATGGGCGGCGGTGATGCCGACGCCGGGCGCGGCGCGCATCGTGTCGATCAGGTCGGTGACCAGATCGTGCAGCTGCTCGTCGAAAACCGTGACCGGCGCGCAGATTTCGGACAGACCGGGATGGGGATAGGGCAGGATCGGCCTGATTGCCAAGGAATGCTCCGTTCGTTTCAAATCCGGGATGAAGAGGCGGCGGCGAGCGCCTGTCCTTCTTCAGTCGTCTCTAGAAAGCTGCGCTGGGTGCGGGCGTCGCGTTTTATCACCCGTACGAAACGCGGTGACAGGAGAGTGATTTCGCGCAGAATAAGGGCGTGTGCAAGCCCAAGCCGGTTGGCGATGCTGCGGCTGTCGGCGGCGATGTTCAGATAAACCGCCAGAAGGATCGCCGCGCCCGTGGCCGTCAGCGCCTGTGAGGAGCTTTCCTGAACCCGCTCCACCGCCGCCATGAACGCAGCGGCGGATTGCTCCTCTTCCATCAGGAGGCGTTCGGGCGCAGGCGAACGGAGACGAGCACCGATTTCGATGTCGGCGTGAAGCTGCCTTCGCCATAGCTCGACAGCGGCACCAGCACGTTCAGTTCCGGGTAATAACCGCCGACGCTGCCGCGCGGGATATTATAGGGCACCAGTCGGAAATCTTCCGCGATACGCTCCATGCCATCGCCATATTCGCCGATGACATCAACGCGCTGGCGGGAATGGGCGCCGAGCGCTTCCATATCTCCAGGGTTCATGAATATGACGTGGCGTTCGCCATAGACGCCGCGATAGCGGTCATCCATGCCGTAGATCGTGGTGTTGTATTGATCGTGGCTGCGGAATGTCTGCAGCACGAAGAGGTTATCACGCATCAGCGCCTGCTGGTGTTCGGTCTGTTCCGGCAAGGGGCCGCTATAGAAGGTGGCCTTTTTTGCCGGCGTGTTCCATTCCCGTTCGGCCGCCGCATTGCGCAGATGAAAACCGCGGGGCACACGGACGCGTTCGTTGAAATTGTCGAAACCGGGAATGACCCGCTCGATCATGTCGCGGATGAGATCGTAATCATCGGCAAGCGCCTTCCAGTCGAGATGCGCATTGCCAAGCGTTGCTTCGGCGATGCCGGCAACGATGGCGACTTCCGAACGCAGCTCCTCCGAGGCCGGCGGATTGATGCCGCCGGAACCGTGCACCATGCTCATGGAATCTTCCACCGTAACGATCTGCGAGCGGCCGGCCGAATTGCGGTCGATTTCCGTTCGGCCGAGGCAGGGCAATACGAAGGAGGTTTCGCCCGGCACCAGATGCGAATGGTTGAGCTTGGTGGCGATGTTGACGGTCAGCTTCTGCTTTTCGAAAGCCTTGATAATCAGCGGGCTGTCGGGTGTCGCGCGCATGAAATTGCCGCCAAGCGCGATGAAGGCCTGAGCCTTGCCCTCCAGCATCGCGGCGACGGCTTCCACGGTATTGTGGCCGGGTCTGCGCGGCATAGGGGCGCCGAGTTCCTTCTCCAGCGCGTCGAGAAGCGCCGGCGGTGCTTTTTCGTCGATGCCGACGGTGCGGTCACCCTGCACGTTGGAATGGCCGCGCACCGGGCAAAGGCCAGCGCCGGGACGGCCGACATTGCCGCGCAGCAGCATGAAATTGGCGATTTCTCGAACGATGATGACGGAGTGACGGTGCTGGGTGACGCCCATGGCCCATGTGGTGATGACCGAGCCGGCATTCATGTAGATACGGGCGGCTTCCTCGATCTCCGCGCGGGTGAGGCCGGACTGGTCGAGGATGCTTTCCCAGCTCGTCGCTTCAACGGCGGCGCGATAGGCCTCGAACTCCGCCGCATGTTCGGCGATGAAGTCATAATCGATAATGGTAGGCTCGCCGGCCGCCCTTGCGGCCTCGTCGGCGGCGAAGACCGCCTTGCTCATGCCGCGCACCGCCGCCATGTCTCCGCCCTGCCGGGGCTGGTAATAATTGGTGGCGATGCGGGTGCTGCCACCGGTAATCATCTCCACCTTGTCCTGCGGGTCTGCAAAGCGCTCCAGACCCTTTTCGCGGATGGGGTTGAAGACGGCGATCCGGGCGCCGCGAAGGGCGGCGCGGCGCAGGTCGCCCAGCATGCGGGGATGGTTGGTGCCGGGATTTTGCCCGATGACGAAAATGGCGTCGGTCTGCTCGAAATCCTCAAGCAGCACGGTGCCCTTGCCGACGCCGATCGATTCCTTCAGGCCGACGCCGCTCGCTTCGTGGCACATGTTGGAGCAGTCGGGGAAATTATTGGTGCCGTAGAGCCGGACCATCAACTGATAGAGGAAGGCGGCCTCGTTGGAGGCGCGGCCGGAGGTATAGAACTCCGCCCGGTCCGGGCTGTCGAGACTGTTGAGGATGTCACCGATTTCGGCGAAGGCATCGTCCCAGGAAACGGGCAGATATCTGTCGCTTGCCCGGTCATAACGCATGGGATGGGTCAGGCGGCCCTGTTTTTCCAGATCGTAGTCAGACCAGCTGCGCAGTTCGGAGACGGTGCGGCTGGCGAAGAAATCCGGTGGTACGCGCGCCTCCGTCGCTTCCCATGACACTGCCTTGACGCCGTTTTCGCAGAATTCGAAAGAGGAGCCGTGTTCTGGGTCACCCCAGGCGCAGCCCGGGCAGTCGAAACCATCCGGCTGGTTGGTCTTCAAAAGTGTGCGGGCGCCGGAAATCGGTGCGCCGGATTCCAGAAGGCGTTTGCCGACGCTTTTGAGTGCGCCCCAGCCACCTGCGGCGGAGGATGCCTTGCCTATGAAATCCGTCTTGCTCATGGTTGTGATTCCCGGGATATGTCTTCTCGCGCCCGCCTGCCGGCGCTTGTCGTTTGTCAAAAGCAACTTCAAAAGCGCTGATCCACACCGCCTGTCAATGTCTTAATTGTGCATTGCGGTGAAACCCTTATTTGCCCGTTCGACATTTGAAATGGGAACGGCGTAAAGGGGGTGGACGTTGTCGCAAAGCAAGCCGCAAAGATTGGCTAAACATGCTTATGGCCGCTGGCTGAGACCCTGCCGGCCAATAGGAAGAGGAATGTTGAATGGATTTTGCGCCGCAGTCGGAAAGCTTGTTCATTTGCCGCTATCCGGTTGTTGACAATATACCTTTTAACGCCATTCTGCCTGCGCATCCGTGCACTGCGGCATTTGAATACGAGGGGACGCCAGATGACAGACCGTGACGACGATCCTGTCGCGCCCGAGGACGTGAAGCCGACGGAAGCGCCCTCCGATATTTACGCCGAAGATGGGTCTGTGCGCTCCGACTTTCTGACGATGGTGGGTGCGGCGATCGCTGACCGCGATCTGCTTTTCCTGCGCAAGAATGTGGCGCGGCTGCACGAATCGGAACTCGGCGACCTCCTGGAATCCATCCTGCCTGAACAGCGCCATGCGCTGGTGCGGCTTCTTGGTTCCGATTTCGACATGACGGCGCTGACCGAGGTGGATGAGGGCATCCGTCTCGATATCGTCGACCAGATGTCGAACGAGCAGATCGCCGCCGGTATCGGCGAGCTGGATTCGGACGACGCCGTCTATATTCTCGAGGACCTCGACGACGAAGACCGCGAGGATATTCTCTCGCAACTGCCGTTCACCGAACGCGTGCGGTTGATGCGGGCGCTGGATTATCCGGAAAGTTCGGCCGGCCGCCGCATGCAGACGGAATTCGTGGCCGTGCCGCCGTTCTGGACCGTGGGGCAGACCATCGATTATCTGCGCGAAGAAGAAGAACTGCCGGAATCGTTTTCGCAAATTTTCGTTATCGATCCCACGTTCAAGCTGGTCGGTGCGCTTGATCTCGATCGCGTGCTGCGCGCCAAGCGTCAGGTGAAGATCGAAACGATCATGCACGAGACCAACCACTCCATTCCGGCCGAGATGGACCAGGAAGAGGCCGCGCAGCTTTTTGAGCAATACGACCTTCTCTCCGCAGCCGTAGTCGATGACAACGGCCGGCTGGTGGGCGTGCTGACCATCGATGACGTGGTGGACGTCATTCAGGAAGAGGCCGAAGAGGATCTGTTGCGCCTTGGCGGTGTCGGTGACGAAGAGCTGTCTGATAGCATTGTCAGCACCTCGCGCTCGCGTGTGCCCTGGCTTGCCGTCAATCTCCTTACCGCCTTTCTGTCCGCCTCGGTCATCAGCCTGTTCGATGCGACGATCCAGCAGATTATCGCTCTGGCGATCCTGATGCCGGCGGTGGCCGGTATGGGCGGCAATGCCGGATCGCAGACCATGACGGTGTCGGTGCGGGCGCTCGCCACCAAAAGCCTCGATATTCACAACGCCGCCCGCATCATCAGGCGCGAGGCGGGTGTGGGTATCCTGAACGGCATGCTGTTCGGTTGCGCCATCGGCATTGTCGCCGGTGTCTGGTTTCAGGATATCCATATCGGTGGCATCATCGCCACGGCCATGTGTCTCAACATGCTGGCGGCGGCGCTGGCGGGCATTCTCATTCCGCTGGTGCTCGACAAGTTCGGAGCGGACCCGGCCGTCTCCTCGGCAGTCTTCGTCACGGCGGTGACCGATATTGTCGGCTTTTTCGCCTTTCTGGGGATCGCGACCTGGTGGTACGGTATTTCCGGATAGGGGAAGCGGGCGAAAATTGACTTTTACGTGAAGGTCAAATAATATTATCCGGTTATGAATCGGATAGGCCCTTGGACAAGTATTATAGCATAACCGAACTGACACGCGAATTCGGTGTTTCCACCCGTACCTTGAGATTTTATGAGGACGAGGGGCTTATTCACCCTGAGCGTCGTGGGCGCACCCGGCTTTTCAGGGCTGCGGACCGCCGCCTCATTCAGGAAATCCTGCGCGGCCGCCGTATCGGTTTCACCATCTCCGAAATTCGCGAAATCATTCACGTCTACAAGGAGCCGCCGGGCGAATCGGGCCAACTGGTGCTTCTGATGAAGAAGGTCGATGAAAAGCGCGCCGATCTCAGGCAAAAACGCAAGGACATCGAGGAGACGCTGGCGGAACTCGACAATGTCGAAGAAGCCTGTCTGACGCGGCTTGCCGAAATCGGCGTGGGGACGTGAACCCCGCCCTGTAGCGGTTTGGCTACTCCGTTAACGTAACGTCGAGAATGGCTCTGAAGTCTTTCCACTTTTGCTGCATATGGAACGAGCGGGTTTCGCTCATTTCTTCTCCCCACCGGGGAGAAGGTCGCGGCAGCGGGATAAGGGGCGAGGGTAAAGATAGTTCGGCGAGGGTTCCCCCTCATCCGGCCCTTCGGGCCACCTTCTCCCCGGCGGGGAGAAGAAATGGATCGTAAGCCCTGACGTTTATCCCTATTGCGCCTCAGCCGTACACTGCTGCGCCACTTCGCTGACCTTCGTCTGCTGATCCGCGCTGAGTTTGCCTTCCATCATCATATCGAACAGGTCTTCGGCCTGCAGCTTCTCCAGCGTGCAGCCGCAGAAACGCTGGCATAGTTCCAGCCCGTTTGCCTGCTCGACGCAGCTTTTTTCACAGCTCGATTTGTACAGCTCGACCTGATCGACAGGCGGAGGCGGAGCGATGAGCGACAGGGTGTAAACGAGGCCGATCAGCACCGGCTGGTGGATAAGGTAAAAGGCGAGGCTGTGGCGGCCGGCGCTGGCGATCAGGTTGCGAGGTGAACTCGGGCTTCGAAAGCGATCGAGCCAATCGCGCGGCGTGACGAATTGCGAAACCGCAAGCCCGGCGAGGAAGGGCGCAAGCCAGGGCAGCAGTGGAACATAATCGTTCGAGCGGGGCGGCATGGTGGAAAAACCGATCCAGGCCAGCCATTTTGCGTTGAACAGTTCGGATTGCAGATATTGCGGCAGGATGAAAGCGATCACCGCAAAAAGCAGCGTCACGACTGCAGGGGCTCGCAGGAACAGCAGCCCCACGAGGCTTGCGGCGGCGATATTGTGCAATATACCGAAGAAGATGAAACTGTCCGGAAAGGCAAAATAGGTCGCGACGGTAATGAGCAGCGCCGAACCGGCCACCATCGCAAAACGTTTGCCGAAAGACGGCCAGTTCACGCCCTTGCCATGGGCGAGAAACAGGCTGAAACCGGCCAGGAACAGGAACGAGCTGGCGATGCCGCGCGCATAGAGTTTCCACAGGCCTGTCGTCGCCGTGCCGGGTTCGAGATAGCCGAAATATTCCAGGTTCCATGTGAAGTGATAGGACGCCATGGCGATGAGGGCCAGCCCGCGCAGGGTGTCGAGACCGCCGATGCGGCCCTTGCGGCGGTTTTCGTTTGCGGCTGCGTCTGTGTCCATGTTTCCCGCTTTTTTCAGCTTTCGAGGGAGCTAACATTCACTTGGATTCGCTCGAAATGACCCGAGGGCTTGGCCCTTGAAGTGCGGCTATTTCAAGGCTGGTTTTCTTCCATGATCGCGCGCCGGGCCTCGGAAAAGAACTGGCGGCGCAACAGCGCCACGATGATGATGACCGTACTGGCAATGAAGACATAGGGGCTGATGAACCAGCCGAGATAACCGATGGACAGAAAGATCGTCCGCAGGCCGTCATTGAAGTTCTTAGCAGCGATGATGTTCATCTTTATGACGTTTTCGGCCGCCCGCTCCGCTGCCTCGCGATCCGCGTTGACATCGTGGACCATGGGGATGGCGCCGAAAAGGATTGTGCAATAGTTGAACAGGCGGTAGGACCAGCCGAATTTGAAGAAGGAGTAACCGAAAAGACAGGTGAGCCCTATGACCTTCAGTTCGAAGGCCGTGCGCCCGGCATAATGCACGAAAGGCATGTCGCGAAACACCGATTCGACCTGTTCGGTCGCGCCCAGAAGAGCGAAACATCCACCGATGGCGAAGATGGAGGTGGAGGCGAAAAAGGCGGTGCCGTTCTGCAGGCCGGCCATGATCTGCGTGTCGATCATCTTCAGGTCGCGCTTCAGCGAATTCATAATCCAGTGGCGACGGCGCTCGGCCATGGCCTGATTGAGGCTGGCTCTCGAAAACAGCCTCGTTCCCGTCGTTACATGGGTATAGATGGCCCATAGCAGGATGAAAACGACGATCGAGATATAGTCCATGACGGTCATCACGGGCAGGCCACCTTACTGTTTGCGAATCTTCGAAAGCATATTGATTTGAAGGCCATGGCAAGGCAATGGCGGTGACTGCCGTCACTCGATATTCTCCTTCGGCGTTGCGGTTTCATCATTCGGTTTTTCGCTAACTTTCCGGTAACCAAGTCGCTTTATCAATCCACTTGCGGACGACAGGTCTGCCGGTTCCGGGTAAGGTTTTGCGTACCGGTTCCGCGTAAATCCCGGCACGGTCACCCGCCGATTGACAGGATGGCATTTCGCACCTAGCCTTTCATCAGGACCGGTGTTTCCGGTATCCGGGGTAATCAGGGCTTTCCATGTCCCGCATCCTGCGGGCAGGTCTTGTTTCTCCGGTCCGGTATCAGCGGCAGTCCGGCATGAACAACCGGGGGACGCCTTTTTCTACGAATCGTTCCCTTCATGACCGCCTGTCCCTGGCTTGCGTCACCGCAAAGATGCCGGTCCGATTCATTCTTTTCCTTCAGGTTTCCCATGACAGATAAAAACCGCTCCGTTTTCATTCTTGGCGGCGCGCGCTCCGGCAAATCGCGTTTTGCCGAGGAACTTGCGGGAAAATCCGGCGGACGCCTGCATTACCTCGCCACCGGGCGAGCATGGGATGACGAGATGCGCGACCGCATCAGCCATCATCAGGAGCGGCGCGGCGGGGAATGGACCACCCATGAAGCGCCGGTCGATATCGCCGCCGTTCTGCAGCGGCTCGACGACGCGGGAAATGTCATTCTCATCGACTGCCTCACCCTGTGGCTCACCAATCTGATGATGGAGAATGCCGATATCGAGGCTGCCTTCACCGCAGTTGAGGCGGCGATCATATCGTCGCAGGCGACGCTGATATTCGTCTCCAATGAAGTGGGTCTCGGCATCGTGCCTGAAAATCGCATGGCGCGTGAATTCCGCGATCACGCCGGCCGCCTGCATCAGCGAATCGCGGCAATTGCCGGCGAGGTCTATTTTGTCGCCGCCGGGCTGCCCCTGAAGATGAAGGGCTGAGACGACACCCTGGTCGATATCGCCCTGCGTTTTTTGCTTTTACGCAAATTCCTCTCGTAGAGCCGCGCCCTGTTTTGCCGGGGCTGCGACAGCTTTGCATTCTTGATCTGGATCAAGGTGGGCTTTCCCGCGCGGTGGCAATGCTCCAACCGACGCAAAGGCGCGTTCCCGCTCTCCCAGGCGCGTGCCGTGCCTTTCGTCGGTCGGCTTGCACGTTGGGGGAAACCAACAATGAATTACACGTTAGAAACCGCGATCGTGGCCCTCGGGGCCTTTCTCGCGTTGCTCGGGGCAGCCTTTGCCCATGACAGTCTTTTCGCTGCCCATATGTGGGTGCTGTTCTTTACACTTCTGGTCAGCACGGTGCTTCTGCTGCGCCGTGTCTCCTTTGCGCCTGTCGATCAGGCGGCGCGTGCGCGCCTCAAGTCGGAATATTTCGATGAGGTGGTGAAATACGGCGTCATCGCCACCGTGTTCTGGGGTGTCGTCGGTTTTCTGGTGGGTGTCGTGGTGGCGCTGCAACTCGCCTTTCCCGATCTCAACATCGCGCCCTATTTCAATTTCGGCCGCATGCGGCCGCTGCACACATCAGCGGTGATCTTCGCTTTCGGGGGAAATGCGCTGATTGCCACGTCTTTCTACGTGGTGCAGAGAACCTGTCGCGCGCGCCTCTTCGGCGGCAATCTCGGCTGGTTCGTGTTCTGGGGATATAATCTCTTCATCGTCATGGCCGCCACCGGCTACCTGCTCGGTATTACCCAGGGTCGCGAATATGCGGAGCCGGAATGGTATGTCGATATCTGGCTGACCATCGTCTGGGTTGCCTATCTCGTCGCCTTCCTTGGCACGATCTTCATGCGCAAGGAGCCGCATATCTATGTGGCGAACTGGTTCTACCTGGGATTCATCGTAACGATTGCCATGCTGCATATCGTCAATAATCTCGCCATTCCGGTCTCGTTCCTTGGCGTCAAGAGCTACTCGGCCTTTTCGGGCGTGCAGGATGCGCTGACGCAATGGTGGTATGGCCACAATGCCGTCGGCTTCTTCCTCACCGCCGGCTTCCTCGGCATGATGTATTATTTCATTCCGAAGCAGGTGAACCGTCCGGTCTATTCCTACCGCCTGTCGATCATTCACTTCTGGGCGCTGATCTTCATGTATATCTGGGCCGGCCCCCACCATCTGCATTATACCGCGCTGCCGGACTGGGCGCAGACGCTCGGCATGGTGTTCTCGGTCATGCTGTGGATGCCCTCGTGGGGCGGCATGATCAACGGTCTGATGACGCTTTCGGGCGCATGGGACAAGATCCGCACGGACCCTGTCGTGCGCATGATGGTGATGGCCGTTGCCTTCTACGGCATGGCGACCTTCGAAGGTCCGATGATGTCGATCAAGGCCGTCAATTCGCTCAGCCACTATACCGACTGGACCATTGGCCACGTGCATTCCGGCGCACTCGGCTGGAACGGCATGATCACCTTCGGCGCGATCTATTACCTGACGCCGAAACTATGGGGCAGGGAGCGTCTCTACAGCCTGCAGCTGGTCAACTGGCACTTCTGGCTCGCCACGCTCGGCATCGTCGTCTACGCCGCCGTCATGTGGGTGGCCGGCATCCAGCAGGCGCTGATGTGGCGCGAATATGATAGCCAGGGCTTCCTCGTCTATTCCTTCGCGGAATCGGTCGCAGCGCTGTTCCCCTATTACGTGATGCGTGCATTGGGCGGCCTGATGTTCCTCAGCGGCGCGCTGATCATGGCCTACAACGTCACGATGACCATCCTCGGTCATCAACGCGACGAAGGCGTCCGCAAGGATGCCGAAGTTTCGGCGCAGCCCGCCGAAACCCGTTCGCTGCAGCCTGCTGAATAAGGAGAGGCCGATGTCCATACTCGACAAACACGGCGTCATCGAACGCAACGCCACGCTGCTTCTGGTCGGCTCCCTGCTGGTCGTCTCGATCGGCGGCATCGTGGAAATCGCACCGCTCTTCTATCTCGAAAACACCATCGAGAAGGTGGAGGGCATGCGGCCCTACACGCCGCTGGAGCTGGCCGGGCGCAACATCTACATCCGCGAGGGATGTTATGTCTGCCACAGCCAGATGATCCGTCCGTTCCGCGACGAGGTGGAGCGTTACGGGCACTATAGCCTGGCGGCGGAATCCATGTATGACCATCCGTTCCAGTGGGGTTCCAAGCGCACGGGGCCGGACCTCGCGCGCGTCGGTGACCGCTATTCGAACGAATGGCACGTGCAGCATCTGGCCGATCCGCGCTCGGTGGTGCCGGAATCGATCATGCCGTCCTATGCGTTCCTCAAGACCACGCCGCTGAAGATCACCGACGTCTCCATGGAGCTGAAGGCCAACCGCGCCGTTGGTGTGCCCTATAGCGACGAGATGATCGAGAAATCCGCGGCCGATCTTGCCGCCCAGGCCGACCCGAATGCGGATTCGTCGGAACTCCTGGCGCGGTATCCCAAGGCGAAGGTGGGCGATTTCGATGGCGACCCGACCAAGCTTACCGAAATGGATGCGCTGGTCGCCTATCTGCAGATGCTCGGCACGCTGGTCGATTTTTCGACCTATGACGATGCCGCCGGATACCGGTGAGGAGGTGTAAGCCATGGAAACCTACACGGCCATGCGCCACTTCGCCGACAGCTGGGGCCTGCTTGCCATGACCCTGTTCTTCGCCGGCGTCGTCGTTTTCACCCTTCGCCCCGGCTCGAAGAAGGCCGCGGACGATGCCGCCAGCATTCCGCTCAAGGAGGACTAGGATATGTCCGAAAAACACATTGATGACATCAGCGGCGTCGAAACCACCGGCCATGAATGGGACGGTATCCGTGAGCTGAACAATCCCATGCCGCGCTGGTGGGTCTGGACCTTCTACTTCACGATCCTCTGGGCCATCGGCTATACCATCGCCTATCCGGCATGGCCGCTGATCAACGGGGCGACGCAAGGGCTGCTCGGTTGGAGCAGCCGTGGTGAGATCGCCGCCGAAATCGCCGATGCAAAACAGTCGCAGAGCGTTTTTGTCGACAAGATCGCCAAGTCGTCGCTTGCCGATATTCAGGCCGATCCGACCCTGATGCAATTTGCCCTTTCCGGCGGTGCGGCCGCTTTCAAGGTCAATTGCATTCAGTGTCACGGTTCTGGTGCGGAAGGCGGGCAGGGTTATCCCAACCTCAATGATGACGACTGGATGTGGGGCGGCAGCGTTGACGACATCTACACGACGGTGAAGCACGGCATCCGTTTTGCAGATGATGCTGACACGCGCGCGTCGGAAATGCCGGCCTTCGGCGATATTCTCAAGTCGGACGAAATCCGCGAGGTTGCGGCTTACGTCGTCAGCCTGACGGGAAAGCCCGCCAACCCGGCGCTGGTGGAACCCGGCAAGCAGGTCTTTGCCGACAATTGCGCTTCGTGCCACGGCGAGGATGCCAAGGGTAACCGCGAGTTCGGTGCACCGAACCTCGCCGATGCGATCTGGCTGAAGGCGCATGGAGAAGAGGGCATCGTCGCGCAGATCCGTTCGCCCAAGCATGGCGTCATGCCCGCCTGGGGTGAGCGCCTTGGCGATACGACGGTCAAGCAGTTGGCGATCTTCGTGCATTCGCTTGGTGGGGGCGAGTGAAGCAAGCGGAATGTAAAGAAGGGGCGCCGGGGAGGCGCCCTTTTTTATTGTTTAGATCAGGCGTTTTCCGCCCGTCCATCCGGATATTCGGCTGGTCCCTTCAACTCGATCTTGTTGCCGAAGGGATCACGGAAATAGAACGAATGTCCCATTCCTCTCGCGCCGCCGTGAAAGGCTTCCTGTTCTATCGTGACGTTAAATTTCGCCAGATGTGCGCGAAGTGCATCATGGTTCAGAGGACCGGTCGCTATGCAGATGTGATCGACATTACGTCCTCCGGCGACGGGCGGAGCAGCCTTTGTGCCACCGGGATGCGTGACATCCCACAGCACGATCAAGGCATTTCCGCACCAGACTTGTTCCATCCCGAGAGCAGGGTAAGAGTAACCATCCCTACACCCCAGCACGTTCCGGTAAAAATCGAGCGCCCGCATCATGTCGTCGACGATGAAGACGATATGATCGATACCGACCAACGAAAAAGGCGGCGTTGTCAAAGTCATGACGGGCTCCTGCCAATCAGTTTTTCGACCAGACTGCTAGTTCGTATCCATCCGGATCGGTGAAATGAAAACGGCGTCCGCCGGGAAACTCGAAAAGCGCGACGCTGATCTGGCCGCCGGCGGCCTCGACGCGGCGCTGGGCATCCTCGATATCGGCGGCGTAGAGAATCACGAGCGGCCCGCCTTTGGCCGAGACGGGTGCCGTGGTGGTAAAACCGCCGGTCAGCCGGCCGTCGGAAAACTCGCAATATTGCGGACCGTAATCCTTGAAGGACCAGCCGAAGGCGCCGCCGTAAAATTCCTTGCTGCGCTCGATATCGGTGACGTTGAATTCGACATAGTCGATCCGCCGGTCGTTTGTATTCGTGGTCATCGTTCCTCCATCAGTCCTTTTCGAGCAGCACCTTCAGCGTTTCGAGATCGGCCGTGATCGCTCTTGCATCCTGCTCGAAATCCTCGTCCGTCATGTCCTGAAGGCGAAGGAGGGTGAAACTCACCTCCGTACCGCTGCCGTTCGGCGTCACCCGTAGCGCGTTATAAACCTTGATGCCATCCGGCAATGTCACGACATGGTCGATGACGCCGAATTCGTTTGCGGGCGCAAAATTGACGCGCACCTCGCCAAGCGGTCCGCCCTCGGCGATCCAGTCCTCGCCATCGGATTTGAGGCCGCCCGCAAGGCCTGCGGCCCAGCTGGGCATGTTCTGCGGGTCGGAGGCGAAGTCGTAGACCTGGGCCCAGGGTTTTTCGATCGACAGATGAATGATTCTCGACTGCATGACAGGCATTTCATCCTCCCTTGGCGGCGCGTTCCCATACTGCGCCACTTTGTCGTCACTTGATGTAAGTCAAGGATGTTTCACCGGGGAGATGGGAGAAAGCAAGGAGATAAAAACGGACATCTTACCATGAACATCTATCGCGCCGGACAGGACAGCCCGCAACAGCCCGTCGAAAGGCTGGAGGCGGAAGCCGTCAATTCCGCAAAAACGCGCAAACCGCTCTACGAAGCCCGCAAGAAGATTTTTCCCAAGCGCGCGGAAGGTCGGTTCCGGCGGTTCAAATGGCTGGTGATGCTCGTCACCCTCGGCATCTATTATCTGACGCCGTTCCTGCGCTGGGACAGGGGGCCTTATGCACCCGATCAGGCAGTGCTGATCGATATCGCCAACCGGCGCTTTTATTTCTTCTTCATCGAAATCTGGCCGCAGGAGTTCTTTTTCGTTGCGGGATTGCTGGTCATGGCGGGGCTGGGGCTGTTTCTCGTCACCTCAGCCGTGGGGCGCGCATGGTGCGGTTATACCTGTCCACAGACCGTCTGGGTCGATCTGTTTCTGGTGGTTGAACGGGCGATAGAGGGTGACAGGAACGCCCGCATGAAACTGGACGCCGCGCCCCTTACATTCGGCAAATTGCGCAAGCGCGTGCTGAAACATGCGATCTGGCTGGTGATTGGCGTTCTGACCGGCGGCGCCTGGATTTTCTATTTCGCCGATGCGCCGACGCTGGCGATGCAGTTCATGACGGGACAGGCGCCGATGATCGCCTATTCGACCGTCGCCACGCTTACCGCCACCACCTATGTTTTCGGCGGGCTGATGCGGGAGCAGGTCTGTACCTACATGTGTCCCTGGCCACGCATCCAGGCGGCGATGCTGGATGAGAATTCGCTTGTTGTCACCTATAATGACTGGCGCGGCGAACCGCGCTCGCGGCACGCCAAAAAAGCCGCTGCGGCGGGCGAGAGCATCGGCGATTGCGTCGATTGCAACGCCTGTGTCGCCGTCTGTCCCATGGGCATCGACATCAGGGACGGGCAACAGCTGGAATGCATCACCTGCGCGCTCTGCATCGACGCCTGCGACGGGGTGATGGACAAGATCGGCAAACCGCGCGGGCTGATCGCCTATGCGACGCTTGCGGAATACCAGTCCAACATGGCGCTGGCGACCGGCAACGGTGCGCACGCCATCCGGCCTGCCAATGTGCGCGAGGAGGATGGCAGCTTCAGGAAGAGCATCCGCCACTTCAACTGGCGCATCGTCTTCCGGCCGCGCACGCTGCTTTATACGGCCATCTGGTCGGCGGTCGGCATCGGCATGCTGTTTGCGCTGGTGACGCGCGAGCGGCTGGCGCTCAACGTCCTGCACGACCGCAATCCGCAATATGTGCTGGAATCGAACGGTTCGATCCGCAACGGCTATACCGTGCGCATTCTCAACATGGTGCCGCAGCCGCGCATGATGAGCCTCACCATCGAGGGCATCCCGAATGCGGTGATGAAGATAAACGGCATGCCGGATACGGTCTCGCGCACTTTCAACGTTACGGTCGAACCGGATGAGGCGACGACGCTGAAGGTCTTTGTCACCCTGCCTGGCAAGGATGTCGCGCGAACGGCTGAAAATTTCGAATTCATCGTCAGCGATACGGGCGGCCATGAGACGGCCCGTTACGATGCTGTCTTCAACGCTCCGGGAGTGAAAAAATGACCGTGAACAATCGCCAGACATCCGGCTTCACTTTTACCGGCTGGCACATGCTCGGCGTCATGCTGCTGTTCTTCGGCACCATCATCACGGTCAACATGATCATGGCCTGGAATGCGGTGAACAGCTGGAGCGGGCTTGTCGTGCCCAATACCTATGTCGCCAGCCAGCAGTTCAACGCCAAGGCGGAAGCCGCCAAGGCACGGGCCGCGACTGGCATCAAGGGCAAGCTCGTGGTGGACGAAAAGACCGTACGCTATGAGGTTTTCCATCCGGATAAGGGGCCCGTCGATACGGATACGGTGACGGCGCATTTCCGCCGGCCGGTCGGTGAAAGCCAGAATTTCGACATGGAGCTCACCCCGCTTTCCACCGGCGTCTTCACCGGTGTGCATGACATGCTGCCCGGCCAGTGGATCGTCGAGGTCACCGCCGTCAAGGATGGCCGGATCATCGTGCATGAGGGGACGCGGATCGCCGTCATCAGGGGGCGCAAATGAGCTGCTGCGCACCGGGAACGGAAGGTTCGCTTCAGCTTGGCGAACCGGTCAATCCACCATCGTCGGAGGAATTGCTGCTGGCGAGCCGCGATCTGGGGCAGGGGCTGCGGCAGACTGATCTCAGCGTGCCGGATGTCTATTGCGGCGCCTGCATCACCACCATCGAAACCGCGCTTAGCCGTCTCCGCCAGGTGGAGCGGGCGCGCGTGAACCTGTCGTCCAAACGCGTCGCAATCGTCTGGAAGGAAGAGGTCGATGGCGTCAGGACCGATCCTTCCGATCTCGCCCGCGCCATTCTTTCGACCGGATATCGCACGCATCTTTTCGCCAGCGGTCAGGATGCTTCCGACGCCTTGCGTTCGCAATTGATCAGGGCGGTGGCGCTGTGCGGTTTTGCCTCCGCCAATATCATGCTCCTTTCCGTCTCCGTCTGGTCAGGCGCGGATGCGGCGACGCGCGACATGTTCCACTGGATTTCGGCGATGATCGCCGCGCCGGCGCTGATCTATGGTGGCCGCTTCTTTTACCAGTCGGCCTGGAATGCGCTGAAACACGGCCGCACCAATATGGATGTGCCGATTGCGCTCGCCATCACGCTCTCCTATGCCGTTTCGCTGTGGGAAACGATCCATCACGGTGAACATGCGTGGTTCGACGCGACCGTGTCGCTGCTGTTCTTCCTGCTGATCGGCCGCACGCTTGACCATATCATGCGCGACAAGGCGCGTTCGGCCATTGCCGGGCTTGCAAGGCTTTCGCCGCGCGGCGCGACCGTGATCGGTGAGGATGGAACGCGGGAATACCGCCAGCTTGCCGATGTCCAACCCGGAATGTCGATAACGATTGCCGCCGGGGACCGTGTGGCGGTGGATGCCGTGGTCGTCTCCGGCAGCAGCGATCTCGACATGTCCATCGTCAACGGCGAAAGCGCACCGCGCCGCGTTACGGCAGGTGACAGCCTGCAGGCCGGTACGCTCAACCTCACCGGTTCGCTGATCGCGCGGGTAACCGCCTCGGCAAAGGAGTCCTTCCTGTCGGAGGTGATCGGGCTTATGGAGGCGGCGGAAGGCGGCCGGGCGCGGTATCGGCGCATCGCTGATCGCGCCGCGAGCTATTATTCGCCCGTCGTGCATCTTCTCGCGCTGGTGACATTTCTTGGCTGGGGCTTTTTCGGCGGCGACTGGAAACAGGCGATGCTGATCGCCATAGCGGTTCTCATCATAACCTGCCCCTGTGCGCTTGGCCTTGCCGTTCCCGTCGTGCAGGTGGTGGCGGCAGGCAGGCTCTTCCGGCACGGCATCATGGTCAAGGAAGGCTCGGCCATGGAGCGGCTGGCCGAAATCGATACCGTGCTGTTCGACAAGACAGGCACCCTGACCGTTGGAAAGCCGAGACTGGTCGAGACAGGTGATGTGAAGCCGGCCACCATGGCGATTGCTGCGGGGCTTGCCGCCCATTCGCGCCATCCCCTCTCGAAAGCCCTGTATGCCGCCTATAACGGCGCCATGACGACCTATGAGGCAGTGCGGGAAATTCCCGGCTCCGGCGTTGAGGCTGAGACGGAAGCCGGAACCTACCGGCTCGGCAATCGCCGTTTCGCCTGCCCGGATGACGACGCGGGCGTCGACAATGGCGATGCGCGGTCGGAAGTCGTGCTGTCCCTTGACGGCCGGCATCTGGCGAGCTTCGGCTTCGAGGACAATCCGCGCGCAGGTGCAGTTGCGGCATTGCGCAGCCTCTCAGTGCGGGGCCTTGCGCAGGAAATCGTCTCGGGTGACCGGGCGGCGGCTGTCAGCGCCATGGCGCAGCGGCTGGGGATCGGCAACTGGAGTGCAGACCTTTCGCCGAGGGACAAGGCGGCGCGCTGCGCTGCGCTCGCCGGCGAGGGTCGCAGGGTGCTGATGGTGGGAGACGGCATCAACGATGCGCCGGCGCTTGCCGCCGCCCATGTTTCCATGGCGCCCGCCACCGCCGCCGATATCGGCCGGCAGGCCGCTGATTTCGTGTTCATGCAGGA
Source organism: Agrobacterium sp. CCNWLW32 (assembly GCF_037083425.1). NCBI lineage: Bacteria > Pseudomonadati > Pseudomonadota > Alphaproteobacteria > Hyphomicrobiales > Rhizobiaceae > Agrobacterium > Agrobacterium sp. CCNWLW32. The sequence continues at coordinate 108,389 of NZ_JBAOJM010000015.1, forward strand.
GGATCTCGATGCCGTGCCCTTTGCGATCGAGACGTCGCAGCGGGCCGGAAGGCTCATCCGGCAGAACTTCGCTCTCGCCATCGGCTATAATGTCATCGCCGTGCCGATTGCGATTGCCGGTTATGCGACGCCGATGATCGCGGCCATCGCCATGTCGACATCCTCGCTGATCGTCGTCGCCAATGCGTTGCGTCTTGCCGGCACGGCTGAAACCGTGCGTCCTCGGAACAACGTAAAAACAGGATATGCGGGAGAGGGGGCGCAACTGGCATGAACATGCTGATCTATCTCATTCCGGTCGCGCTGTTTCTGGGGGCGCTCGGCCTTTTCGCCTTCCTCTGGTCGGTGCGCTCTGGCCAGTATGAGGATATGGACGGGGCCGCCTGGCGTGCGCTGGATGACGGCGACGACCGACCCCGGCGATCATAGGAGGCGAGGTGGGCCTGTCGTTTAGAGCCGGCTCTGACCTGTCGCAAATATGCAAAGCTGATTTGCGTCATCAAAATTTAATCGTTTCAGTCGCGGCTAGCCTTGCCGTTTGTTCATTACAGTGCCACAACACGACCACCTTAAAGCAAGATGGAGGCACATCCGTGGAACAGGCAGAAATCGGTTTGATCGGTCTCGGCGTCATGGGCTCGAACCTGGCGTTGAACATCGCGGAAAAGGGCAACAAGATTGCCGTATTCAACCGAACCCCTGAAGCGACGAAAAAATTCTACGCTGAAGCCGGGGACTTGCAGGGACAGCTGATCCCCTGCGAAACCATCGAGGAATTCGTCGCCGCCATTCGTCCTCCGCGCCCGATCATCATCATGATCAAGGCTGGTGACCCTGTCGACCAGCAGATGGAAATCCTTAAACCCCATCTTTCTAACGGCGACATCATGATCGATGCGGGCAATGCGAATTTCCGCGATACGATCCGCCGTTTCGACAATCTGAAGGATAGCGGCCTGACCTTTATCGGCATGGGTGTTTCCGGCGGCGAAGAAGGTGCCCGCCATGGACCGTCGATCATGGTTGGCGGGACCGAGGATAGCTGGAAGCGTGTCGAGAAGGTGCTGACCTCCATTTCCGCCAAGTACAACGATGATCCGTGCGTGGCATGGCTCGGCAATGACGGCGCCGGCCATTTCGTCAAGACGATCCATAACGGCATCGAATATGCCGACATGCAGATGATCGCCGAAATCTACGGCATCCTGCGTGACGGCCTTGGCATGAGCGCAGTCGAAATCGCCGACGTGTTCGCCGAATGGAACAAGGGCCGCCTGAACTCCTACCTGATCGAAATCACCGAGAAGGTTCTGCGCGCCGCCGATCCGATCACCGGCAAGCCGATGGTCGATCTGATCCTCGACAAGGCCGGCCAGAAGGGCACCGGCAAGTGGTCGGTCATCGAGGCGCAGAACATGGGCGTCGCCGCAACCGCCATCGAGGCGGCTGTGGCTGCCCGTATTCTCTCCTCGCAGAAGGACGAGCGCGAAGCTGCCGAGAAGATCTTCGGTCTACCGACCGTTGCACCGGCACCCGCTGACAAAAAGGCCTTCATCGCCGATCTCGAAAGCGCGCTTCTGGCCGCCAAGGTCGGCGCCTATGCGCAGGGCTTCGCCATCATGTCGGCCGCATCGAAGGAGTTCAACTGGAACCTGCCGATGCCGACGATCGCCCGCATCTGGCGCGCCGGCTGCATCATCCGCTCGGAATTCCTCGATGAGATCACCTCGGCCTTCACCAAGGACCCGCATGTGGCCAACCTCATCGTGACGCCGGCCTTCTCCGGCATCGTCAAGGATACCGACGCACCGCTGCGCCGTGTTGTTTCCTATGCCGTTCTCTCCGGCCTGCCGGTTTCGGCACTGGCTTCGGCGCTTGGCTATTTCGACGCCTATCGCCGTGGTCGCGGCAGCGCCAACCTCATCCAGGCGCAACGCGACTTCTTTGGCGCACATGGTTTCGAACGCACCGACGGCGTCGACAAGCCGCATGGCCCGTGGGGCAGCGGCGCCGATATCTTCTGATCGGCTGAAACTATAAACGACAAAAGGGTCGGCTTTGAGCCGACCCTTTTTGCTTGGTGGATATGTCGAAACCTCTCCTTCGTCATTCTCGGGCTTGACCAGAGAATCCACAGCCCATTGCGATCAATGGATCCTCGGGTCAAGCCCACTGCTGTCCGGTTTAAATTTGGTGGACATGGCGCACGGTGTTGATTCTACTCGTATTCGAGCGTTTGGCGACG